>JAGXIQ010000110.1 GCA_024635625.1 Loktanella sp. | reverse complement strand
TTGCGGTTGCTCAGCAGAGCTTGAAGCTCGGCGAGATCGGCGGGGCCAAGGTAAAGGCAGATGTCGAAGCGTCTCATGCGCCAAATATCGCATATCAGGCCGCCTATGGGAATCTTCTGTCAGGCGGCGAACACTAGGTTATCGCGAACTTGGGTACCGGCAAAATCTACTGCCAGCGCCAGACTAAATGTCAAAGTACCATACCGGAGACGAAAGTTTTTGATCCGGTAAAACCTTCGCGGACACTTTCGTTTTAGAAAAAAATATGACTGCGAACAAACGAAAAAGGGCGACCCAACGGGCCGCCCTTTTCCAAAACCTCGTTCGACCAGCTTAACGCTTGGAGAACTGGAAGCTCTTACGAGCTTTCGCTTTGCCGTACTTCTTACGCTCGACGACGCGGCTGTCGCGGGTCAAGAATCCAGCAGCTTTCAATGCCGCACGCAGGGTCGGGTCGTACAGCTGCAGCGCCTTAGATACACCGTGCTTAACCGCACCAGCTTGACCGGACAGGCCACCACCGGCAACAGTCGCCATCACGTCAAATTCACCAACGACGCCAGCGATTTGGAACGGCTGCTTAAGGATCATCTGCAGCACGGGACGGCTGAAGTAATCATCGATCGGCTTACCGTTGACTGTGACCTTGCCGGAACCTGGCTTGATCCAGACGCGAGCAACCGCATCCTTACGCTTGCCAGTCGCATATGCACGACCAAGTGCATCACGAACGGGCTCGCGCGGGGCGGCGATTGGCGTTTCCGAGCCTTGCACACCACCGATATCGGCGGTCACGGCATTGCCCAGCTCTTCAAGAGAGTTGATCTGATCGGCCATTATGCGGTCCTCGTGTTCTTCTTGTTCATGGACGCGACGTCCAGAACTTCGGGCTTCTGGGCTTCCATGCCGTGCTCAGCGCCCGCAAAGACCCGCAGGTGGGTCATCTGTTGACGGCTCAGCTTGCCGCCTGGCAGCATCCGCTTGACGGCCTGCATGACGACCCGCTCGGGGTGCTTGCCATCCAGAATCTCGCCCGTGGTGCGAAATTTGATGCCGCCGGGGTGGCCCGTGTGCCAGTAGTTCTTTTCTTCGCGCTTGTTACCCGTGATCTGCACCTTTTCGGCGTTGATCACGATGACATTGTCGCCCATGTCCATGTGCGGCGTAAACGTCGGCTTATGCTTGCCGCGCAGACGCATAGCGATGATCGAAGCAAGGCGGCCAAGGACGACGCCTTCAGCGTCGACGATGATCCACTTCTTGTCGATATCCGCCGGGGTAGCGGTAAAGGTTTTCATATCTCACCAGAGTTATTCGGGGGCCATCACTGACCCGTCATTCGGATGAGGGGGTTATACGCAGCAGGAACGCACGGTCAAGCAGCACAAACGCAAATTAAACATGCAAAAACAATGCGATACAATTAAGGTAAAATAATACCCCACAATTATACCGCAATCCGGGCCGGTGGCGCGTCCAACAAGCCCCGCAACCGCTGCATCGCAGTATGGAAATCGTCGTGGGTAACCGCACCATTCACAGCAATACGCACGGCATGGACCATGCGACTGTCGCGCTGCACAAAGGCCTCTGCTGACTTTAGCACGACACCGGTGGTTTTCGCCGCGTCCACAAAGGCCCCCGCACGCCAAGGCGATGGCAGCGTCAACCAGACAAAAGGCGCGCCGTCAGCCCAAGCCAAATCGTAGCCAGCCAGAACTTGCACCGCACAGGCCACGTCCTGCGCGATCCGTGCGGTGACGGCCGCGATTATTCCCGGCATTTCCGGTGCCGCCATCACGCTAGCATAGGTGTGGCAGACCAGTTGCGACAAACCAAAGCTGTGGCCCGTTGCCGTCCGCACCAACGCCTGTCCGCAAGCTTGCGGTGCAACAGCAAAGCCGATCCGTAAGGCAGGCGTCAGCGATTTCGAAGGAGAGGTAACATACCACCCCAGATCCGGTAGCAGCGCACGATAACTCGGCCCCAGTCGCTGGGTTCGGCTATAGCAATCATCGTCGATGACATGGACACCGTGACGCTTTGCAATTTCGGCAATTGCTACGCGCCGCGCGGGGGACGTCGCACGCGTCGTCGGATTGCAAACCTCGGCGGCGGTACAATAAAGCTGCACCCGATGCTGTCGTACCAATTGGGCAAAAGCATCCAATTGCGGACCTTCATCGTCCCACGGCACGGAATAAACCTCTGCCCGGCACAATTCGGCCGCGCTGCGAAAGCCATTATAGCTTAGCTCGTCGACAATCATCGCAGGCGCGGGACCGTGCAAGACGGTCTGCATGATCATCACGACGGCGTTCTGTCCGCCATGCGCGAGCACGATATCGTCCACCTCTGCCGGCCCGACAGCCTGCGCATCCAAGGTCGCGTGAAAAGCGGCACGGGCCGCACGGTCCGTCACCCGGCTGGGATAGCGCATCAGCATCTGGGCAGGTTGCGCAACCAGATCGCAAAGGACTCGTGCCATTAATGCGGACTGCCCGACATCAGGCATGCGCGGGCTGACTAGATAGCCGGGGATCGCCTGTTCCAACTGAAAATCGGCCATCAGCGACGGCGCCATGTTTTGCGCGATATCCTGTGTCAAACCCGGTGGAATATGCGCCGACCTGTCAGCAACGAATGTGCCCCGACCGACCCCGGCCACTAGCACCCTGTCATCGACCAAAAGGCGATACGCCCGTGCCACGGTTCCCGGTGTCACCCCCACCCGGTAAGCAAGATCGCGCACCGGTGGAAGCTGCGCACCTGGTTGCAGCTGGCCTCCAGCGACACCCTCGCGGATCGCATGCGCTAATGCTTCGTATTTCGACCGCGATTTCGCGGCGGAAATGTCTGGCGTCCATATTGTATCGGTTACAATCATTCTCTAGACGGCTCTGGCCTCACTTTGTATCCTTACATCATAGCAATCCGCTATATTGTGTCAATACAATCTTAGGAACAGACAAATGGCAGCCGCCCTGCACTCCACCCAACTCGCCCTTCTGAACAGCCAAAAGGCACTGCCCAAACTGGCACAGATTTGCGTGATTGCGGCCGTTGCAGTCACTGTCTGGGATCTGCGCCGAACCACCCGCCGCAGCTTATCCCGCCTTGATCCCCACGAATTGCGCGACGTCGGCCTGACCCTTGGTCAGGCACAACGCGAGGCCAACAAAGCCTTCTACCAGCGCTAACCCTTCTACCCCGAGCGACTATGGCCAGCCTTCGGGCTGGCCTTTTTGTCAACGGGGCGGTATCGCGTAGGTCAGACCAGCCCGGGCCACAGGCGCGTCCTGACCTTCGGAATAAATCAGAACGTCCCCCACCGCGAGTAGTCGCCCCAGCTTTAACAACCTGCAATCACAAAGCAGATCTACGCCGCTTGCAGGTTTACGCATAAAGTCGATGCTACAGTTCGTCGTAACCGCCAGCGCCACCGGTCCCAAACGCGCAAGTATCGCAAGATAGACCGAGACATCCGCCAGTGCGAACATGCTGGGCCCTGAAACTGTACCACCGGGCCGCAGGTGCCGATCCGCCACCCGTAAGCGTACACGAACACCGTCAGCATTTAGTCGATCAATCGCAAAATCATCGCAGACCTGTGGAAATTCCTGCGCGAGGAAATCCATCAGCGCGGCCTCGTCCATCTTCGGTTCCAAAAGCGGCCTCCCTGCCCTAACCTTTTGGCCAGACAATAGCAGAAGGCTGCCCATGACAATCCTGACCCGTGACGATTGCGCCCATGTGGCGACGCTGACCATGAATGCACCCGACCGGTTGAATGCCCTATCGACGCCGATGCTACAGGCGCTGCACAACGCCCTAGATGAGATCGCGACTGATACCACCGCGCGCGTGGTCATCATCAAGGGCGCTGGCCGGGCGTTTTGCGCAGGCCACGACCTGACAGAACTACGCTACCTGCGCGCGCAGCCGGACAAGGGTGCGGCGGGCTTAAAGGCGTTGTTCGACCGATGCGCCGCCCTGATGGCCCGCGTCCAGTCCCTACCCCAGCCCGTTATCGCGCAGGTGCAAGGCCTTGCCACAGCTGCTGGGTGCCAATTGGTCGCCACCTGCGATCTAGCCGTCGCAGGGGACGAAGCGCGTTTTGGCGTCAACGGGGTGAATATCGGCTTGTTCTGCTCTACCCCAATGGTCGCCCTGACCCGGAACGTTGCACCGAAGATGGCCTTTGAAATGTTGACCACCGGTCGCTTCTTGACAGCCGAAGAGGCCCGCACCCAAGGCTTGATCAACCGCGTCGTGCACGCCGACCACCTTGATCGCGACACCCGCGCTTTTGCAGAGACGATTGCGGCCAAACTGTCGGCTGCCGTCCGCATTGGCAAACAGGCCTTTTACGCACAGGCCGCGATGACAACGACCGAGGCCTACGCCTATACCGGTGCAGTCATGATCGAAAACATGGCGCTTGATGCCACAGCAGAAGGCATCGACGCGTTCCTTACCAAACGCAAACCCGACTGGCCGATCTGACATTCTTTTGCTGGAAACGTCGCAGGGGGGTGCCTGCAAAACAATGGGCACCCCAGTAGATTCCCCAAAGATCGGACTGCGGTCAGATACCGTAAATTGCCCCGAACTTTGCCTCTAGATAATCCAACAAGGGTGCCTCGCTTGGCGTCGCGCCTGATGCACGCGCGATGACTTCGCGCGGCTGAAACAATCCGCCATGCTGCTGCACGTTTTCCCGCAACCATACGGTCGCGGGCGATGTATCCCCCCGTGCCAGATGGTCATCCAGGTTAGGCACCGTGTTGCGCAGTGCAGTGTGCAGGCAGCCCGCGTAAACATTGCCTAGCGAATAGGTCGGGAAATACCCAAACAGTCCTTCGGACCAGTGGACGTCCTGCAAAACGCCGTTGGACGGCTTATCAACTGCAAATCCAAAGTCGCTTGCAAAGCGGTCATTCCAAGCGGCTTCCAGATCGGCGACTGCAAGATCACCGCGCACCAAGGCCTGTTCCAAGTCGAAGCGCAGCAAGACGTGCAAGTTGTATTGCACCTCGTCCGACTCGGTCCGGATATAGCCATCGGCGACACGGTTCACGCAGGCAAAGAAATCATCCTCGGATGCGATCCCGATATCCCCAAACGTGTCCCGCATGCGCCCGTAAAGCCATCCGGCGAACGCACGGCTACGACCCAACTGATTCTCGAAGATTCGGCTTTGGCTTTCATGCACGCCCATCGACACTCCTCCACCCAGTGGGGTCAGTAAATAGGTACGGTCGATGTTCTGTTCATAACAAGCGTGACCGACCTCGTGGATGGTCGAATAAAAGCAGTTGAAGGGATCATTCGGGTTAGTGCGGGTCGTGATCCGCACATCAAGGCCAGAGCCTGACGAAAACGGATGAATTGCTTTGTCGATCCGACCGTTGTTCAGATCATACCCAAAGGCCAAAGCCAATTCTTTAGTCAAAGTCATCTGCCCGGCCTCTGGAAAGGTGCCTTGCAGAATCGGTGCAGGTCCTTGCCCCCGGATTTCGTCGCGCAAGGCGACCAACCGGGGCCGCATCGCCCCGAACATAGCAGACAATTGAACCGCAGTGGCCCCCGGCTCGTAATCATCGAGCATTGCGTTGTAAGGATCGGCGTCACCAGCAATCGCCTGTGCCTCTTCACGCTTTAGGGCCAGCACCTTTTCAAGCGCAGGAAGAAAGGCCGCGACATTTTCATCTGCCCGCGCTTGCGCCCAGATGCGGTGTGCGCGGCTGGTTTCGCGGGCGATGGCACTGGCAAGTTGCGCCGGCACTTTGGCAGTGCGCGTAAAACTACGACGGATGTGGCGCAGTTGCGCCTCTGCAACGGCATCTTCGGCCACGGCGGCTGCCAGCCACCCGCCGATGCGCGGATCGATACGGCGGGCGTGGAGCACGCTTGCCATTGCGCCATGCTCTTCGGCTCGCTGCTCGACAGCGCCGTCGGGCATCATCGTTTCCTGATCCCAGCCAAGGCGGCCAGCGACCTGTGCCAGCGCCTGCGTTTCACGCTCGAAATCCAGCAGATCGTTGTAAGGGGTGGTCATGCACGGGCCTCTCGGACGGATTGGGCAAAAGGATAGCGGGATAGGAAACGGGCACGCAGGACCAGTACCCACAGCAATACCGCGCCGATCTGATGGACGATAGCGATATGCGGCGTGGCCATGGTCATCACCGTAGCGATCCCCAGAACCATCTGCGCAACCATCATCGCCATCATCATGGCGTAGGCACTGCGCGTCCGGCGATTGGCGCTGCGGCGGCTGCGCCACCACACGAACAGACCAAACAGAAACAAAATATACCCGCTCATCCGGTGAATGAATTGTACGGTACCTTCGTTCTCGAACAGATTACGCCAAGCGGGCGTCAGCTGCCACATATCGGGCGGCAAAAAGCCACCCGCCATCAGCGGCCAATCTGGATAGGCACGTCCAGCGTCGATACCCGCGACAAGTGCGCCCAGCACGATTTGCACAAACGCAAGGACCATCAACACGCTACCCAGTGTCCAAAGTCGCGCATCACTGGCGCGCCGTGCCGTCAGCAGATCAGAAGAGCGGCGTCCAATTTTAAGGATATACCACGTGATAAAGCCAAAAATGATGAAGGCTAGCCCCAGATGCGTTGCTAGTCGGTAAGAGGCAACATCCGTCCGCGCGCCTTGCAGACCGCTCGACACCATCCACCAGCCAATAGCCCCTTGCAGGCCACCCAATGCTCCGACGAAAAACAACCGCCCGGTCCACCCGGTTGGTATCTTGCGTGTGACCAGAAAACCAAAGAAGCCCACGGCCCAAACCAAACCGATGACACGGCCCAGTTGGCGATGGCCCCATTCCCACCAATAGATCGATTTGAACTCGGACATGCTCATACCGACATTTTGCAACTGGTATTCGGGGCTGGCCTGATACTTGGCAAATTCCGACTGCCAATCGGCAGCGTTTAGCGGCGGGACGGATCCAGTGACAGGGGCCCATTCAGTGATCGAAAGGCCCGAATCTGTCAGGCGCGTCAGGCCGCCCACTGCAATCATCACCGCCAGCAGCGCAAAGAGCATGATCAGCCAGACGCGGATTGCGTTGCGTGCGCCGCCCCGCTTAGAGTCGATCCCACCAGGGGTCGCCACTTGCTTTTGGGTCGTGCCGACCTCTTCGAAGATGCTGCGGGGTTTGGTCGCCATGGGGGCCTCCTGTCGTTCGTACGCAACCTATGCCCGCCCTGTGGCGGGGGCAAGCGACAGACCGTCACGGGGCAACAGGCTGTTATAGGACGGCATTCGCCCTTTTATCCGGCCGAACTTTCGTTCGCCACTTGCTTGGCCTTCAAAGTCCTAGCTTGCCAACGCCCGCAGCGCCCGCGCCCGTAATGGCGGCACGTCATCGACGCAAAGCGCAGTAAAGACGTGAACCGTATCCATGACCGGATCGACGACAGCATGATCACTGACCCAGCCACCCAAACCCAGATAGCTACGCAACAAAGGCGGCAAGCCAGCAAGGGCGGCGCGACGATCATAAACCTCGCCTACCAGTGGCACAATGTGCCCGCCTCTCTGCAAAGGGATCATGCCGGCTGGCCCGCGGTGATAAGAACCGAGCAGCGCCAAAGCTGCCGCATGGCGCACAGGATCGGCCCCGGCAAAACTGGAACAGCCGATGAGCAAGCCTGCGCCGTGGGCATCAACCATTCCCGTCAGCGCACCCCACGCCAGTCGCAGCACATCGGCACCCAACGCACCGGGTGCGACACAGAACCGCCCCACCTCGATGACTGGCCGGGCGTAATCGGAAAGTGGTGACAGATTATAGGCCGTGGCCGCATAGCTGGCCGAAAGCGCCGCGCCATTCTTCAGAATCATGACACGGAACGTACCCGCTAGACCGCCCTGGCCGCCCACCATGACATGTTGGCATAGCGGATCGAAGGCATCCGCATCGGTCCCCGGGGCTTGAAAAAAGCAGGCGTGACGTAAGCCCTGGCAGGCCGCAAGGTCCGCCGCGGTTTGGGCCAGCCGAACGCCCATGCGCCCCTTATGAAAAGATGCCGTCATCCGACCCCGTCTTGGCGACCCGTAACCCGCGCCCTACATGTATTGCAACTGACCGACAGGAAAGATGAGAACCATGGATAAAGTCAACAAAACCGATGCCGAATGGAAACAAGAGCTTTCGCCCGAAGCCTTCAAGGTGCTGCGAAAGCACGGTACCGAAAGGGCGGGTAGCCACGACGATTTCCCCAAGGACGATGGCGTCTTCTTGTGCAAGGCCTGCGGCAACCCGCTTTTCTCTCAAGACACAAAGTTCGAATCCGGCACAGGCTGGCCCTCGTTCTATGCCCCACTCGACGGGGACGCCGTCGGAGAGAAGGAAGATCGCACCCTGTTCATGCGTCGCACAGAGGTTCATTGCGCCCGCTGCGACGGGCATCTGGGTCACGTCTTTCCCGATGGACCTGCACCAACGGGCCTTCGTTATTGCATGAACGGTGTGGCGATGACTTTTGAACCCGACGTCGCGTAATCAATCAAGTGACGGGCGGCGCTGGTGTGCCGCCCTATTGCTCTCCAACGAAGTCTTGTGCGTTCACGCGTCCGACACTGCCCAGAAGCTGACGCAGGAACGTGCTGTCGCGCACGTTGTCCGTCGTCACACGCCGCGACAAGGCGACGACATTGCCGTCCTGCAGGGTGAAACGTTCGATATTCGAAACCGTCCCGACAGAAGAAAAGCTGACCGCCAACACCTGACGGTCTACCTCCACTGGGGCGGCGGCCCCGCGGGTTTCGAACCGGCTTTGCACATAAAAGAACGCATCTTCACCCAACATACCCGTCGTTGTGGGCGGCCCGACTGTCGCAGTGACAGTTTTCGGCGTATCCTGACCGACAGTTATCGTAGAGAGATCCGTATCAGTTGGAATATAGCCGTGATTGCGCACGATAGGCGTGCAGGCCACGGCCAGAACCAGCCCTGCGGCCACGATCAGTCCGCGCACGGCACTTGCTTTGCTGTCTGTCATGGCCCGCTCTTCCCCGTCACCGATGGCCCTGCGGCCCTTGCTTTGGCGACCTGCGCCTTTTAACTCACCTACAACATGCGATGCACCTTGTTCAAGAATGGAACCGCCCGATGACCGGACCGACCGATTTACCGTCGAAAATCCTGCGGCTGGCCGACCTGACCAATCGTCACGCCACAACCTTCGACCTAAAGACAACCTCGCCAGAGCGTACTGCTGTTGCCGAGCATCTGAAGATTATAGGCGTTAAGAAGCTGACGTTCACAGGCGAGATCACGCCGCAAGGTCGTGGCGACTGGCAGTTGAACGGCGTGCTGGGTGCGACGGTTGTGCAGGAATGCGTGGCCACGCTGGCACCAGTGACGACCCGCATCGACGAAGGCATCCGCCGCGTTTACGCCCGCGATTTCACCTATCCCGACGGCGCAGAGGCCGAAATGCCGCAGGACGATGCGGTCGAGCCACTGCCGCAGACCCTAGATCTGGGTCAGGTGATGGTGGAGGCGCTGAGTCTCGGCCTGCCGCCCTTTCCGCGCGCAGAAGGCGCGGAGCTGGGTCAGGTTCTGGCCGCAGAGGAAGGCATCGCCCCCATGACGGATGATGACGCCAAGCCTTTCGCCGGTCTGGGCGCACTGCGTGATAAACTGATAAAAGAAGGTGATAACGACGGCTGAAACCCTATTTACAAAAGGGTTGCACAAATGTGCTATCGCAGTATGTTCGCGAGCTCTTCCATACCCCCCTCGACAGGGCTGCCGTGATGGCATAGGTGCCCTGCGAGAAACTTGAAACACGGGCCATTCGCGCCCTTCATTAACAGATAGGTTGCGACATGGCCGTCCAGCAGAATAAAGTCTCCAAATCCCGCCGTAACATGCGTCGTTCACACGATTCGTTGTCGGCTGCGAACCCTAATGATTGCACCAACTGCGGCGAGCAGAAGCGCCCGCACCACATCTGCCCGTCTTGCGGACACTACGCCACGCGCGAAGTAATCGTGGCCGACGCGATCGAGATGGACGAAGACGCAGCCTAAAGGGAGCAGTTATCGGAAAGGCGTGACCATGGCCCAGACAGGGACGGCCCTGACAGGTATGGAGGCGTCGCGCATACTGTCCATCGATGCGATGGGCGGCGACAATGGGCCTGCAACCGTAGTTGCAGGCCTTGCGCTTTTCCTTAAGAAGAATCCTGACACGCAGGTGCTTCTTCACGGACGCATCAAAGAATTGACTAGCCTGCTAGCAAAGCACGGTCTGACCAGCAAGGTTACGATCCGCGATGCCACCGATGTCGTCACCATGCATGACAAGCCCAGCCATGTGGTCCGCCACGGCAAAGCGACCTCTATGTGGTCCGCTATCGAGGCCGTTCGCACCGGCGAGGCCGGCGTTGTCGTGTCATGTGGCAATACTGGTGGACTGATGGCCATGTCGATGTTGCGCCTGCGCAAGATCGACGGCGTAAACCGTCCTGCCATCGCCTGCCTATGGCCGTCGCGGAATCCCCAAGGCTTTAACGTCATGCTGGATGCAGGCGCAGACATCCGCGCCGATCAGGATGATCTGCTGACCTACGCGCTGATGGGTGCCTCTTATGCCCGCAACGCCTTTGACCTGTCGCGCCCACGTGTCGGACTGCTGAATGTCGGAACCGAGGAACATAAGGGCCGCGCCGAACTGAAGGTTGCACACGAATTGATCGGCAGCGCATCCGCAAAGGGCGACTTTAACTACGTTGGATTCGTCGAAGGTGGTAATCTGCCCGGCAACGTCTGCGACGTGATTGTGACCGACGGATTTACCGGCAATGTCGCGCTCAAAACTGGCGAGGGAATCGCCAATCTTATTTCCGACCTGCTGCGCGATGCCCTAAAGCGGACACCTTTATCAATACTTGGTGCCTTGCTTGCGCGGGGTGCCCTGCGCAGCCTGAAAAAGCGGGTCGATCCGCGCCGCGTAAACGGTGGTGTTTTTCTGGGCCTGACCAAGACCGTCATCAAAAGCCATGGTTCTGCAGATGCGACCGGGGTCGCCGCTGCGATCTCGCTCGCCAATCGCCTCGCAAAGCAAAAATTTTCGGACAAGCTGGCGGCACGACTGGCCGCCGCCCTGCCCCATGACGGAGAGCGTGCCTCGGATGCCGCATCCAATACCTCTGACAAGGAAACCACTGCATGACCCGACGCGCCGTTGTGCAAGGAGCAGGCCACTACCTCCCAGATCGCATTGTTCCCAATGCCTGGTTCACCGAATCTTTGGACACTTCTGACGAGTGGATCAAAAGCCGATCTGGAATTGAACGGCGCCATTTCGCAGCAGAGGGTCAAACCACCTCTGACCTAGCGATTCGGGCAGCGAAGGCGGCACTTGCGGACGCGGGTATCGACGGATCACAAATCGACGCAATTATTCTTGCAACTTCGACCTCCGACATGACTTTTCCGTCGGCAGCAACGATGGTGCAGGAAGCGATTGGCAATACAACTGGCTATGCCTTTGACGTACAGGCCGTGTGCGCAGGTTTTGTCTACGCGCTGGCGAATGCCAATGCGCTAATCATGTCAGGCCAAGCGGAACGCGTGTTGGTGATAGGCGCGGAAACCTTCAGTCGGATCATGGATTGGACCGACCGTAGCACCTGCGTATTATTCGGCGATGGGGCTGGTGCGATAGTGTTGGCCGCAGAAGAAGGAACGGGCACGTCAGCCGACCGCGGCATCCTTTCGACCGACCTGAATTCTGATGGTCGCTATCGCGATTTGCTGTACGTGGATGGCGGAGTAGCCACACAAAACACTGGTAAACTGCGGATGGAAGGCAAAGAAGTGTTTCGCCACGCCGTCGAAAAGCTTGCCACGACCGCCGATACGGCGCTGCATAAGGCGGGCCTTACCCCTGACGACGTCGATTGGGTTGTCCCGCATCAGGCGAATATCCGCATCATACAATCCACTGCAAAAAAACTTGGCGTCGGCATGGACCGTGTGGTCGTGACCGTTCAAGACCACGGCAATACCTCTGCCGCATCGATCCCTCTGGCGCTGTCAGTGGGTCGTGATCGCGGGCAAATCAAACGTGGCGATCTGCTGGTAACCGAAGCAATCGGCGGTGGCCTTGCATGGGGTGCCGTGGTGTTGCGCTGGTAATTAATCAACCTAAAGAAGAAACTCTTGCAAGCGCTTGTTATTGACTTTCAATTTGTCGCTCACGTAAGGTTCACGAAATCTTGGGGGATGATATGACTGACAAAACGCTGACGCGCATGGACTTGTCCGACGCCGTTCATACACAAGTAGGCCTATCGCGCAACGAAAGCGCGGATCTGGTTGAAAGTGTGCTTCAACATATTTCCGACGCACTCGTCAGCGGTGAGTCGGTCAAAGTCAGCTCTTTCGGGACGTTTTCGATCCGCGACAAAGCTGCCCGCGTCGGCCGCAACCCAAAGACTGGCGAAGAAGTGCCGATCCACCCACGTCGGGTGCTGACCTTCCGCCCCAGCCACCTGATGAAGGATAAGGTTGCAGCGGGCAACAAGACATAAGGGACGACTCATTGGCCAAGGCCCCAGACGCCTTTCGCACGATTTCCGAAGTGGCTGAACAGCTGGAAACGCCAGCGCACGTGCTGCGGTTCTGGGAAAGTAAGTTCGCCCAAGTCAAACCGGTCAAACGGGCGGGCGGGCGTCGGTACTACCGTCCTGATGACATGGCCCTTCTAGGCGGAATCAAAGTACTGCTTCACGATCAGGGTATGACCATCAAGGGTGCCCAAAAGATATTGCGCGAGCAGGGCATAAAGTCGGTGATGAGCCTCGCTATATATCTTCAGGATGCAGACGCCACCGATACGGTAGACGCTGTCGCCGAACCCGTACCGGAATCGCCGCTGCTGCCTGATCAGGACACTACGGCCGTTCATCATACACCTGATACCATGCCAGGTCCGCAGGCAGAGCCAGAGCCAGACACGCAGAACGACAATATCGTCACCCTGCCCCGTGCTACGCATACCGTCACGACCGAACCGGTTCAGGCCGACCTGTTGCCAGCGGCGTCCGAGGTTACAACGCGGAAACATGTTCCCGATCTGCCACCAGATCCCGCACCGCGCCCCATAACAGGGCCGCGCTTGCTGGGTGAATTAGCGATGACGGACCGGGGCACCCTGATGGCACAGGCGCAAAGCCTGCGACCAATCGTGGACCGCCTGCGGCAAGCACACACGCGAATGACCGCTCGCTAAAAATACCGCGACCCCAGCGCATTTCGGGCCTTGCCCTCTGCGGCATATCGAGTAAACAGCCCTCAGTCGGGCTATAGCGCAGCCTGGTAGCGCGTCCGTCTGGGGGACGGAAGGTCGCAGGTTCGAGTCCTGCTAGCCCGACCAAACAAATCGCCCGCTGGCCCTTGGGTCGCGGGCGTTTTGCTATTTGACGCAAGGGGATGACGCATGACAAACTTTGCCACAGGCGTACTGGCGGATCACCAGATCGCGCAATTGATTGCGTCAGGTGCAATTACAGCGGATATGCCATTCACGTCCGGTCAGGTGCAGCCGGCATCCCTTGACCTGCGATTGGGTAACGTGGCCTACAGGGTTCGGGCGTCGTTTCTGACCGGATCAAGCCGGACCGTTGCAGATCGTCTGGCTGAATTCACCATGCACACGGTTCCGCTGACCGGTGGCGCTGTCTTGGAAAAAGGCTGCGTCTACGTCGTTCCCCTGTGCGAGGCACTGGCCCTGCCCTCCGGCATGACAGCGGCGGCAAGTGCAAAGTCGTCGATCGGGCGGCTTGACCTGCTTACGCGGATCATCACCGACCGCGGCGAAGCATTTGACCGCGTGCCCGCAGGCTATTCCGGTCCGCTGTATGTCGAGATTTGCCCACGCAGTTTCTCGGTCGTGGCGCAGGCGGGTCAAATGTTAAATCAGATCATCTTTCGCCAAGGTCAAACTTTGATGTCCGATGCGGACTTGCTGGCCCTGCACAATCAAACGCCTATCGTGAATACCACACCGGTGATTTCAGACGGTCTGGGTTTTTCAGTCGACTTACGACCGGCCAGCGGCAGTCTAATCGGGTATCGCGCCAAGCCACACACCGGTGTCGTTGATCTGTCAAAGTTGCGGCACTATGCCCCCACCGACTATTGGGAAGAGGTCCACACGACGACCGGGTGGATCATCCTCGACCCAGGCGCGTTTTATATCCTTGTCAGCCGTGAACAAATCGCGATTCCCCCGATGCAGGCGGCCGAAATGGCCCCTTATCTGGCCATGGTCGGTGAATTCCGCGTGCATTACGCAGGTTTCTTTGATCCAGGTTTCGGATGGGCCGCCGCAGGCGGGACCGGTTCGCGCGGCGTTTTAGAAGTACGCTGCCACGAAGCGCCATTTGTACTAGAGCATGGCCAGATCGTCGGTCGTTTGGTCTACGAGCATATGTCAGCGCATCCAGAGGCGCTGTATGGCGCTGGCATTGCATCGAACTACCAAGGTCAGGGCCTCCAACTTTCGAAGCACTTCGCAAAAACGTAGAGCCTCGGGGCATTCAAGCTCTGAAAACCGTCCAAAATATTGTATATTTGTTTAGGCGTCGTCTTCGAACAAGTCGTCCTGAGTCGCTTCAGCCTCTTCGTCCTCTGTACCCGGGGGCGGACGGCTATCAAGCAGGCCAGCAGCGCGCAGTTCCTTCAAGCCCGGTAGATCACGTGCCGATTCGAGGCCGAAGTGATCAAGAAAATGCCGGGTCACGATAAAGGTCACAGGACGCCCTGGCGACATCCGCCTGCGCCCTAGCCTGATCCAATCCAGTTCTATGAGTTGATCCAATGTGCCCCTGCTGACCGACACACCCCTGATCTCCTCAATCTCGGCGCGGGTGGCTGGTTGATGATAGGCGACAATGGCCAGCGTTTCGATGGCGGCGCGGGACAGCTTGCGCGTCTCGACAACCTCGTGCTGCATCAGAAAACCAAGATCCGGGGCAGTCCGAAAGGCCCAAGCGTCGCCGATACGTTGCAGGGTCACGCCGCGACCTTCGTAATGGATGCGTACACGTGCCAGCGCGGTTGCAGGGTCACAGCCGTGGGGCATCCGGCCTGCCAGTTGCGGCACGGTCACAGGATCAGCGGTGGCAAAAAGGATCGCCTCTACCATACGCTCTTGATCGGCCATGGGCGGTGCTTCGAACAGGCTGTCACGGGGTTCAGACATCGCGGGGCGCTCGTTTTCGAATATGGATCGGGGAAAAAGTTTCGCCCTGACGGATCTCGATTTTGCCTTCCTTGGCAAGCTCCAGCGACGCCGCAAAATGCGCAGCGGTCGCGGTCCGACGGCGGACCGGATCGTGGTCCCATTCTGGTGGCAAGTAGCTGACGATGTCTGTCCATTCGCCGGCAAAGCCAATCAGATGGCGCATACGGTCCAGCGCCTGTTCCATCGTCATCAAGTTTTCACGGTCCATGACGAAGGGGCGAAAATCATCGCGGGTGCGAATGCGGGCATAGCCTTGCATCAGGTCCAGCAGCGTTGCGGTATAGGTCACGCGACGCACACGGGTTACGTCCTCGGTAATGCCACGGGCAAAGATGTCACGGCCCAGTTGGTCGCGCGCCATTAAGCGTGCGGCGACGTTGCGCATCGCTTCAAGTCGTTCGAGTTGGAAAGCAAGGTGCGCGGCCAATTCCTCGCCAGACGGCCCTTCGTCATCTGGGTCCGGCGGCAGCAGCAGACGAGATTTCAAAAAAGCAAGCCAAGCCGCCATGACGAGGTAGTCAGCGGCCAGTTCAAGACGCAGCGCCTTGGCTTGTTCGACAAAAGCCAAATATTGCCGCGCAAGTTCTAGGATTGAAATCTTGCGAAGATCAACTTTTTGGGTGCGAGACAAGGACAAAAGCAGGTCAAGAGGCCCTTCGAACGCACCGACGTCAACGATCAGCGCCTCGGCCGCAATTCGGGCGGCAACGCTGGTATCCGCTGTATCGTAGGTATCCTGTGCCATCAGTTGCGCAGCCCCTAAGCGACGAGCGTCCCAAGTTCGGCAACAGCGGCAGGAATGTCAATCGGTTGGGGGGCAGCACGTTCGGCCAGCGCATGCAGCGCGCGGGCTTGCGCCACTAACGTCATCTCGCCGCAGGCATCGGCAACCGCGGGCATTTCGTCCAAATCGCCATTGCAGTGCAGCACGACATCACAGCCAGCGGCAATCGCGGCGGCAGCACGCGCGGCAGAGGTGCCGCTGAGTGCGTCCATCCGAATATCGTCTGTCATGATCAATCCGCCAAACCCGATATCGTCGCGGATCACTTGCATCATCGTTTTAGACGTCGTGGCAGGTGCATTTGGGTCGATGGCGGAAAAGACGATGTGCGCCGTCATACCCATCCGAATGTCGTTCAACGCCTTGAATGGTGCAAAATCACGAGCGATCAGTTCCTCACGCGAGACATTGACCGTCGGCAAGCTCATATGACTGTCGACAGCAGCGCGACCGTAACCGGGGATATGCTTTAAAATCGGCAGCACGCCGCCGGCCACAAAGGCATCAGCGCAGACCCGAGCCGCTTCAATCACCATGGGTACGGTTTCACCGTATAGGCGGTTGCGCAAAACAGCGTGTGTCTGCGCCTCTACCAGATCGGCGAGGGGTGCGCAGTTTACGTCGATGCCGACGTCTTGCAGCTCGGCCGCGATCAGGCGGTTGCGCAACCAATGGGCGCGTACCGGGTCCGTGGCGCGCGCCATCTGATCAAGCGCAGGCAGATATTCCCGCCAATGCGGACTCCGCATCCGTTGGACCCTGCCACCCTCTTGGTCAATCAAGATTGGCGCGTCACGACCCACAGCGTCGCGCAAGTCTGCGGTCAACGCGCGCAACTGATCCGGGCTGTCCACGTTACGGGCAAATAGGATAAAACCCCATGGATCGGTGGTGCGAAAAAATGTAGCCTCGGCCTGCGTCAGATGCAGACCGGATAGGCCAAAGATTGCGGCATTACCGGATAACGACGGGAATGCAGGCGGCACGGCCCGCGTCCAGTGTGGTGCAGAACCGGCGCGCGTCGTCCAGCGCGTCAAAACCACTGGCACGCAGGCGATAGAATGTTGCGCCACCGGACGACGCCTGCTGAATGACCTGTGACTTGCCGTTCATTACGTCCCCAAAGCGGCTTTCCAGCTTAGCCCATTCAGCTATAGCGGCCTCTGGCGTTGGAAAGGCGCCCAATTGGACCAGTTTCGTGCCGACGGGTAGATCGTCCGTCAGTACGGCGACAGACGGCAGAGCAGGCGCAGCGTCCGCGGGGGTGACCGCAGCTACGGTCAAAGCCGCCGGGACCAAATCGCTGGCAGTCGCGACTGCCGGCATAGCCTGTAGGGGTCGTGCAGTTGGGCGGATAACAGACCGCATTCCGCCGACGGGGGCGGTGGCAGCCGGGGCCACAATGTCGGAATTCATCGCCTCGGCCAGCGCCATTGCGATAGGGTCTTCGGCGTCGATATTGCCAATTTCAGTCGCATCGACAGCTGCGCCATCGACGGTCATGATCGGATTATCGACCTCTTCGTCCTCTAGCTCTTCCATCGGGGATACCCCGGCAGAGATTTGGTCGGCAAGCGCCAGAATGTCGTCTGCGTTCATTGGGCCGGTAGGGACTGCGGGCGTGGCATTGGCTGCAACGCTGGCAACATCAAGGCTGTCCGGTGTCGCCTCGGCCAGCGGTGCGGTGTCCAGATCTTCTTCGGCCAGTTCCAGCATCCGTGGGGCAAGTGTCAGCGTATCTTCTGGTGGCGCGGCTTCACCCACGGCGGCAACGGTATTCACAGCAAGGCCACGATGATCGGCCACGTCGCCACCAGGTTCTGCCGGTGCCACGCGCATATCGCCTTGCATAGCCCGCACAACCGGCACGCCAGAGACATCGCGCAGGATCGTCTTGGTGCCCCAGAACGCCACGCCGATCATGAGTGACAAGCTGACAGCCGCCCCTGCATATTGCGTATAGCGCCCGGCCACGTCTGCCAGACGGCCCGGTGCATTCACCTCGTCATAAACTGCCATCGCTGCCTCGTTTTTCACGGACTCTTATGGTCCGCCTACTGCCTGTGGCTTTACCCGGACGCTTAGCGCATCTCTTCAGCCGGTGTGACACCAAGAATACCCAGACCTGCCGCGATCACAACCTGCACGGCACGAATCAGGGCAATCTTGGCCTGTGATGTGGCTTTGTCGCCATCCTGAATGAAACGCAAGCTCGTATCTTCGTTTCCGCGGTTCCACAGTCCGTGCAGATCTGACGCCAGATCATAGAGATAAAACGCGATCCGGTGCGGCTCGTGGCCCTTGGCGGCAATCTCGATCAGTCGCGGCCATTCGGCGACTTTGCGGGCCACGGCCAGTTCGGCGGCGTGGTTCAGCTTGGTCAGATCAGCGCCGGCCAAGGTAGCGTCGGAGACGTCGACACCCGCCTCTTGCGCTTTGCGCAGGACAGAGTTCACGCGGGCATGGGCATATTGCACATAAAAGACCGGGTTATCCTTGGACTGTTCGGTCACCTTGGCAAAGTCAAAATCCAGCGGTGCGTCGTTCTTGCGCGTCAGCATGTGGAACCGGGTCACATCAGGGCCTACTTCGTCGACAACGTCCGACAGGGTGATAAACGTCCCTGCCCGCTTGGACATCTTGAACGGCTCGCCGTTCTTATAAAGCTTCACAAGCTGCGTCAGCTTGACGTCCAGCGGCACACGGCCGTTGGATAGCGCAGACACGGCAGCCTTCATCCGCTTGACGTAACCGCCATGATCAGCACCAAAGACATCAATCAGCGCATCGTAGCCGCGTTCGATCTTGTCATAGTGATAAGCGATGTCAGGCGCGAAATAAGTCCACGCCCCATCGGATTTCTGCACAGGCCGGTCGACGTCGTCACCGTGTTCGGTGGACTTAAACAACGTCTGCTCGCGCGGTTCCCAGTCTTCTGGCATCTTACCTTTTGGCGGCTCTAGCGTGCCGCGATAGATCAAGCCAGCAGCGTCAAGGCGTGCAATGGCCTTCTCGATCTTGCCTGTGCCGTAAAGTGACTTTTCCGAGTAGAAATTGTCCATCTGGATGTTCAGCTTGGCAAGGTCGCTGCGGATCAGATCCATCATTGCCTCGGTCGCGAACAACCGCACATCCTCCAGCCAGACGTCTTCGGGCTGGTTCAGATAGGCTTCGCCAACTTTTGCCTTCAGCGCCTCGCCGACATTAATCAGGTAGTCGCCGGGATAGGTGCCTTCAGGCCAATCGACGGACAGGTCGTGTGCCTCTTGATACCGCAAATAGACAGACCGCGCGAGGACATCGACCTGTGCACCGCCATCGTTGATGTAATATTCCCGCGTCACGTCAAACCCTGCGTAGTCCAACAGGCTGGCCAGCGCATCGCCAAAGACAGCGCCGCGCGTATGACCCACATGCAACGGACCGGTGGGGTTGGCGCTGACGTATTCGAC
Organism: Loktanella sp.; assembly: GCA_024635625.1. GTDB lineage: Bacteria > Pseudomonadota > Alphaproteobacteria > Rhodobacterales > Rhodobacteraceae > Loktanella. Next base: position 25,503 of record JAGXIQ010000110.1, on the reverse strand, counting down.
GAGCGTCTTCAGGTTTGCGCCCATGGTAGAGCGACCATAATTTGGATCCGTCAGGGCAGAGACCACCAATCCCTGCCAAACAGTATCGGACAGCCGCAGGTTCAAAAAGCCGGGTCCAGCGATATCGGCGCTTGCGACACGGTCGTCGGCGGTCAGGCGGGCGGCCAGCGCATCTGCGATTTCGCGGGGCTTCATCTGCGCAGGTTTGGCCAACACCATCGCAGCGTTGGTCGCCATGTCGCCATGACCGGCGTCGCGCGGCGGCTCTACCGTGACTGCGTCAGTCGAAAGGCCCTCTGGCAGAATGCCATCTCGCACCATATCGGCAAGCGCGTCGATGACGAGGATGCGGAGTTCGGCGAAAATGTTCATGGCACTGCTTTCGGACATAAGGGCTGCGGCGGTCATACCACTGCCACGGGCGGGGTCAACGATACACCGCTGCCTTGCCGCCCCCTACGCTTTCGCAGGGGGCTGGCTGGAAATGACTCCGTCATCCGTTTCCGGCGGACGCAACGCAATCAACCGCGTATCGGGCACGCCGCGCATATCGGCGATATCGTTGACCATCTTAAATTCACCGCTTGGTAGTATCCGGGCGACCAAATGTGATGCCGGACGCTTTGCTGACCATGCTTCTAGGCCGAACTCTTCGGTCAGACGGGTGACGCGAAAGGTCCAACCCTCTGCGATATGACGGTTCATCTCGTCGAAGGTGGCACCATGGGCAAAGGGCCTGCCGCCTAGTGTAGCGGGCAAGGCATGTCGCAGGCTTTCCGTTTTGGCGCGGGCAACCTGAAAAACATTCTCTCGGCCAAATTCCGGGGCAAGGTCAGTGGCGACCAGCGTGTTGTAAGCGTCGTTGTCGGTTCCAGCCAATACCGTCGCATAGCTGATCAGTTCTAACCGCTGCTCTGCCCCCTCGGACAGAATGTCGCCTGAGTAGGTTTCGATACCCGCAGCACGGGCGGCACGCAGGTGGCCAAAGTTGGGGTCGGTCATCAGGATTGGCACCTCGGCCTTGACCAACGCTTCGGCCAATGCCGTCGTCCAAGGGGAACCGCCGATGATCAAGACACCGGGATTTCCCGCCCCCGCGAGCCCAAGGAAGCGGGCGAAGGGTTTCAGGGTGAATCCGTGCAACACGACAGTCGCAGCAACAAGGACGAATGCCAGCGGGCCGATCAAGGCAGCATCCTCGAACCCTAGCGCCAGCAGGCGTTCAGCAAACAGGCCGGCGACAGCCACAAGCACGACACCGCGTGGGCCCGTGAAGGCGACCAGCACCTGTTCACGCCACGGAACGCCTGACCCGATCAACGACACTAAAACCGTAACCGGGCGCGCGACGAAAATGATCAACGCCAGAAAAATTGCGGCGCGCCACGTCAACAATTCCAAGGCTGCAAAATCTAAGTTCGCAGCCAGCAAGATAAACACACCTGACACCAGCAGGATTGTCGCGTGTTCCTTAAACCGTCGCAGTTCTTCATAGGATGGCAGATTTGCGTTCGCGATCACAATGCCCATAACGGTGACGGCCAGCAGACCGCTTTCGTGTAGAACCGCATCAGAGATGCCGAAGATCCCCACCAGAAGCGCGAACAGGATCGATACTTTCATGAATTCTGGCACCCAACCGCGCCGGAACGCCGCCGCAAGGCCGTACCCAGCAGCCAGCCCCAGTGCCAAGGCCGCAGAAATGCCAATCGCAAGGTCCAACAATGCGCTGCCCATCGTTTCGGCCGCGTTCAAAACCAGAACAACCTCGAACGCCAAAACGGCGGCCATCGCACCCAGAGGGTCGTTCACGATCGCTTCCCACTGCAACAATTGGGCGGGACGCCGCGAAAGCCTAGCGGTCCGCAGTAGCGGGGCGATGACCGTGGGGCCCGTAACAATCAAGATGCCACCAAAAACCCAAGAAGAAGACCACGTGAGACCTGCGCCGTAATGCAATGACAATGCAGATACAACCCACCCCAGCGGGGCGCCGACAAAAACCAATCGGCGCACACCGATAGCGGCGTCGCGTAACTTGTGAAAGTTCAGGGTCAACCCACCCTCGAACAAGATGATCGCCACCGCGATGGCGATGATGGGTGCCATCAAAGGACCAAAATCCCTTGCCGGATCTAGCACGCCCAGCACAGGGCCGATGACCACGCCGGCCAATAGCATCAGCACAATGGCAGGCATGCGCAGGCGCCACGCAAGCCACTGGCTGCCGACACCCAAGCCGCCGACAAGGGCGATTGCGATAACGGGGCTTAGCGCACCAGGTACAGTCTCAATGTCCATCGGTTACCCCAGGAGGAACGTCTGTGCCGCCGATAAGACGGGCGTGTTCCTGAATTGCAAAACGGTCAGTCATCCCGGCGATATAGTCCGCTACAATTCTTGCCAAGGCCTCGTCGTTTTTTGCTTCAGCAACTTCTTTGCGCCATTGCTTAGGCAATTCTTCCGGCGTGCTCAGGTAGAAGGGAAATAACTCGTCAATCATTTGCGTGACGGCAATCCGCATCTCTACCACGGCAGGGGCACGGTACATCCGCTCGAACAGAAACTGCCGGATGACCTTAAGATCGGTCCAAAGAGCTGGCGTGAACTGAATCATCATGCGCCCCGCATGCCGGATATCAGCCACACTGGCAGGATTGAAATCAGCAAGATTACGGCGACTGACGGTAATAACATCTTCGACCAAAACGCCAAAAAACCGCCTCAACGCTTCGTGGCGACGGCGGTAGTAATTAAGGCCGGGGTAAAGCGCATCCACCCTTTGAAAACAATCCTTTAGAACAGGAAGTTCAGCCAATTCATCGGTGGAAAATAGCTCTGCTCGCAGGCCGTCATGCAGGTCATGGTTATTATAGGCGATATCATCGGACAGGGCCGCAACCTGTGCCTCGGCGCTGGCATGGGTATCAAGTTCCAGATCGTGGCGCGCATTGTAAGCTGTCAGCGCCCATGGGTAAGGTTTCGGCACGGGTCCATTGTGTTTCGCAATACCTTCCAGCGTTTCCCACGTCAGATTCAGGCCGTCCCATTCCGCATAGTGCCGCTCAAGATCTGTCACGATCCGCAAGGCCTGCGCGTTATGGTCAAATCCGCCGTAAGGCTGCATCAGACGGTCAAGCGCCTCTTCGCCGGTATGCCCAAATGGCGTGTGGCCAAGGTCATGGGCAAGCGCCACGGCCTCGGTCAGTTCAGCATTTAGGTCCAAAGCAGCTGACACGGTCCGCGCCACCTGTGCCACTTCGATCGAATGGGTCAGGCGCGTCCGAAAGTAATCGCCCTCATGTTCAATAAAAACCTGCGTTTTGTGTTTTAGACGCCGAAACGCACTGGCGTGAATGATCCGGTCGCGATCCCGTTGAAAGGGCGAACGAAAGTGGCTTTCCTCTTCAGGATAAAGCCGTCCGCGCGCGGTGGCGGGATCTGTCGCATAAGGGGCTGCCATGTCTTGCCTGCTTGTGACTGGTGCTTTGCCTTCCTATATTCAATGCAACTGCTTACCGATAGGTGCAAGATGCTGACCCTTCCCCCCACCGTGACCCCCCGCGCCTTTGGCCGCCTTGCGGAAATAGGCGCCGCCGCCCAGGGCAAGGCCCTGCGGATCGCCGTCGAAGGCGGTGGCTGTTCCGGGTTCCAATACGAAATCGTACTGGATGATCCCAAGCCAGACGACCTGAAACTAGAAGCCGAAGGCGAAACAGTCGTTATCGATTCTGTTTCTTTGCCGTTTTTGACCTCTGCCGTTATCGACTTTTCAGAAGAGCTGATCGGCGCACGCTTCGTAATCGAAAACCCCAACGCAACCTCGTCGTGTGGTTGCGGAACGTCCTTTTCAATGTGATGTGATGCGACAAAGCGGAACTATCTTTCTCCGCTGATCGTTGCTATAGCAGAATCTTACCAGACGGAGACCGCCATGACTGTCATCATCGCCATCACCATCCTTGCCGGTATTGCCGCCGTTGCTGCCGCCGGTCAGATAGCCGAACAGCCGGTCCGCATCCCGGTGCGTGTGCGCGACGACCGCTGACCTTGTGCCTCCCTGCCGCCGCCTTTAGTTTGGCGGAAAAGGGGGCCGCACCATGAAGATCGCGACATTCAACATCAACGGCGTTAAGGCCCGGATTGAGGCCTTGACGACATGGCTGCAAGACAGCGCCCCTGACGTGGCGCTGTTGCAGGAAATCAAATCCGTCGACGACGGCTTTCCCCGACAAATCATCGAAGACCTTGGTTATAATGTCGAAACCCATGGTCAAAAGGGTTTCAACGGCGTCGCGATTCTCTCGAAACTTCCGTTAGAGGACGTGACGCGTGGCCTGCCAGGCGACGATGACGACGAACAGGCGCGCTGGATCGAGGCGACTGTTGTCGGCGACACTGCTGTGCGCCTCTGCGGGCTATATTTGCCGAACGGCAACCCCGCCCCGGGTCCAAAGCTCGATTACAAACTCGCCTGGATGGAGCGTCTGCATACGCGGGCGCAGGACCTGCTGTCCGTGGAAATGCCCGCTGTGATGGCAGGCGACTACAACATCATCCCGCAAACCGAAGATGTTGCCCGCCCGAACGCGTGGCGCGAGGATGCTTTGTTCCGACCCGACAGCCGCGCCGCGTTCAGGCGAATCGTAAACCTTGGATTCACAGAGGCATTTCGATCGCGTACCGCGGGTCCGGGGCATTATTCCTTTTGGGATTATCAGGCCGGCGCATGGAACAAGAACGATGGCATTCGCATTGACCACATGCTCCTGACGCCGCAATGCGCTGATCTTCTGCGCGACTGCTGGATCGAAAAAGACTTGAGAGGGCGGGAAAAACCGAGCGATCACGTCCCTGTCTGGATTGATCTTGCCGCATAAGGTGAATGATGTCGTGTAAGATGCTGCTATATATACTTATTGTTAGCGTCTCGACGCCCGCAATCGCTCAGTGCCGGATGGCCGCAGCGGGTGCTGCATGTTCTACTCCACCTGTGCACAAGATTATAGCACCGCCGCCAAGGCCCGCCCCGGTCGAGATTGGGGCGATCATCCCGCGCGGAAAATATTCAATGGTGATGGATGCGCAGTGGTATGGCCTACCACCGGCGCAGGACGGCTGGATCTATTATCGGATTAAGGATGACGTCTATCGGGTCGATTATCGCACAATGGAGGTTTTGGAACGAGCCACCGATGAAGCCGGTCAAAACTGGCCTTAGGATGTGGCATCAAAACCGTAAAGCCAGTCCATTCGCCCGATAAAGGCATCCGGGGCGACCTTTCCCAACGTTCGTAATCCTAAATGGGCCACCGTACGGCGCGGGCCGCTAAGGTGATAGTTGACAGCATTCGCGCTAGCGGCTGCTATTGCACGCATTACACGTGGTTTTCGGGCCGCCTGATAGCGCGGTAAACCTGCAGCAATCCCGTGCAACGACAAAAACCGGGCAAGGACTGCTGCGTCTTCCAAAGCCAAATTAGCGCCTTGGGCTAGAAATGGTAGTGTCGGATGTGCGGCGTCTCCGACGAGGGCCACACGGTCAGTAACCCACACACGGGCGACGGGATGTTGAAAAAGCCCCCAGAGACGTGGCGCTTCAACCTGCATCATTAATGTTTGCAAAGCACCGCAGGCATCGGAAAATGCCTCGCGCAGTTGGGCCGGTTCATCGGGATGGTGCCAGCCTTCTTCTGCCCAATCGTCGCGTTCCTGCACAGCGACCATATTCAGGCGACCGCCGGGTAAAGGGTACGTCACGACATGGCGCCGGGGCAGCATCCAGATTCGCGCCTCTGGCAGCGAAGTCGCGGAAATGGTGGCGCGCCATGCGACTTGCCCGGTGAAACGGGCTGGACCAGCGCCATTCAGTAAACCGCGGGTTATCGACCGGATACCGTCCGCACCGACAACTAAGTCCGCCTCAGGTAGATCATCCGCCCTGTGGTTTAGCACGATCTGCACACCGCGTTTAATGCAAGCCGTAGCCAACATGTCAATCAGGGCGGACCGGGCGACGAAACGATACGCAGGCAGCTGACGCGACAGATCAAAGCGGGTTACAGCACGGCCCGACAATCCGTCAGTCGGTACGACAGCTTCGGCTTGCAACCCTTTGACCGACAAGGTACTTTCAAGTCCAAGCCAGTTCAGAACGCGCGCGCCATTGGGCGTCACTTGAAGGCCAGCGCCCACCTCTGCAATTGCGGAAGCTTGCTCATAAACGCAAACGCTGGCCCCTTGCATCGCAAGGGCCAGCGCTGTGGCAAGTCCGCCAATTCCGCCGCCGATGACGGCGACTTGGGAATGCGCGATCACGTCAGTCGTCGCGATGCACTTTCTCGCGCCGCTCGTGACGCTCTTGCGCTTCCAGCGTCATCGTGGCGATCGGACGCGCGTCTAGCCGCTTTAGGCTGATCGGCTCTCCGGTGATGGTGCAATAGCCGAACTCGCCTTCATCGATGCGGCGCAAAGCAGCGTCGATCTTGGATACGAGTTTACGCTGACGATCGCGGGTGCGCAGTTCGATAGACCGATCGGTCTCTTCGGATGCGCGATCAGCGATGTCAGGGATATTCCGGGTCTGGTCTTTCATGCCTGCGACGGTGTCGCGGCTGTCTTCCATCAGGTCCGCTTTCCAGTTCAGCAACTTCCTGCGGAAGTATTCGATCTGACGGTCATTCATAAATAGTTCGTTTTCGGCCGGTCGATAATCGTCCGGCAAGAAGGTCTCTGCTTTCATATCGCTTTCCCCATTTGCGCCAGATACCATTTCAGCAAGTTCCCCAGACAACTGGCATTCTCCCCATTATTTTGGACCGTTTACGCCTAACAGACCAGTGTGTCACCCCCATATCAGTGATGATATTAACCTGTGTCGATCACATTTTTACATTTTAATCCCGTGATTTGGCCTTGCCCTTGGTGCTACTTCGCAACACCTTGCGGCCAAATTAAGGAGTCTGAAGATGCGCACCCACTTTACGGGCACCGATGCCTATGTCGCCACCGACGACCTGACGATGGCCGTCAATGCGGCGATCACGTTGGAACGCCCGCTTCTGGTAAAGGGAGAGCCCGGCACCGGCAAGACCGAGCTGGCACGACAGGTCAGCGCGGCGCTGCAGATGCCAATGATAGAGTGGCACATCAAGTCCACAACGCGGGCTCAGCAGGGGTTATATGAGTATGACGCAGTCAGCCGGTTACGCGACAGCCAACTGGGGGACGAACGGGTCAACGACGTGTCCAACTACATCAAGCGCGGCAAACTGTGGCAGGCTTTTACGGCCGCTGAAAAGTCCGTGCTACTGATTGATGAAATCGACAAGGCCGATATCGAGTTTCCGAACGACCTGCTGCAAGAACTCGATCGGATGGAATTCCACGTCTACGAAACCGGGGAAACCGTGAAGGCAGCGATCCGGCCCATCGTTATCATAACGTCGAACAACGAAAAGGAATTGCCGGACGCATTTCTGCGGCGCTGCTTTTTCCACTATATCCGATTCCCCGATATGGACACGATGCGCAAGATCGTCGAGGTCCATCACCCTAGCATTAAGGACGCTTTGCTAACCACTGCGCTAACACAGTTTTATGAACTAAGAGACACGTCAGGGTTGAAAAAGAAACCGTCGACGTCGGAAGTGCTGGATTGGCTAAAGCTGCTGCTCGCGGAGGATTTGTCGCCCGAGGATTTGCGCCGCGAAGGAAAAACGTCCTTGCCCCGGCTTCATGGTGCATTGCTCAAAAACGAACAAGACGTCCATTTATTCGAACGGCTGGCCTTTATGGCGCGCGGTCAACGCTAGCCAACTAAATCTGGTGTAAACCTCGCGTTGTGGCACAAGTCACCGCGCTATCAATGCAACGTCCGGCAGTAAATGCCGGACAAATACGCCTTAACTCTCGATAAAGGCTGTCTTGCCATCGTTACTGTGCGGATCCCCCACCCGGGAATTCACGGCAATGCCGTATTCGGGTCAAGAAGGGGACGCAGTCCGCGGACACATTGGACTGACGTTGATGAGGAGAGCTGTTTTGACCAAGGCAAATATGCCGGTCGTCCGCCACCCGATGGCCGCATGTCGATGCGACGCCACAACCTTTGCGCATGCCAGATCAGGACTAAGAACTAATAAACCCATAAGTACCGAGGCGACGAGATGACGCGGACATTTGCCATGCTGCTGGCGACTCTTGTCGCGTCGTGTTCGCCGATGGCGCAGTCGACGCCACCGACGCGAGCCGCCACAGTCAGTACGATGCCCGCGATGCGTGGCTTCAGTGACGGTACCGTTGTGCCAGTCACACGCAGCAATCCCGAAATGGTGCAAGATTTCCTTGATCTGACGTTCCGGCTTGAAAGCGGTCGCGCGCTTGCCGGTATGAGCAGGTTCGAGGGACCGATTACCGTTCGCGTGGCGCCGGGTGCGCCTGCCACATTGTCACCGGACTTGGATGCCTTGCTGGGTCGCCTACGCAAAGAGGCCGGGATTGACATCACACGGACCAGTGCCACCCAAGCCAGCATCACAGTCGAGGCCGTGCCACAAAAGGCCCTGCAACGGGCCGTGCCAAAAGCCGCCTGTTTCGTCGTTCCACGCGTTCAGGATTGGGCCGAATTCACCAAATTGCGCAAGACGCCTGCGGTGGATTGGAGCACCCTAAAAGTGCGGACCCACGCCACGATCTTTATCCCTTCTGACGCTGCCCCGCAGGAAATCCGTGATTGCCTGCATGAGGAACTGGCCCAAGCACTCGGGCCGCTGAACGATTTATACCGCCTACCCGATTCCGTCTTTAACGACGACAACATCCACGCGGTCCTGACCGGCTTTGACATGCTGATGCTGCGGACCACCTACGCACCCGAACTGCACAGTGGCATGTCGCGCCAGCAAGCGTCGTCTGTCATTGCACCGCTACTTGCACGGTTGAACCCGCGAGGAGAGCGCAGAGGCAACGGTGTTTTCCCGGACACATCGCGCGACTGGATAGAGGCGATGGAAACCGCGCTGACCAACGGCTCTTCACCCAGCGTGCGGCGGCAGTCCGTGGAACGGGCGGTTAAGATTGCACGGCAGTTCCGTTGGGGCGGCCCGCGCGAAGGATTCTCTTATTACGCGCTTGGCCGCTTGCAGGTAGGATTCGATTCCACGGCGGCCCTCGCAGCATTCAACACCGCTGACGCAATCTACGGCACCTCGCCTCTGATGCAGATTCATTCTGCCCACATAGCTGTGCAAAAGGCAGCCTTTACGCTGTCCGCAGGCGACGCGTTGGGCACGATTAAGCTGGCGGACGGGGCGATTCCCGTGGCGGCCAGACATCAGAACGCGGCGCTACTTGCCACACTGATGATGTTCAAAGCAGAAGCGCTAGACATGCAGGGCGACAGTGTCGCGGCAGAGGCGGTGCGGGTGGACAGTCTGGGATGGGCGCGATACGGCTTTGGGAGTGATGCAAACGTGCGCGCCCGGCTGGCCGAGGTCAAAGGGTTGCGCCCCTACTAAAAGGCGCCTCCCCATGATCCTTCCACTTGGCGGCATCGTCCTTGGCGCCCTCATCGGCGCTGTTCGTGCCCGGATGCGCGGCGGCAAGGTCCTCGACATGCTACAGTGGGGCGCGGCGTTTGCCGTGATCCTTGGCATCGTCGGTCTATTCATCCTCGTCTACATTCAGCGAGCTGCGGTGGCATAAGCGATGTTTTTACGGTTCTTCGACAATCTGCGTACCCACGGTGTGCCGGTGTCGATCCGTGAATTTCTGGCGTTTCTGGATGGCATGCGCGCAGGTCTTGCGACCTACGACGTAGACGCTTTCTATCACCTTGGCCGCACGGTCATGGTTAAGGATGAACGTCATATCGACCGCTATGATCGCGCCTTTGCCGCCAGCTTTGCCGGTCTGGAAACGATTTCCGATCAAGATGTGATGGACGCGGTAGATATCCCCGCCGACTGGCTGGAAAAGCTGGCCGAAAAGCACCTAACCGAGGCAGAAAAAGCCGAGATCGAAGCGTCTGGCGGCTTTGATGCGCTGATGGATCGATTGAAAAAACGGCTCGAGGAACAGAAGGGTCGACACCAAGGCGGTAGCAAGTGGGTCGGCACTGCAGGCACTTCGCCCTTCGGTGCTTATGGCTACAACCCCGAAGGTGTGCGGATCGGTCAGAACGAAAGTCGCCACCAGCGTGCTGTCAAAGTTTGGGACAAGCGTGAATTTCGCGATCTGGACGATACTGTCGATCTAGGGACGCGCAACATCAAGGTAGCGCTTAAGCGTCTGCGCAAATGGGCGCGCGATGGTGCAGCAGAAGAGCTGGACCTTGATGGCACGATCCGCAAAACAGCAGAGCACGGCTACCTTGATGTGCAAACACGGCCGGAACGCCGGAACGCTGTTAAGGTGCTGTTATTTTTAGACGTCGGTGGCAGCATGGATCCGCATGTGAAGGTGGTTGAGGAACTGTTCAGCGCCGCCCGTGCAGAGTTCAAGCACATGGAACATTTCTACTTTCACAACTGCCTCTATGAAGGCGTTTGGAAAGATAATCGTCGTCGCTGGAACGCGCAAACACCTACATGGGACGTTCTGCGTAAGTATGGCAGCGACTACAAATGCATCTTCGTCGGCGATGCCAGCATGTCCCCCTACGAGGTTGCGGCACCGGGTGGCGCCAATGAACATTGGAACGCCGAAGCTGGTCACGTGTGGCTGGCCCGCGCCCGTGATCAATGGCCAAATCATGTCTGGATTAATCCGTTGTCGGAACGATACTGGGCGCATACCCAGTCAATCGATATGATCCAGCAGGTCTTTGGCGCGGACCGGATGCAACCGATGACACTGTCGGGCATTGGGGCCGCTATGAAATTGCTGACATAAGACGCGACGGAACGGTGCTGTAGCTACGTTCTATCCAGCATCTGGAAGGAACGACCAAGATGATCCGCGAACTGTGGCAGCATAACAGGGTGGCGATGATTGGCTTCGTCGTAGCACTTTGCGCCGTGTTGTATTTCGGATTTCAAACCGTATCGCGTACGATCTACTGGAACGACCCAGCGCATCAGGACCAGCCTTTGGCAGGCTGGATGACGCCCCGATATGTTGCACGTTCCTATGCGATCCCGCCTGATGCACTTGGTCCAGCACTTTATTTGCCCAAGGACGTCAAACCCCTACGCCGGTCACTTGATGCAATCGCACAAGATAATGATGTCACCCTAGATCAATTGCAGGACCGGATCGACGCTGCGGTAACCACATGGCGTCGCACCCATCCAGAGCCGCATTCATGAGCGATCTATTTCTTGCACTTATTGCAGACTATGGCGTGCCAATTCTGTTCTGCGTGACGTTCCTGTCCTGTCTGGCCCTGCCCGTGCCGTCATCGTTGCTGATGCTCGCCTCTGGCGGCTTCGCAGCGACCGGCGATCTGTCGCTTTGGTCCGTGCTGGTGGCCGCTTTCGTTGGGGCCGTCTTGGGCGATAACAGCGGCTATTGGCTGGCGCGCGGGTTGGGCGTGCGGTTATCGGACTGGCTGAATGCGCACCCAAAGCGTGCCGCTTTGCGCGCACGCGGACAAGTTTTCATGCAGCATTGGGGTGGGTCGAGCGTGTTTTTTTCCTGCTGGCTAGTCGCGCCTTTAGGTCCGTACATCAATTACGTTAGCGGTCTAACCCACTACACTTGGCTGCGTTTCGCCCTGTGGGGTATTGCAGGAGAGGTCGTCTGGGTTAGCCTTTACGTGGGCCTTGGCTATGCTTTTACGGATCGGATCAGCACTCTGGCATCTTTGATGGGCAATCTGTCCGGACTTATTGCCGCCATTGTAGTGCTGATCGGCCTAGGGTTATGGCTGAACCATCGCAGACACGTCCGCCATAGCGATTTGACGTCAGTAGCGCGACACTAACGCCTCTTTGCAAAACGGGGTCAGCGGCCCCATATATCGGTAATGTTGAAGTTTACCCCCATCTTGCTCGCTATTGCTTACGGGCTGGCGATGTATCATTTTTCGGCTTGGCGGACGCGTCGGGAACTTGACGCCGCATCTACCGAGCTTGCCGACCCAAAGCTGCGTGCCTTGACGGACCGCATGGCAAAAGCGCTGGAGATAGAGCGCATCCGCGTCCACATCTACGAAGTCGAAATGGTCAACGGTTTGGCGGCCCCCGACGGTCGCATCTTCATCACACGCGGTTTTTTCGCCCGTTATCGTGCTGGAGAGGTGAGTGCTGAAGAACTTGCAAGTGTTATTGCACACGAATTAGGCCACGTTGCGCTTGGGCATTCCCGACGGCGCATGACGGATTTTGCAGCACAAAATGCCATGCGAACGGCGATTGCCATGGTGCTAAACCGCATCTTGCCCGGCATCGGCGCGCTGATCGGTAACGGGTTGATGTCATTGCTGGCCGCCCGGCTGTCCCGCGCCGACGAGTTCGAGGCAGACGCATATGCGTCCGCCCTGTTGGTCAAGGCCGGGATCGGCACGGCACCGCAACGGTCGCTGTTTAAAAAGTTAGAGCATCTGACCGGTGCCAAGGGCAGCGGTACGCCTGCATGGCTGCTCAGTCATCCCAAGACCGAACTACGCATCGCCGCGATCGCCGCGAACGAGGATCGCTGGTCGCAGTAAAGCCTTTGGTCGGCATAGCGCAGCAGTCACATCAACCGTTTGCCAAAACGCGGCATCCGCGCCTTTTTCATCAGCGCGCGGATTGTCCAAGGTTCCGGCGACAGGCGGTTCGCCTCGGCCAGTACAGCCTGCGCAATACCCGCCACGGAATCAGGAGCCTCGTCATGCAGGCGCAACATGAAGCCATCCGGATCGGCCCGGAACAAGCCTTCCTCGGCCAGTAGGTTTCCGGGAAAATCTTTGGCATTCATGGTCAGGATTGCATCACAGTGCCCGGTCACGGCAGCCGCCAGAACATGTATATCGTCTTCATCTGGCAGCCAAAGCCTGCGGAGCATCCCGTCGTCAGGCGTCACGCTCGCGCGCGGAAACCTAGCGGTCAGGGCCGCGATTTCTCCACGGGCAAACACCTCGGCTTCGGGTCCGAGCTTGACCGTGGCGCGCGCCCATTCTTCCAATACGCGGGGTGACCAGCAGGGCTGATACAGCCCCGCTGTGGCGCAACCGATCAACACTTCGCGCATAACGGTCGGATAAAGGACGCAGGCGTCGAGCAGAACTTTCACAGGCGGAACGTCACCGCTTTCAGATATCCACTTTCGGCCAGATGCGGCAGCAACGGGTGATCGGGTCCGGCAAATCCGGTCTGGATCACTTGGCTGCGCCGTCCAGCCCGTCCTATGCCACGGGCAGAGGCGTTGCGGAACCGCGTCAAATCGGCAGCATGGCTACACGAACACACCATCAAATAGCCGCCATCGGTGACCAATGTTGCGGCAAGACGCGCGACACGCTCGTAGGCGCGCAGGCCCGCTTCCAACGATGCCTTGCCGGGTGCAAAGGCAGGTGGGTCGCAGACGACAAGGTCGAATGTCTCGCCCTCGGTCGCGAGTGCGTCTAGAACCTCGAAAGCATCGCCCTTGCGGGTCGTGAATTTATCCGTGACGCCCATCGCAGCAGCGCCCTGTGCTGCCAATGTCAGTGCCGGCTCGGACCCGTCGACCGCCAGAACACTGGCAGCCCCGGCGGCCAGCGTCGCCAGTCCAAATCCGCCGACGTGGCTGAACATGTCCAGCACACGCGCGTCGCGGGACAAGCTGGCAGCAAAGGCGTGGTTAGGGCGCTGATCAAAGAACAACCCAGTTTTTTGGCCACCCATGACGTCGGCCATGTAGATGGCCCCGTTCATCGGCACGGGAATCGCAGCTTCTGGTGCGGCGCCTCGCAAAACTGCCATTCGGTCATCAAGACCTTCTAGGCTACGGGCGCGGCCAGCCGCGTTCAGGATCACCGTCGTTACACCAGTGACCTGAACAAGCGCATCGGTCAGCGGTTCAATCATTGCATCGGCCCAAGCAGCGTTGGGCTGAATCACAGCGACATCGCCGAAGCGGTCAATAACGACGCCTGGCAGACCGTCGGCCTCTGCGTGGACAATGCGATAGAATGGCTGATCATAAAGCCGCGCACGATGCGCAAGCGCACGGGTCAGCTTGGCTGCAAACCAAGCCGTGTCGATCACCGCCGCGGGGTCACGATCTATCATCCGGCAAATAATCTTTGACGCGGAGTTCACCGTGACAAGGCCGAGGGGGACACGATTGGCATCCTCCAGCACGGCCAGCGCCCCGGGGGTCAGCCCCTTGGTGCGGCGGTCAGTGACCAATTCGTTGGCATAGACCCAAGGGTAGCCGTGGCGGATGGCACGGGCATCGCCCTTGGGCATGAGGCGGACTGTGGGATATTCTGGCATGTTCATACGCACTGCTCTATCCTGCGTGGCGCCCCGCCGCTAGTGGGGACGTGCGTCGAACCTTTGACCCGCCCGCCCGCCACTTGCGTCAACCAAATCTGATCGCCAATGTTGTGGCAGGGCCAACATGCAGCCGACGTTATTCGCGCCGGGCCCAATCATTGACAAATGCTATGGCCCAGAAACATTGTTAGCGCTAACCGCCCGTGATACACTTGCCGAAAGCAATCCAGTCCGAAGGGGGACCCCATGGCCCTACATCAAACGATCGCCGACGTCACAGACCGCATTCGCGCCCGATCTGAAAAGCCGCGCCGCAAATATCTGGACACGATGGCACGCGCCGCCGCTGCCGGTCCACGCCGGTCACACCTTACGTGTGGCAACCAAGCCCACGCCTATGCGGCCATGGGCGACCAAAAAGACGCGCTGGTGGCTGACAAGGCCCCCAACATCGGAATCATAACCGCCTACAACGACATGCTTTCAGCCCATCAGCCGTTCGAAACCTATCCAGCCTTGATCAAACGTGCTGCCATTGCAGCCGGTGCCACGGCGCAGGTCGCGGGCGGTGTACCAGCCATGTGCGACGGCGTCACACAGGGCCAAACGGGGATGGAGCTATCGCTGTTCAGCCGCGACGTGATCGCACTCGCCGCTGCCGTTGGCTTGTCGCACAACACGTTCGACGCTGCGATCTATCTGGGCGTCTGCGACAAGATCGTCCCTGGCCTGGTTATGGCGGCCGCGACATTCGGCTATATCCCATCGGTTTTTCTGCCTGCAGGCCCTATGGTCAGCGGCTTGCCAAACGACGAAAAATCCAAAGTACGCCAACAGTTTGCCACCGGAGAAATTGGTCGCGAGGCCCTGATGGCCGCCGAGATGGCCTCTTACCACGGGCCGGGCACCTGTACGTTTTATGGTACCGCGAATTCCAACCAGATGTTGATGGAATTCATGGGCTTGCACCTGCCAGGTGCGTCCTTTGTGAACCCAAACACGCCACTGCGCGATGCGCTGACGGTCGCGGGCACCGAACGTGCGGCGCAGATCACGGCGTTGGGCAACGCTTATACACCCGTTTGCGACATTCTAGACGAAAAGGCCTTTGTGAACGGTCTGGTCGGTCTGATGGCGACTGGAGGATCGACGAACCTTGTCATTCACCTGCCCGCTATGGCGCGGGCGGCGGGGATCATTCTGGACCTGCAGGACTTTAGCGATCTGTCTGCCGTGACGCCATTGATGGCCAAAGTATATCCCAATGGGTTGGCGGACGTGAACCATTTCCACGCAGCTGGTGGTTTGGGATACATGATCGGCGAGTTGCTAAATGCTGGCCTGCTGCACGACGACGTCAAAACCGTCGCCGGCAGCTGCCTGAACCTGTATACGCAGGAACCAAAACTTGAGGGCGACCGCGTCGCCTATTCCAAAGGTGCTGGGACAAGTCTGAATACGAGAATTCTGCGCCCCGCAGATGACCCGTTCCAGCCCCATGGCGGACTGATGCAATTGAAAGGAAATCTGGGACGCGGCGTGATGAAGACTTCTGCCGTGGCCGAAAAACGTCACATCGTAGAGGCCCCCTGCCGCATTTTCCACGACCAAGACAGCGTGAAGGCGGCCTTCAAGGCGGGCGAGTTCACCTCTGACACGATCATCGTGGTGCGCTTTCAGGGGCCAAAATCCAACGGCATGCCGGAATTGCACGGCCTGACGCCGACACTCGCGGTGCTGCAAGATCGCGGGCTGAAGGTGGCGCTGGTCACCGACGGGCGTATGTCGGGCGCATCTGGTAAGGTGCCATCGGCGATCCACGTCTGCCCGGAGGCCGCGAACGGCGGCCCCATCGCCAAGATCAATGATGGCGACGTCATCCGACTGGACGCTGTCGAAGGCACGATTGATGTGCTGAACGTCGATCTTGCCAGCCGTACCGATGCAACGGCTGACCTGTCTGGCAACGGCACCGGTGTTGGCCGCGAGCTATTCGAGGTTTTCCGTCGCAACGTGGGTCAGGTTACCGAAGGTGCAGGCGTCGCGGTGTGATCCATCATCTGGCCAGATAAATTCCTGCCGGAGGCACCCTGCCCCGGCCACTTCATCAGACGAAAGCGAAGATCATGACCCCCGAACAAGCATCTGAACTGAACCGAGAGCTGTGCATGCTCGCCCCTGTTGTCCCCGTCCTCGTGCTGGACGACGCAGGCCTTGCCGCCGATCTGGCCCGCGCGCTGATCGCGGGCGGTCTGCCCGCACTAGAGGTGACACTGCGCACACCAGCCGCACTGGACGCTATCCGAGAGATGGCCGCGGTGCCGGGCGGTGTTGTAGGTGCGGGCACGTTGCTGACACCCAAGGATGTGGAAAACGCCAAAGCTGCGGGCGCGAAATTCGGCGTATCACCCGGTGCAACAGACCGAATTCTTGACGCCTGCGAAGCGAACGACCTGCCCCTGCTGCCGGGCGTCGCCACTGCATCAGAAGCTATGCGCCTGCTGGAGCGCGGCTATACGGTGCAAAAGTTCTTTCCTGCCGAAGCCAATGGCGGCGTGCCCGCGCTGAAAGCCATCGGCGCGCCGATCCCGCAGGTTAAATTTTGCCCGACAGGCGGTGTCAGTTTGCAAAATGCGCCCGCTTATCTGGCGCTGTCGAATACCTTGTGCGTTGGCGGAAGCTGGGTGGCACCAAAAGATATGATGCTAGCTGGCGACTGGGCGGGGATCGAGGCTTTGGCCCGCGAAGCAGCTGCATTGCAACGCTGAGACCCACATGTTCCCTACTTGAAGGATCGGCTAGCTACGCGAGCCGATCCGCGAGGGCCAGCCGCCGCACCCCCGGGATACTGAATACGAGAAGAAGGGATGCGTGACGCCCTATTCAATACGTCCAGATCTACCACCGCGACGGCGAGCAGCGGGTGCATCTGACAAGCCAGCCTGCAGGGTTTGCGTCATCGGATGGTCCGCAGGTTCACTGGCGTATTGCTTTAGCAATGCCGCGATCCGTGCGCGCAAGTCATCGGATGCGTCCCCCTTCAAAGCCCAGTCAAGGAAGATCACGCGGCAGTCGTGTGCCGTGATCCCTTCAATACGATACGCTTCTTGGATCAAGGCAGCGGGATCAAGCGAGTCACCTTTCACGATGCGGCCTTAAGGCGGGCAGTGATCACGCGATCGGCGGCAGTGGCAGCATCTGTCATGGCGGTTTCCAATTCTTCCATCGTGTCAAAGCCGGTTTCGCGCAGAACGAAGCGGCGACCGCCCTCGCCCAATGCATCAGGGTCCAGCACGCCACCGGTTAACAACCGGCCAGCGGCCTGCAAGCGCCAAAACAGATCAGCGGCATCGGAAAGCGCGTCGCCGTCTTCCTTGGTAAGCCATTCCCCTGAAACACCGGCAGCAATCTGACTTGGGACATCGCGCAGAACCGATCCGGTGACAAGAGCCGCTGTCTGGGCAAACAATTCGATATCCATCAGTCGCCCTTGTCCCATCTTGGCATCCCATACGCCTTCGGCGGGTTTCGCAACCGCCAATCGGGTTCGCATATCTGCGACGTCTGCGGTGACTGTCGGCCCACGACCCTTTTGGGCCAGCAGCGTGCGGCGAAACGCCTCTATTCCCGTCGCTAAGACCATGGCACCTGCAATCGGTCTGGCCCGGGTCAGGGCGAGGTGCTCCCATGTCCATGCCTCCTCTTGTTGGTAGTCCCGGAAGGCTGCCAATGACGTCGCGACTGGCCCCTGTTTGCCAGACGGGCGCAGGCGCATGTCGACCTCGTACAGACGTCCGTCAGCCATCGGTGCCGAAAGCGCCGTCACCAGTGTCTGCGTCAGTCGTGCGTAATAGCTGCGCACCGGCAGCGGGCGCGGGCCGCTCGAATTGCCCCAGACGTCAGCGTCGTAGATGACGATCAGATCCACGTCCGACAACGCATTCAGTCGTCCTGCACCCAAAGAGCCCATCCCCATAACAACAGCGCCCTGCCCCGGTGGCGGACCATGGCGGCGGGTAAAATCGGCGACAACCACGGGCCAGATACCCGCGATAACGGCCTCAGCCAAATCGGCGTAGTGCTGACCACTGGTCGCGGCGTCGGTCAACCCGCGTAGGTGATGCACGCCAATCCGAAAGTGCCATTCGCGTGCCCAGCGCCTTGCTGTGTTGAGCGCTGTCTCAAAATCGTCAGTGTCGGCGATTGTGGCGGTTAAGCTGTCTTTCAGGGCTGCGGCACCTGGCCAGTCCGCAAAGAAATCACCGCCAATCACCGCATCAAGGACGCCTGCGTTGCGCGAGAGGTACTGCGCCAAGGCAGGTGCAGTGGCGCAGATGTCAACAATCAGCTGGGTCAGCGCTGGGCTTGCCTCGAACAGGGAAAACAGCTGCACACCAGCGGGCAGACCAGCGAGGAATGCGTCGAAGTTGATTAACGCCTCGTCGGGTTTTGCAGCCTCGGCCAAGCGGGTCAGGATGTCAGGACGCAAGCGCTGAAATATCTGGGCTGCGCGATCCGTGCGTAGGGCCGGATATGCGGGCCAACGCGATGTGATGTCCTGCCCCCAATCGGCGGTTTCGGCGGTGCGGGGGGCGTCTGGGGCAAAGAAGCCTTCGGTCAAGGCATGGACCTGCGTCAGTCGCGTCGTCAAGTCAGCCCGTAACGTATCTGTATCCATGTCCATGAACGCGGCCAGCCGATCAAATCCTGCGGCGTCGGTTGGCAAACTATGGGTCTGGGCGTCGGCTATCATTTGAAGCCGATGCTCCACCGTGCGGTGGGCAGTGTAGTGGTCGATTAGGTGGTCGCGCAAATCGCCCGGGATCCAAGCAGCGTCACAAAGCCGTGAGAGTCCCTCGACCGTGCCACGCACCCGCAAACTGGTTTCGCGACCGCCCGCGATCAGTTGATGCGTTTGGGTGAAAAACTCGATTTCGCGGATGCCACCCCGACCAAGTTTCATATTGTGACCTTCAAGCGCCAGCTTGCCACCCAACCCCTTGTGATCACGGATGCGTAGACGCATGTCGTGGGCGTCCTGAATGGCTGCAAAATCGAGATGTTTGCGCCACACAAAGGGGCGCAAAATATCAAGGAACCGTTGACCCGCAGCAAAGTCACCGGCGCAAGGGGCCGCCTTGATATAAGCTGCCCGTTCCCAAGTGCGCCCCACACTTTCGTAGTATCGCTCTGCCGCCGTCATCGACAGGCAGACCGGCATAACCGAGGCATCGGGGCGCAGTCGCAGATCGGTGCGAAACACGTAGCCGTCGCCGGTATTATCCGACAACAAGGCACACATGCGGCGCGTAACCCGCACGAAGGCGGCGCGGGCGTTGGCCGTATCTTCTGGTGCAAAGCGGTCATCGTCGAACAAACAGATCAAGTCGATGTCGGAGGAGTAGTTCAATTCCCCCGCGCCCTGCTTACCCATAGCGAGGACGACCATGCCACCGGCATTGGCCGCATCTTCTGCAATCAACCCCGGCAGCTTGCCCCTAGCGATCTCTGCACCGACCAACGGTATGATGCAGGCCTGCACGCTCGCAGCGGCAAGATCGGTCAAGGCTTGCGTGACGGTCGCCAAGGGCCAGACGCCGCCAAGGTCGCAAAGGGCAGTCAGCAACGCGACCTGACGTTTGGCCTGCCGCAACCCGGGGCCAAGGTCGGCAAAAGGGATAGTCTCAATTACAGCCAACGTCGCCGCGAGTGCGCCCTCTGGGTCCGTCGCGGCGCTTTCAAGCCAATCAGCCTCGCTTGCGATCAGGCCGGCCAGATAGGGGCTGCACCCACCGGTGCCCACGATCAAGTCTTTCAACGCGCCTTGTGCCCAAGGCACGGCACCCAGCGCGTCAGCCCCCCGGTCTTTGTCATAGGGGCGCGGGTGGCGCGTCATACGGGCAGCAACGGTCATTGTTCAGTCTTTCGTCTGGTAGAGCAGGTTGGAAAATCCACCCCGGATCGCCGATAGGTTAAGGGTGGCAGCAGGATACCGGATGAGCAAGCATTTGAAGCGCGTCATTGCCGCTTTGCAGCAAGCTGGGCTGAATGCTGTCCCCGTCAGAATGGCCGCATAGATCCGCAGGGGGACGCAAGTATCTACTGCCACCGCTTGCACCACCTGCCAAACGTCAATGTCACTGACCTTTTAGCATGCAGAAAACGATGACGCGGAATTGGTCGTCAGAACGAGCGAGCCACAGGACGACACGAAGCTCGCGAAATGGGCAGTGGGCGAACCCATGATGCGCTTGGACATCATCGCCCCGTGGGCAAGACCGGCTTTGCCAATGGTAATATCTGTTCTATCGGCGCCGTCATGGGGTACAGGTGTTATTCGCCCTGCCGTTATGGAAATGCGACACCCTTTGGCCTGCAGCTGGGTCGCCACGACATGTCTTTTTCATCTTACCGGAAAATTCACCGATAATTTAGGAGGCCCAAACACCTGATTTTGCACCGTAAATCTCGTCTATGTAAAAAACCTTCACATCGCCCCTTGCGAGGTCAAGGCTGCATCCTCATATCGGTAATGTGAAAAGCATTTACATCCAACCCGACAGGAGCACACAGATGTATTCGACACCTACTTACCCGGCAGCCTCTGGCCCGATGGTCTGGCTGCGCCGCGCCGAAGCTTGGCTTGATGCCCGTGGCCGTGGCGCGTGGATCGCCGCGATGATTGCGGGTTTTGTCCTTGTGTGGCCTGCGGGCCTCGCCCTTCTGGCTTATATGATCTGGAGCAAACGCATGTTTTCCCGTAACACCCCCGTCCGCGCCATGTCCCGTCCCTTTGGTGGCAGCGTGATGCAGTCCTCTGGCAACCGGGCGTTTGACGCCTACAAGGAAGAAACCCTGCGCCGCTTGCAGGAAGAGCAGGACAGCTTCTCTGATTTCTTGGGTCGTCTGCGCGATGCCAAGGACAAGGCCGAGTTCGACCAGTTCATGGCCGACCGCAAGGACGATACCGCCGTGCAAGAGCCGCGCGACGAGAAATAAGGACCGATGGGCGGCCCCGATCACGGGCCGCCACTCCGCCTCAGTTCAAGGATGATCCTAATGACGACCGCCCCTATGTCCCTTTTGAACGGTTTGCCCGATCCGGACCACGATGCCGATTTTTATGCGCGCGTGCCGACGAAGCGGGCGCTGGCGTGGCTTGTGGATGTGACGTTAGTATTGATTGCGTCACTGCTGATCGTGCCATTTACCGCCTTTACGGCGTTGTTCTTTTTTCCGGTGCTGATGTTGGTCATCGGCTTTCTGTACCGTTGGTTCACCATTGCAGCCCGGTCCGCCACATGGGGAATGCGCCTGATGGGGATCGAACTGCGCGACCTGAACGGCGACCGTTTGAACAGCACCACAGCCATGTTGCACACGCTGGGCTATACGGTGTCCGTCGTGACTGCCCCCTTACAGTTGATCAGCATCGGCATGATGGCCCTGACGCCACGCGGGCAAGGGCTTAGCGACATGTTGCTCGGCACCACGGCGATCAATAAACCGGTCTAAAGTGATTTGCGCTGGCCCAATCTGGTTGGCGCAATTCCGCACTCTGAACAATTCCCCCTTTTCGGGGGCTTGCCAGTTCCCCTGCAACGCCCCAATCTAAAGGGTATGCGCCATCTTCTGCCCCCAACGCCGCAATTTTACGTTACGGCACCGCAGCCTTGCCCCTATCTTGAGGGCCGGATGGAACGGAAGCTGTTCACTGCCTTGCAGGGAGAGGGCGCGACGTCTCTCAACGATGCGCTTTCAAAACAAGGATTTCGGCGATCGCAAAACGTCTTGTATCGCCCCTCTTGTGCAGAGTGCAGCGCCTGCATGTCAGCCCGTATTCGGGTTGCGGACTTTCTGCCGACCCGTAGCCAGCGGCGTGTGCTGAAGCGTAATGCGAACCTAAAGCGGCGTGCAACTTCGCCTTGGGCGACCGAAGATCAATACGAGCTTTTTCGCCGCTATCTGGATGCGCGCCACGCGGACGGTGGCATGGCCGACATGGACATGTTCGAATTCGCCGCCATGGTCGAGGAAACACCGGTCCGGTCGCGTCTGATCGAATACACCGATGTGAATGACCGGGATGCTGGTCCGGTGGCCGCGTGTCTGACGGATATCCTCGATGACGGACTGTCGATGGTCTATTCGTTTTTCGCGCCAGAACTGGAACGCTATAGCCCCGGCAGTTTTCTTATCCTTGATCACGTGGCTGTCGCGCGGGAACTAGGCCTGCCTTATGTCTACTTGGGCTATTGGGTGCCTGGCAGCCCGAAGATGGGATATAAGGCGAACTTTGCCGCGCTTGAAATCCACCGCGACGGAATCTGGTCACCTATTGGCGACCCCGACGGCTACGACTCTGCTTTGCATCCGCTGTCGACTGATCCGATCGCTGAACAAGTGGCACGCATCAATCTGCCCAATGGTAAAAGCGTGATGCGCTGATCAGGCCAGTAGCGTTGTTTCATCGCCGTCCACCACGATAACCTGACCGTCCTGCAGACCCACAAAAGGCATGTTGTTTTCAGTCAGCCAATGGGCTGCGCTGTCAGCGGTGCTTGTTTCCCGATGGTCAGACTGAACATGGGGCACAACAGATTTGGGAAAGAGGTTCAGACCTTCGTAGGAAATCACTTCCCCCCCCCATGTGCCGATGGCGGGGTCGTCCATCAGATCGAGGCCGCGCAGCGTCGGTGCCGTCACAATCGCCCCAGCGCTAAATCCGCCGTAGACCAGTGCATCCTGCGACAGCAGCCCGTGGATCACCCCATCAAAGCCGCTGGCCCGCATGGCGCGACGCAACACAAAAGCATTGCCGCCCAACACCCAGACCAACCCGCAGGTGGTCAACTGATCGTGCAAACGGATCGGGGATCCGACGTAGTCACGTAAGTCTAGCCAACTTGCATGCAGCCCAATGGCATTCAGTTCTGCCACAGGATCATAGGTTGTCGCAGTATAGACGGCACGCGCGGCAGCAGGGATATAATCCAACGCGTTGCCGATCACCAAGGTGTTGCGCCGGTTGCCAACAAGCCGCAGTAAGCTGTCCGCATGGCGGCCCAGGCGATGTGAAGACAGGTAAAGGCGCATCGGATCGACCAATTAATAAACAGGGTACCAGCACTGCAGCACCGCCGCCTCGTCGTGGCAAGTACGAAACGTCGCAACTTTTTCTAAGTTACCGCGACGGAGTTGCCGCAGCGCTGCGTAACACCCCCATGTAACGCGCCTGACGGAGAGACCAAATGCAACGTCTAAAAACGATCCTTGCCCATCCCTATGCGATCTGGACAGTTCTGTGCCTGCCAATCCTGCCCTTGCTCGTCATCGTTGGCAGCGCTCCTGCGGATAAGCTGTACCATATCCTAGTGTTCGACACCTGACATAAGATGCCCATTGAGGCATTGTATCGGACATGGGTCCAGTACCCCCGAGCGAAATGGTCAGATGATAGCTAGGAGCCCGAAGCGGAAATCTCAAAACTGCGCAGCATGCGCGCGCAGCACGGATTGTGCTGCATCTGCGAAAAACTGAATGTCATGATGCTGAATAAAGACCTGACGTTTACCTTATACGATTTACTGGCTGGTTTTGAGGGATTGTACGAAACCCACTATGATGAGCAGTATGGCTGCCCATAAATAGAAGCCGCTGCGATAAGATCTCGAGCAACATGTTCGTCAGGCCGCCAAGCCAACCGGAGCGCTCCGTCCGGCATAAATGCCATCGCGGGCGGCGCGCAGGGTCAGACAGTCCCGTGCCGGTGGTCCATTCAGGGCTGTGTGGGATGCAGAGCCTGAGCCGAACAGAGCGGCCAGATGCGCCTTTTCTACGCCGGTCAGCCCTTGCACCGCAATCGGCCCCAACAGCAAGGATTCAGACGCGCAGCCGTTGGCAAAGACAACTTCGTGACGTGCGCAGGCGAAATGGATCCACGTAATGTTGCGTTTACCCTGCATGAACCGAATACCGGGCAGGCCAGTCAGCGCCTTGGCGGGAACAAAAACCTCCGTGTCAAAGGCCCCGCTCAGCTGGCCTTGGCCGCCCACCAGCAAGCGGTGCTGAGGCGACACAATCAGATCGCGTTCCGGACGACCGGGGCCAAATGCCCCGGCTTTGATCAGTACAGGTTTGGCATCCACCTCGGCAGCCTCAAGCGGTTGTTGATTGGTGCGGGTCCAAAGGATTTCCTGCGGGCCATTGTCCAGCGTCATCACATGGTCGCCGGGTTGCAGGCGTTCGGCCTTTTTGTAGCCGGTTGGCGTGAGGATATCAGTGCCCTCACCGTAACAGATGAAAACCTCTGTCGGCGTAGTATCCACGTTGGTCAATGGAACAGCACCATTGCCGAACTGATTCATCAACGCCATCGTGCCCGAGCCATCGGTGACAAAGAAGAACCGCTCGTAACTTCCGTTGATGACCACCGAAATCACGGTGACCTGACTACCTTCCAGAGCGTCGGGCACTTTGCCATTGCCAAGGGGCAAGTCGCCGGTTTGCTCCACTATGAAATTATAAGAGGTGCCGTTGATCGTCACGGTGGTGTCAGGGTCAACGCCGCCGCCATTTGCCTCCAGAACAAGGTCACCTGTGGGTCCGCTATCGAACGTAATCAGCGTAGTCGCCTGCTGTGTCTGTGGGTCGACATTCAGGGCAGCGTTGTTTGCAGACGCACCATCACCGCGCGCATAGAAGCTTAATGTCGTCATGATGACTGCATATTCTGGATCTTTGCTCTTCCTGGACAAAGGCGTAACGCGGAGTTTTGTGGTTAACAGGGCGTTAACCAGACTGTTTCATGTGACTTTTGGGGCTTGATTGTGTTCCGGCTTGAAACAATGCCCTGTTCTAAGCGCATCGTTGCAGTCTGTCTGAACTGCTCCGGAGTTTGCCGGACCGTTAACGACTGGTCTGGTAACTATCGCAGCATCGCGAAACAACCAACGCTGCGAGAGCAAGGGCTTTCAGCATAAGCTTGAGCCGCGCCTGCACAAGTCGGGTTTGTCCGCATAGCTGCCCCAAACCTTCGTCCGACCAACCGAGGGCACACCAAAGGCAGACTGGGAATCTTGTGTCAGGTGGCGAA
>JAGXIQ010000109.1 GCA_024635625.1 Loktanella sp. | reverse complement strand
CCCCGAGAGATGCTGTCGACCGCAATCCGGAAGACGACCAATAAAGAGCGATGTGGCCCGCGTCGACTAAATGTCCGCGGGCCAAGCAGATCAGGCCGCTAGACCATATTTATACAAGTGCATTTCGAACGCGGGATGCTGGTCGGCGCCGATAACATTCGGCTTTGCATGACGATAGATCGACCGCCAATAAGGCTGAATGATGACGCCGTCATCTCGTAAGGTTTGCTCGATTTTCGCCATGACATCGCGACGAGTATCGGCGTCGGCAAGCGACAACGCCTCGTTTAGCAACTCGTCGAAGGCGGGGTTATTATAGCCGGCCTCGTTCCACGGCTCGTTACTGCGATAGGCGACCGCCAACACTTGAACACCCAAAGGCCGATGCCCCCAATCCGTGGCCGAAAGTGGATACTTCGTCCAGTCATTCCAAAACGTGCTTCCCGGGATCACCGTTCGCTTCACGTTAAAGCCCGCGTCACGCAACTGTGCCGCTGCCGCATCGCAGGTGTTCTTGCGCCAAGTGTCGTCAATCGAAATGAGCTCGTGTTCGTATTCGGCCATCCCTGCCTCTTCCATCAAGGCCATCGCGGCAGCAGGATCGACATTGGATGGGCCGATATCCGCATATTCGGGATGGATCGGGGCGACATGATGATTCTCGGCGACCGTACCATCGCCAGAAAAACCAAGCTCTAACAGCACCGCATTGTCGATCGCCATTGCCAGTGCCCGGCGGACCCGCACGTCGGCGTACGGCGTCTGACCGTCAACCTCTGCCAACTGATTGGCCCGGATAACAACGGTGCTGGCGGTCGGTGCCTCGGACATCGTCCAACCGGTGCTTTCCATGATCTCTTTGAACTCGCCGATGGTCTCGTAATTCATGTCGAATTCGTCTGCCAGCGCACCGGACACGATAGCTGCCTGTTCCTGCCCAAGATCAATAAACTCGATCCGCTCAAGGGCGGCGCCCGTCCCCCACCAAGTGTGGTCGGCGTTCTTGTTCAACGATGCCTTGATCCCGACCTCGTATTCATCCGGTAGATAGGGTCCAGTGCCCTTTGGCGATGACAGTGGATCGCCGCTAAAGTCCTGCGGGACGATCGCAGCCGGGAAATCAGCAAAGGTCGCCGGAAAAGAGATGTCGGCCTGCGATAGTGTCAAAACGACGGTCATGTCGTCCCGCACCGTGATGGCACCGTCGCGAACAATCCCCGCCTCTGCGTCGATCAAAGCGCCGAACCGGGACGCCATGGAATTACCTTCGAACGCCGTATCGCACCAGCGGGTGATATTAAAAGCAATGTCCTGCGCCGTGAACGGGCTTCCGTCGTTCCATGTCACGCCCGGGCGCACGTGCAGCACATATTCTGTCGCATCTGCGTTCACGTCCCAGCTTTCCAAAAGCATCGGTTTGATGGTGCCATCAACCTGATATTCGGTCAGATATTCCAGCCAGCCACGTGTGAAATTGGACATTTGAGGCCAGTCATAGCTACGGGGATCCTTCAATGCGCGGACCTCCATCTGGATGCGTAGTGTGCCACCTTCCTGCATCGCAGCCTGTGCTTGCGCGGGTTGCGACAGCCCCAACAGGCCGTAGGCCGCAGAAGCTGTGACGCCCAGCGCTGTGGCACGTGTTAGGAATTCACGACGGTCTAGGGTGCCGCAGGTCACCTCGTCCGCATAGCGGATCGCAGCTGGATGGATGGGGTCGGTTGTCTTGTTCATGGTCAGCCTCTCATCATTTCAATCCTACTGCCCCGACGAACCGCCGAAACATGTCTGCAAAGACATAGCGCAGGGTCACCTAATTCAATATCGCGTGTCACGACACTTCTTACCAACCCGCGTCGGTCTGGACGGATACCCTCTGGACCATTACCTAAGCATCAACCGCGACGGAGAATGACATGACTAAGGCACCATTGACCCTGTACCTTGCTGCACCCCGCGGGTTTTGTGCCGGTGTCGACCGCGCCATCAAGATCGTCGAAATGGCGCTTGAAAAATGGGGTGCGCCTGTCTTCGTCCGGCACGAGATCGTGCATAATAAGTTCGTCGTAGATGGGCTGCGCGACAAGGGTGCGATCTTCGTTGAATCGCTCGACGATTGCCCTGATGATCGCCCAGTCATATTTTCAGCTCATGGCGTACCCAAGACCGTCCCCGCCGAGGCGGCCCAACGACAGATGATCTTCGTCGACGCCACCTGCCCACTGGTGAGCAAGGTCCATATCGAGGCCCAGCGTCACGCTGATAACGGGCTGCAGATGGTAATGATCGGCCACGCGGGCCACCCTGAAACTGTTGGGACAATGGGTCAATTGCCGGACGGAGAGGTCCTGCTTGTCGAAACCGTGGCCGACGTGGCCGACGTAACCCCCCGAGACCCCGAACGCCTTGCCTTTGTGACACAAACGACTCTGTCCGTGGACGATACAGTCGATATCGTAGCCGCGCTAAAGACACGGTTTCCCGCCATCATTGGCCCCCACAAAGAAGACATCTGCTACGCTACGACGAACAGGCAGGAAGCCGTCAAAGCGATGGCGCCTAAATGTGATGCGATGCTTGTGGTCGGCGCTCCGAACTCCAGCAACTCCCGCCGATTGGTCGAGGTCGGCACGAAGGCGGGTTGTTCCTATAGCCAACTGGTGCAACGTGCGTCGGACATCGACTGGCGCGCTTTGGATGGAATTTCGTCCATTGGAATTACGGCGGGCGCATCTGCGCCTGAGGTCTTGATCAACGAAGTCATCGACGCCTTTCGCGACCGCTATGACGTCGTCGTGGAAATGGTCGAGACCGCCGTGGAAAATGTGGAATTCAAGGTCCCCCGCGTCCTGCGCGAAACTGCCTAAGCCGTATCAGACATGGCACAGGCGCTGGATCGATAAGCCACGCTGGTTTGAACCACTGCACAACAATGTCGCCCCAAATTTCGACCCCACCCCTTCTGGCCGACAGGCAATAATATCATCACGCCGTAGAAATGGCCGCAGATGCTCGCTGTGCCGCGACCCAATATAGGCACGCTTGGCTTTTTCACGCAGCACATCAAACCACAGCCCGATTACCATCCACTTTTGCAAAAGGGCATTGTACCGGACGATGGCACTGCATCGACTGATCTGCCAGATTGATCAAAACCGGAAAAGGACCACCCATGTTGACAGCCATACCCCGCGCCCCGCTTATTTTGGGTCTCGCTGGTCTGCTTCCTTTTCTATGGGGCCTTGCCACATTGATATCGCCGGAATTGGGCGATTGGGCGCTTCTCACACTCGGGGGACGCTTCACCGCACCCTTCGTGCAGTTATCCTACGGCGCCGTCATCTTGTCCTTCATGGCGGGCGTCCTTTGGGGCTTTGCCACGCGCGACGAAGGGTGGAGCGGTTATGCCCTGTCGGTCATCCCTGCCCTGTGGGCGTTCTTCATGGTCGGTGGCGGGCCAACATCGGCTGCGCTAAACCTCTGCATCGGCTTCATCGGATTGCTCTTGCTGGACCTGCATTTTTGGCAGCGCGGGGTCACACCCCCATGGTGGATGTCGTTAAGGATATTGCTGACCACACTGGTTGTCCTATCGCTATTGCCGCTGGCATTCGAATGACAGACGCCCGCACCATTGCTGTCTATGACCGCCGCGCCGCCGACTATGCGCAACACAACGCCGGACAACCAAACGCCGACCTCGCGGCGTTCATCGCTGCAATGCCTAAAAATGGTCAGGTCCTCGAACTCGGCTGCGGCCCCGGAACTGCCGCGCGACAGATGAAAGAGTCAGGGCTATATGTCGACGCGATCGACGCCTCTGCCGCGATGGTCGATATTGCATGCGCGGCCGGTGTCAAAGCGCGCCGGGGCACATTTGACGATGTTACCGCATCCGATGCCTATGACGGGATCTGGGCCAGCTTCAGCCTGCTTCACGCCGCCCCCATCGACCTGCCACGCCACCTTGCAGCAATAGCGCACGCCCTCCGCCCATCTGGTCTTTTTCACATCGCGATGAAGCTTGGCAGCGGGCAACAGCGTGACCGGATCGACAGACTTTATACCTACGTGACCGAGGATCAACTGCTCCGCCTTCTATCGGACGTCGGTTTGCACGCCGTTTCCGTGCGGACAGGGGTGGACAAGGGGCTTGCGGGCACCGATGACGCCTTCATCGTGATCCAAGCCCGGAAAGACGCCGATGCCTGACCTTTTCGCCTATACCGATGGTGCCTGCTCTGGAAATCCCGGCCCCGGTGGTTGGGGGTGCCTGATGGTCGCCCGCGAAGGCGATAAGGTGATCAAGCAAAAGGACCTGAACGGCGGCGCAAAGCTGACCACGAACAACCAGATGGAGCTTTTGGGAGCGATTTCGGCACTCGAAAGCCTGAACAAGCCAAGCCGCATCACGATCATCACGGACAGCGTTTACGTTAAGGACGGCATCACCAGCTGGATTCACGGCTGGAAGAAGCGTGGATGGAAAACCGCTGCGAACAAGCCTGTCAAGAATGAGGACCTGTGGAAGCGTCTTGACGCCGCCACCCAAAGCCACGACGTGACATGGAAATGGGTCAAAGGGCATGCCGGTCACCCGGAAAACGAACGCGCCGACGAACTGGCCCGCGCCGGAATGGCCCCTTTCAAACCCTAATCCACCACCTCGCCCAGTAAACTCCCGCCGGAGGCATCCTGCCCGTGACCGCTCTCGCCGCCTTAGATTATGCCTCTGTCTTTGTCTTCGCTCTGACCGGTGCGTTGGTCGCCAGCCGTGCGCAGCTCGACTTGGTCGGCTTCGTCTTTATCGCCGCCCTGACGGCAGTGGGCGGCGGCACGTTGCGCGATGTCATCCTCAACCGAGAGATGGTGTTTTGGGTCGCCAATCCCGCTTTCATAGGTCTGGCCGCCGTCGCAGCGATTTTCGTATTCTTCACAGCGCACTTATTGGAAAGCCGCTACCGCGGAATCGTATGGCTCGACGCTTTGGCCCTTGCAGTGGCCGTACCCTCGGGCGTCGTGGCGGCATTGGACCAAGGCATGACATGGCCAGTCGTGATCATCATGGGCATCACGACCGGCTGCTTCGGTGGCTTGATGCGGGACGTGGTCTGCAACGAGGTCCCACTGGTACTGAAACAAGGCGAGCTTTATGTCACCTGCGCGCTGTGCGGCGCGTCTGCGGCGGTCATCGCGCTGTGGTTTGGCGCGACGCCCGCAGTGGCCTTGATCATCTGCGCCAGCGCTACCCTCGCGTTACGTGCGGGTAGCCTCGCGCTAGGGTGGCGGCTGCCAGTCTACAAAAGCTTTCCTCCCCGGCAATAACATAGCCGGGAAGGAGGGATGGGGTGTCGTGGTAACGAACAAGCGCCGACACGCAGTCGATTCGTCAGACGCTTAGGACGATCTTGCCGATGTGGTCGCCCGCTTCCATCCGTGCATGCGCATATTTTGCGTCGGCAAGTGCGAATTCTTGATCCATAACGGGCCCGACCCGACCTGCGACCAGCAATGGCCAGACATGTTCAATCAGTTGCTCCGCGATCCGCGCCTTTGCAAGATCACTTTGCGGCCGCAAAGTGCTGCCGGTCAGGGTCAGACGTCGGGTCATCATCTGCACCATATTCAGCTCTGCCTTCATGCCTTGCAGAAATGCGATCTGCACGAGCCGTCCGTCGTCAGCCAGCGCGTTGATGTTGCGCTGAATATAGCTACCACCAACCATATCGAGGATTAGGTCCGCCCCGCCTTCGGCCTTCACGACCTCGACAAAATCGGCTTCTTTGTAGTTTATTGCGACCTCGGCACCTAAATCGCGGCAAACCTTCAGTTTGTCTTCTGACCCTGCCGTCGTAAAAACACGCGCACCCAGAACATGGGCCAACTGGATCGCAGTCGTCCCGATCCCGCTCGATCCGCCGTGAACCAAAAACCGTTCGCCAGCTTTCAGGCCCCCACGCATGAAGACATTCGTCCAAACCGTGAAGTAAGTTTCCGGCAGGCAGGCGGCCTGCTTTAGGCTCATCCCGTCCGGTACCGGCAGACAATGCGCAGCGGCCGTCACGACATATTCAGCATAACCGCCGCCGGGCAGCAACGCGCAAACCTCGTCACCGACGGCGACGGATGACACATTCGCGCCCACTGCATGAACCGTCCCGGAGCATTCTAGTCCCGGCAAATCGGACGCACCCTTTGGCGGATCGTAGGCCCCGGCGCGCTGCAACGCATCGGGGCGGTTAACACCTGCATAGGCCACCTTGATCACAACCTGATCAGGTCCCGCTACCGGCATCAGACGTTCGCAAAGGGTCAGGACCTCGGGCCCACCGGGCTTGCTGATCTCGACGGCCTTCATAAGTCACCTCCTGTGCGCCACATACCTGGCACATTCATATCCTGAGTCCGGTTGGGCGCTTTGATCATTCCCAATAGGCGGTTCAACGGTGCTGTGACTGGCTTTAGCAATCGGCTTTCGTTGATCTTTGCCTTCACCTTTTCAATTTGCATGACCTCGTCGATGCGCCGATCAATAAAAGCATCCGTATCGGAATAATCCTCTGATTGGTCGCCCAGCCAGTACAACACGACAGATGCCCAGACCCCAGACAAAGTCGCACGTTTCGTGTACCAATTCACATCATCAGAGGTATCGCCCAGCGCAGACCAGACGGCGTCGGCCGTGCCCCAGATCAGCTTGGCCCCGTCAGCGGCCAAATGGGGTAACGCGAACAATGCCGTGCCGCGCCGAACCGCTTCCTTGTCGTCGATCACATCCAGACGAATGCGCAACGCTCTTGCGACCTTGTCCCGGAACCGCAATCCGGTCATATCTTCGGCCTTGATCGCTGCCATCATGGCGCGGTCGCCCTCCTGATGAAACAGTACGGCCAAATCCGTTGCACCGCGAGGACACAGGGTGCGCGCGTAGTCTAAGGTTAAACCGGCCTGCGACACCGCAGCCTTGAAAGTAGCAAGGGACCAACCATCAAAAGCGACGTTCGGAAGTGCGGCCTCAAGCAGCTTAATTTTGGTAGGATCGGGGGCTGAAATGGGCATGATCGTTCCTTATTGTATGTCACTGGACAAGATAGCCCGAGGTTGCTATATGCCCACTTCCTGCGAATTTTTGCAAATCCAACTTAGAGAGGTGGTGAAAACCACATGCAGGTTAGTGTTCGTGATAACAACGTCGATCAGGCTTTGCGTGCTCTGAAGAAGAAACTTCAGCGTGAAGGCGTGTTCCGCGAAATGAAGCTTAAGCAACATTTCGAGAAGCCCTCCGTCCGCAAGGCGCGCGAGAAAGCCGAAGCCATCCGCCGTCAGCGTAAGCTGGCGCGCAAGAAGGCCCAACGCGAAGGTTTGTTGTAAGACATCCCGCCGTCGACTGACGATCAAAGAACCCCCGACTGGCAACAGGCGGGGGTTTTTTAATGCGCACTTTCAGACACATTTTACCGCTTCTAAAGATATTGCAGCCATGGTCAGGTCATCCAACAAAGGATGCGCCATGCCCTACCCGCCTCAAAGCCTGCCAAGCGGCACATGTTGTGCCAAGCCTGACCCGCAGGCCTTTGACAGCGGCTTCACCATGACCTTCCAACCGATTTACGATATCATGACTGGCAAAATTTTCGCGCATGAAGCTCTTGTGCGTAGCGTTGCAGGCGGTGGTGCGGCACAGGTCTTGTGCAAAGTAACGGCAAGTACACGACACAGTTTCGACCGCAGATGGCGGATCAAGGCAATCGCTATGACTGCGGCACTGGGGCTGAACACGCGGCTTAGCATCAACTGTATGCCCAATACTGGAACGGACACTGATTACTGTATCCGGTCGACTATGATTGCGGCAGATCGCTACGGCTTTAACCCCAAGAACCTGATCTTTGAATTTTCAGAAACCGAATATCTCTGTAACCCAAAACGTCTGCGCACAATTATCGCCGAATACCCCAGGCATGGCTTTATGACAGCCATCGACGATTTTGGCGCTGAGTTTGCTGGACTCGGCGCTCTCTGCGATATGCAAACCGACCTTATCAAACTCGATATGAGCCTCGTGCGCGGTATCGATACAGATGAACGTCGGCAGCACATTTTTAGATCAATCGTCGGCATGTGCCACGAACTTGGTACCGGCATCGTCGTCGAAGGCATCGAAACCCGCGCTGAATTTAACGTCCTACGTGCCGCGGGCGTAGTGAATTTTCAAGGCTTCTACCTCGGCAAGCCAATGTTCGAAGGTTTGCGCAAAGCGCCTTTGATCCGGCTACCCGTTGCAGCCTAAAAATGAAATGTCATCAATCGGCCCGCGACCCAACTCTGAGCAAAAGTGCAGGCCTTTGTAACTTCGCGACGACACAATGCATCACGAGACGTGCGGCCAAGGTCAAACCACACCCGGACCCAAGGTCAGATTGGCAGTGCCGTCGTTTGCCTTACGGTCCGCAAAGCGAACGACGATTGCATCTGTGCTACGCCCGGCAAGGTTGCCAAATAGCGACGATGAATGCGGGCGAAGTCCTCAGTATCATTCGCTACGACCTTTAGCAGATAGTCGGCACTTCCGGCCATCAGGTGACATTCCAGCACATCGGGCACACGCGCCACTGCTTTTTCGAACGCATCTAAAACCTCGTCAGCTTGCCCTGACAAAGTAATCTCGACGAAGACAGTCGTCGGCCGCCCGACTTTGCGTGGATCAAGAAGGGCAACGTAACCCCGGATAATCCCATCCGCCTCTAATCGTTGGACTCGGCGATGGCAGGCAGAAGTAGAAAGATTTACGCGCTCCGCCAAGTCGGCGTTAGACAGCCGACCTGTCCGCTGCAAAGCTTCAAGTATCCGAGCGTCGGTTGCGTCAATTGCCATAGTCTACGTACTTTCTTGCGTCTCTAAGTTCAAATATGAATAAATATTCGAAAAGTCACTAAATTATGCACCATTTTTCCCAAGTAATTGCGTCGCACTCGATCAATACTGCGACCAATCGCAACAGGAGAGTTCCATGCACATCGGCTGCCCGACAGAAATCAAATCACAAGAATTTCGTGTCGGCCTAACACCCAATGCGGCCCACGAAGCCGTCACCCATGGTCACACCGTAACAGTTCAAGCAGGGTGCGGCACCGGCGCTGGCTTTTCTGACAATGACTATGCGACAGCCGGGGCCAATATCGCCGACACCGCACAAGAAGTGTTTGCAGTTGCGGACATGATCGTGAAAGTCAAAGAGCCGCAAGCAATCGAGCGGGCGATGCTGCGCGAAGGACAAATCCTTTTTACTTACCTCCACCTCGCACCGGACCCCGATCAGACTCGTGATTTGATTGCCTCTGGTGCGACCTGCATCGCCTACGAAACCGTCACCGACCGCAACGGTGGTCTGCCCCTACTTGCACCCATGTCAGAGGTTGCCGGGCGTCTGGCGCCCCAGGTCGGCGCATGGACCCTACAAAAAGCCAACGGCGGGCGTGGCGTGTTGTTGGGCGGCGTGCCAGGTGTGGGGCCTGCAAGAGTCCTCGTAATTGGTGGCGGCGTCGTTGGGACGCATGCCGCGCGCATTGCCGCCGGTATGGGGGCTGATGTGACGGTCCTTGATCGATCTCTGACCCGACTGCGTTACTTGGACGACATTTTTGGCGGCGTATTCCGGACAGGCTTCGCCAGCGCTGGCAATACGATGGATCTGGCCCGTCAGGCAGATTTAATCGTCGGGGCCGTCTTGGTGCCGGGCGCCACCGCGCCAAAGCTGATCAGTCGTGCACAATTGTCAGAACTAAAGCCCGGCGCAGCCCTTGTGGACGTCGCCATCGACCAGGGCGGCTGCTTCGAGACATCGAAGGCAACAACCCACGAGGATCCCATTTTCGAGGTCGACGGCATCATGCATTACTGCGTCGCCAACATGCCAGGTGCCGTCGCAAGAACGAGTACTATCGCGTTGGGTAATGCGACGATGCCCTTCATGCTTGCGTTGGCCGACAAAGGATGGCGGCAAGCTTGCGCTGACGATCCGCATTTGCTTGCAGGTCTTAACGTGCATGCAGGTCATGTCACATATGACGCAGTCGGTGCTGCGCTGGGACTAGACATCATGACACCACAGGACGCCATCAAAGCCTAAATTCACTTTCGGGAGCGTGTGCAGTTAGCAGATCGGCGACGGCATCGCGATTGTCGCCGGTCGCGTGCTCCATCAAATCCTGTGTCAGCGACATATGCCGCAGACGACACATCCTATCTGTCGTCGTGTAGGGGGCAGCCGCGACGAAACTCGCACGAAAAATGGCTGCGAAATCGACATGGTTGAACCGCACACGTGGTGTTTCAAAACGCCCAAGCCCGCCTTCATGAAGCAATGCATCCATGAGGCCGGCGTGTAGCCAATTCAAACAGTTCATCGCCGTAAAGGGATCATTGAACCCGGGCGACAACGTACGCGCGATCATTTCGACAAGCTCGTCGGCAATGAATGTCGTCGCCTGCGCTTCGGTCCGGGCATTTCCCGTTGCGAAGGCATCGCGCAAAGTTTGCATTTTTTTTTAAGCAGGGGTGGCAGCCGACATGATGACTAAAGTAGTCGCGTAGGGTGTGACGAAGTCGCCAGGGTCCTGACAAACGTCAATGACCCAATCGTTGTCACGGGCACAGTCAAACAATGCCTTTCGGTCCATTTGCTGGATATAGCCTGTGGTCGATAAGGATACGCGGTGTCGGCCAATATCGTCAGATACGGTAATGTCCTCGACCTCGTAATTGGCGCGATCGTTGATAAGATCACGGATACTACGGCTGAAGCGATGCCCCAGGTCAGACGCAATATTCGAGACGTTGATCGTCTCAGGTACGTGGTGAATATAATAGATGATTGTAAAAACAGCCATCAGCGCCAGCCCCAGCGCGACCGCTAGCCCGAAGTAGGGGACAAAAGCGGCATCACCATCCTGCACCGACCGCAACATGACGACATTAAAGACAAAGGTACCAAGCAGCAGACCAAAGCTAATCTGTGTGCCCCGGTCCCGCATGAAATTTCCGATAAGTCGCGGGCCAAAGGTGTCTGCAGCGAAAGATACCGCAACTAGTGTCATCGAGAACATGAGCCCCGCGACCCCAATCACGGCACTTGCAAGGGTTGAAAGCGTATCCCGCGCCCCAGTTGGGTCAATGGATGTCAGACGCGAGGGGAGATCGAAAGGCAAGCGACCCGGATCGCCATCAAGCCAGACTACAGCTTCAGCAAGAAACAACGCCCCAATGACCAGTGTAGACGGCCAAAACCAATAACTTGCCCGTACCTCACTCAGGATTTTGCGGCCGAACGCACGCGATCCAAAAATCGACACCTTAGATATCCGACATTGCCGCGGAGACAGAAATCATCTGCTGATCACCCATCACATGGATGGTCGCAGACGTGTTCAACCGCACCAGAAGATATCGCAGGCTAAAGGTTCGTGGTTTTCCATTCATGTTCTACAACACCGTTGGTCAGGTGATGTTCCCGCACCAAGCAAGTATTTTACCAAACATTTTCAGTACGCTAACTTATATAAACAAAAATACAGCACTTTTGCAGGAACCAGTTGGGTGGGCCTGTGTTTATCTAACATCAAGGCGCCTGTCCCCGTGCCTGATGCGACTGGTCTGGCTTGTGCCTCCCCGACACGAATGCCGACCAGTCGCCCCAACTTCCGCCCACAGAGCCGTAATATCGCCAAGCATAAATTTGACGCCTGAACCGCATGTAACGGAAATCGTTATCCTATCGAAATGAGCCTTTAAGCGACCGAAGACGAACGCGCTTGTCGTATCAAATAGGGGGACAGCGACATGTTATTAATTATTCACCTGAGATTGAGAGGGCTTAAGTGAACTGTTCCGATATCGCGGACTGCGGGGGCTTGGTTTATTATCCCGACTAAGAACCTGGAATCCTGCGCAAGCGCGCCGGGTGCGGCTTTAGCTACACTGCACCCGACGGCACGCGGATTGATGACGCAACAGAACGCCGACGGATTGCCGCCATCGCAGTACCGCCAGCCTATAACGAAGTATGGATTTCGCCACTACTGCAAGGCCACCTGCAAGCGACAGGGCTAGATGAACGCCAACGAAAACAATATCGCTATCATGACGACTGGACGCGCCACCATGCGCAGCTGAAATTCGAAAAGCTGATTAGTTTTGCCGAATCTTTTCCCAAGCTGCGACGTTGGATCAGTGACCGTCTACGGGGCGAGGTTGGTGAGCGTAATACCGCAATTGCCGCCACGCTGGCCCTGATTGAACGGGCATCGTTACGTGTCGGAAAAAGTCTCTATACCGAAGAAAATGGCAGTTATGGCGCCACGACTTTGCGGTCCAAGCATGCTGTCATCACGGCAGGTCGCGTGCATTTGGCATACATCGGCAAGGGTGGCGCCAATGTCGAAAAGGACTTTTATGCGCCAAGGCTCGCATCAGTGTTAGAAGCTTGTCAGGACCTTCTTGGCGCAGAAATAATCACTTGGCGCGACGACGCCGGGCGCCCTCACGCTGTCAGGTCCGAACACATCAATGAAATTCTGCATGAATTATGCGGAGAAAACGTCACAGCCAAAACCATAAGAACATGGAACGGCACATTGGCAGCCTTCTGCTTGGCCTACGACAATGATGAACTGTCCATCAAATCAATGGCAGAGGCCGCCGCAAAAGCACTGCATAATACGCCGACAGTCGCACGTAACAGCTATGTCCATCCAGCGGTTATCGAGCTGGCAGATATCAATACGCAGGATCGAAAGAATATGCTGAACCGTTTGTCGGCTATCAACCAGCCGTCAGGATTACGCAAAGGCGAGGCCCAGTTGATCCGTTTTCTGCGCGGTGTCTGATCACATCAACGGGCGACTAGGAACAAGGTCAGGTTCTGTCTTGGCAATCGCGGCCAGCCGATCCTTATCATTGATCGTCAGATATCCATCGGACCAATCCGCAAGCTGCTGATCGCGCAGCTTTGAAAGGGTCTTATTGGTATGGACCAAGGACAGCCCCATGGCGTCCGCCAAATCTTGCTGTCTGAACGGCATGGCGACGCTACGGTTGTGCACGAGTCCGATCTGTTCCGCGCGAATAAACATGCGAAGCAAAGCCCAGGACAACGCTTCTAGTGCTGACCGCTGACCGATAGAGGTCAACGCTTCACCCAAAAAATGTTCTTCGACAGCCGCCAGCCACGTGATGTCAAATGCCCTTTCTGGGTAGGTTTTAAAGAAGGTCCACAGCTCTGACCTATTAAAAACGCAAAGCGTCATCTTCGACGACGCTTCGACGGAATGGGCCATCTCGCCCATGACTCCAGCTTGGAGTCCGATAAAGTCACCTGGGAATACAAAATTCACGACCTGTCGCGCGCCGT
This sequence comes from Loktanella sp., assembly GCA_024635625.1. Taxonomy (GTDB): domain Bacteria; phylum Pseudomonadota; class Alphaproteobacteria; order Rhodobacterales; family Rhodobacteraceae; genus Loktanella. The sequence goes on along the minus strand of JAGXIQ010000109.1, from coordinate 16,153 downwards.
CCAGGGTCGTCTTGTAGCGAATGCCCATGCCGCGCAAAGCTGTAAAAAGTTGCGGACTGTTAGATCCTTCGATGAGAACGGGTGTTCCAGCTTCGATGATCAGTTCACCAACCTTGAACCGCTGCATTGCCTTAACGTCGTGGTCGGACATCGCCTTGAAAAGCGGATGCCGACGCAGAGGGCACTGACTGCATTTCGTCGCCATGAAGCTTTCCAGTTCAACAGTTCACTGGTCAAAACACCTACGCCACAAATCGGTATACACAAACCGTTGTCGGGCACGTCATAGAAACGGGTGACCGCTGATGCGGTCACCCAACATAGTGTTATACGTTGAGCGTTTCGGTCGATGAAAAGAACATCGCCTGTGCGACAGCAGACCGCACCTGATCTTCGGTATAAGGTTTCGCGATCAAAAACGCCGGTTCGGGCTTGTCGCCAGTCAACAAACGCTCGGGGAAGGCGGTGATGAAAATAACCGGCATGTCACCAAATTCGCCAAGCAGTTCGTTTACCGCGTCGATACCGGACGAGTTATCGGCCAATTGGATATCGGCAAGAATCAGGTCTGGACGCTCTGCCTGTCCCATGGTGACGGCGCCGGAATGGGTACGGGCAATGCCTGTCACCTTATGGCCCATATCCGAAACCAACGACTCGAGGTCCATCGCGATGATGGCCTCGTCCTCGATGATCAAAATACGGCCAGCGACGCTGTCGGCCATCTCACGATGGGCGACGTCGATCAGGTGAACGACCTCTGATTCATCGATAAGCATGATGTCGGCAATTTCAGCGTGGCTGAATTCCTCGATCGTGTGTAGCAGAAGCGCCTCTCGCGTGTTTGCTGTCAATTTGGCAAGGTGGCGCTGTGCTGCCCCCTCAATTCCGACCAAGGCTTCACCCGGGTTGGACGTATCAGTGCTGCTCCAAATCATGTGCAGCGTCTTGAACAAGGCCGATTTTGGCGAAATTTCTGTGTCGAAAATGCTACGGTCTTCTAAAATCGCCTCAAGCGTTGCCGCCGCGTAGGCGTCTCCACTGGACTGTGTGCCGGTCAGTGCCCGCGCATACCGGCGAAGATAGGGCAGATATGTCCCGATCGCCGTGGTTATATCCTGTTGTGCGGTGCCGTTTGACATAATCTTTTTTTCCTGTCTTTCCCTATCGCGGGAACCGAACGCCCGTAACGGCGTTTGGGTTCCTCAAGGTGCGTTACAGATTTCACATAATAGCAGGCGGGCGAATGTCCAAGGAAACTCCGAGCGAAAAGGCGCGTCAGCAGATCGACGCCAATTTAAAGCGTGTTTTTCGCGAACAGGAGCAGGCTGAACTGCCCGATCAACTTCGTGAACTTCTAGCCAAATTAAAGGCACAAGAATCATCCAATCTGGACGACAAGGCATGACGGCCGATCCCAGAGACGAGCTTATCGAACATCTTCCCGCACTCCGTGCCTTTGCGATTTCGCTGACACGGAATGGGTCGACAGCTGATGACATGGTACAGGACACAGTCGTCAAAGCCTGGACCAACATCGAAAAATTCGAGCCTGGCACAAACATGCGTGCGTGGCTGTTTACCATTCTGCGCAACACTTTCTATTCAAGCCGTCGCAAGGCAAAGCGCGAAGTCGCTGATGTAGACGGTATCTTCACTGAAAACATGGCCGAAAAGCCTGCGCACGATGGCCATCTGCAGATGACAGATTTTCGTACTGCCTTTGCGAAGCTACCCGATGAACAGCGTGAAACACTGATCCTCGTCGGCGCTTCCGGTTTCTCTTACGAGGAAGCCGCAGAGATGTGCAACGTCGCCGTCGGTACGATCAAAAGCCGCGCGAACCGAGGGCGAAAGCGCCTGGCGGAACTGATGCATCTTGATGCCGATGGTCCGGTAGAGCTGACCGACAAGGTTACGATCGCGGTCGTGTCCAACAACGGCAATTCGGCATTCTGATGCCGGCCGCTGCAGAGGTGCGGGACGAGCGCTGGCCGTTCTTACAGAGCTTGCCATTTCGTGTCGTCGCTTTTCTGTCTTTAGCACTGCTGCCGATCGGTTTGCTCGCGATCTGGCAAACGCAGAACCTTGACGAGACCCTACGTGCGCGCACGACACTCTCTTTGATCGCCCTAACGGAACTTTCCATATCCGGCGAACGACAGACGTTGCAGCGCGCCGTGGGGGCTGCAACGGGTCAAGCCGTCACTTACGCCCTCACATCAGCCGACCCTAAGGCCTGCAGTGACGCATTCCGTGCATTTCGCGATGCGGATCGAAGCATCAGGTTCGCAGGATTTTTACCCCCCAACGGCGTCATCAACTGCTCTTCTGAAACAACACCATTCACCGTGGGGCCGCCGGACGCCGTCAGCGCACTGGCGCTCTCTCCAGATCCGGCGTTGATCCCCCGCCTTCGAGAAGGCGAGGCCAGCGCCGACAGTGTGACGCTGCTGCAGCCCGTTTCGCAAGATGGGGCGATTGTCGGGCAGATCGCTATGGCTCTGCCGGTGAACACCCTTTCGCAAATGCCAGACATCGACAACACAGAGCCTCCCTTGTCGCTGGTCATCTTTAATTATGACGGCGACATTATTGCGGTGCAGGGCGAAGAGCCTGCATCGTCGACAGTAGACATTAGCGATGGCTCTTTCTTACAGCAGGGTGCGCAACCGCGAACATTCCTTGCAAAGAATGCGGACGGCGAAAGCAGGATTTTTGTCGTCCTGACGATCGTTCCCGGACTGGCCTATGCAATGGCGGGTTGGGCGCCGACCGAAGGTTTTCTGGCCGACAATGTAGTAGCGCTGCCATCGTTCTTTCTGCCAGCCCTGATGTGGCTTGCTAGTCTGCTCGTGGCTTACTTCGCTGTGCACCGCCTTGTCGTCAGCCCGGTCCAAGACTTGCGCGGCCGGATGCGAAAATTTGCGTCGGACAGATCACTGCCCAAGGCCAAGAATTCAGAGATGCTACCGCAAGAGCTGTTCGATCTAGAGCAGACATTCGTCAATATGGCCTATGACCTGATCGACGATGAGGCGCGGATGGAAAACAACCTGCGCGAAAAGAACGTCCTGTTAAAAGAAGTTCATCACCGGGTTAAGAACAACCTGCAAATGATCTCTTCCATCATGAACATGCAGATTCGCACCGCGACGACGCAGGAAAGCCGCCATGCGCTTAAGCGGTTGCAAGATCGCGTGCTGGGCTTGGCAACTGTCCACCGCTATCTTTATCAATCCAAGGACCTTGCAAGAACCGACGCAGCGCCATTGATGGCCGATATTTGCGGCACGGTATTCACGAATCTAGAAGAATCTTATCCCGGTGCCGACAACAAACTTGAGGTCGACAATTTTAGCCTGATCCCAGATCAAGCCGTACCCTTGGCGCTTTTGATCGGCGAAGTCGGCACAAATGCCATCAGCCATATGAGCGGCGCCCCAGGTGCGAAAAACTTCCTGCACTTTAGCCTAAGGATAATCTCTCCTGGCATGGCGCAATTTCGTTGTCGCAACTCTGCGCGAAAAGATAATCCCGTGGCCGCTGGCAATAAGCCTGACAAAGGTGTGGGGCGTCAGTTGATACGCGCGTTTTCCATGCAGCTTGGTGGCAAGTTGGAAACTTTAGACACCGAGGATGCTCATACAATCAGTATGGAGTTTCCCATTACGACAGTGATCCCGGACGCACTGGATTATTGAAGCAGTGGCGACGAGTGGGTTTCCCAACTGACATTTCCGACACGCATATGCCGAAATGCAGAACCATCTTAAGAAACATGGGAACTTAAACGATCGCAGCATGGTTCAACCGTTACCAAATGGCGGACTGACACATGAACTTCGACATCTTCCTTGCTAGCATGGCAGCAATCGGCCTCGCCGCCGTGATGATTTTCTTGCTAACACGTAGAACGCAGGACTATCCGCAACGCCGCGGTAGTCAAGTCGAATCTCGCGCAAACAATGACCGGAACAATAACCGGCGCTGATTTGTGATCCCAAAAGGTGTCCTAAAAAAGGCCCGCCAAACGGGACAGGCCTCTTTGTATTTTGTAGAACAGTTTAGCGACGCAGTTGGTCGCGGATTTCCAACAGCACGTCCAACTCTGACGGGCCCGTGTGAACGTCTGGTGCGACATCATCCGGCTTTTCCGCACTTGCTTTGATAGAGTTCACGCCCTTGACCAACATGAAAACGACAAACGCGATGATAAGAAAGTTGATGCAGGCGGTGATGAACGCACCGTAGGCAAAAACGGCGGCGCCGGCATCGCGTGCGACTTGCAGTCCAGCATTCGCGGGCACATCACCGGACATAACGACGTACATATTTGTAAAATCAACGCCACCCAGAACAAGGCCGATCAGCGGGTTGATCAGGTCGCCAACGAGCGATGTAACGATCGCCGTAAAGGCCGCACCGATGATGATACCAACCGCGAGGTCCATCACATTGCCCTTGGCAATAAAATCCTTAAACTCGTTCAGCATGGCTTTCCCTCGACTATTATTAGGTGCGATGGAATGCCGCCCTTATTGACTGGGCGCCACCTATAATCAGTCTAATGCATATGAGAAGTCTTTTTTGACCGCGAAAGACTATCCTTAAGTACCTTTAAGGATCAAACGACCGGGCACCGTCCGGCCATTGCAAACGATAAGAAGCTGGTAGTCAGCATTTTGCCACCGCCACGACTAAATTTATGTGGATGGCGTCGCCTTATATTTTGACTGGTAATGTCGTTTTAGAGACGCTGCTCGATCAGCATCCGGGCCTGCTTGGCAGACCCAGGTACATTCATCCGCGTAGCGTGCCCCCAGTGGCTTTTTCGACCTTGGTAACGATGGCCTTAGCCACCCCTTCAATCTGGGCTTCCGTGAGTGTGGCATCCATGGGCTGTAGGCGCACGGTAATAGCCAAGGACTTTTTCCCAGTCCCTAGCGATCCGCCAATGAACTCGTCAAAGACGCGCACGTCAGCAATCAGCGCCTTATCGGCTCCTGCTGCAGCGTTGACCAATGTCAGCGCCTCGACATTCGTGTCGACGACAAATGCGAAATCTCGTTCCACAGCCTGCAGATCAGTGGCAACTAGCGCATCACGCGTGTTGGATTTGTTGCGCGGCAGCGGAATTTGCGCAGGAAACAAGGTAAAAGCGACGGCAGGGCCTTTCACATCAAGGGCCTTCAGGACCTTCGGATGCAACTCTCCAAAGACACCAAGAATCTTCTTGGGACCAAGGCAAATTTGCCCATGGCGGCCGGGATGCCACCAGCCGTCACCGCCACGCATAATCTGAACCTTTGCAGGTGCCCCCATCGCAGCCAAGATCGCTTCGACGTCTGCTTTGACGTCAAAGACATCGACCGTCCGGGCCGCGCCGTGAACGTCCTTGGGCCCGGTGCGCCCGATCAGTACGCCCGCCACGCAGGGCTGCTGATCGCCCGGCTCTCCACCAGTGAAAGTATCGCCTGCCTCGAACAGGGCAACGTCGGCAAAGCCACGGGCTTGATTACGCGCCGCAGCCTGTAGCAGGCCGGGCAACAATCCGGGGCGAAGATGCGACATTTCGGACGAAATTGGATTTTCCAGACGTGTCGCATCCGTGCCGCCACCAAACAACGATGCCGCCACTTGATCAATAAAACTGTAAGTGACGCATTCGTTGTAACCCAGCGCTGCTGCCGTACGCCGTGCTGTCGTCATGCGAACCTGCCCAGGGGTTAGCACCGGCTTTGGCACACCGGGCTGTGCGCGCGGCATCGGCACACCAACCAGTTTGGTCAGCGACGCAATCCGCGCCACCTCTTCAACCAGATCCGCCTCGCCCTGCACATCACCACGCCAGCTAGGCACATGGGCCATATCGCCGTCTAGTATAAAACCGAGGGCAGTCAGCGTAGCGCGCTGTGTTTCTGCGGCAATGTCCATGCCGACAAGACTGACCACGCGGTCGGTGTCCAGCTTATAGGCCCGGTCAGTGTGTGGCACGCTACCGGCCTGCACGACGGCAGAGGCGTCGCCGCCCACCACTGATTGAATAAGCGCGACTGCATGATCCAGCCCTTCGGGCGTGAACGCGGGATCGATCCCCCGTTCGAACCTGTAACGGGCATCAGAGTTGATCCGCAAAGCGCGACCCGTGTAGGCAATCTGAATCGGATCCCAATACGCGCTTTCGACGAAAACATTAACCGTCTCATCCGTGCACCCGGTCGCAACGCCGCCCATGACGCCGGCAATGCTTTGCACGCCAGCGTTGTCGGAAATGACCATTTGACCTTCCGACAAGGTATAAGTTTTATCATCCAGCGCGACGATCTCTTCGCTGCCCTTGGCGCGGTGCACGCGCAGCGCACCTTGAACCTTGTCTGCATCGAAAACGTGTAGCGGTCGGTTGAGGTCGTAGGTGACGAAGTTCGTCACATCGACCAGAAAGGAAATCGGACGCAGTCCGATAGCCCGCAGGCGTGCCTGCAACCAATCCGGGCTTGGTCCGTTTGTCACGCCCTTGATAAGCCGTCCGCAGAACAGCGGGCAGCCATCAAGCGTATTTTCATCAATCGTAACAGATATGTCGGAAGAAGCCGCTGCAACAATCTCTGGCTTTGTAAGCGGCTTCAATGTGCCAAGACCACGCGCAGCCAGATCACGTGCCACGCCGCGAACGCCAAGTGCGTCGGCGCGGTTTGGCGTGATGGCGATCTCGATCACGGGATCGACACGCGCTGGCTCGTGCTGGGCTAACCAATCGGCAAAGCTCTGGCCGACGTCGCCTTCGGGCAGCTCAATAATGCCGTCATGCTCTTCGGAAAGCTCTAGTTCACGCTCTGACGCCATCATGCCGAAGGATTCGATACCGCGAATCTTGCCGACACCGATTGTGGTATCGATTCCGGGCACATAAACGCCGGGGCTTGCGATGACGACGGTGATACCTTGCCGCGCGTTGGGGGCGCCGCAGATAATCTGCGTCAGGCCATCTTTGGTCTGCACCTGACAGACACGCAGCTTATCGGCGTCAGGATGTTTTTCGGCACTTTCCACGTATCCGATGGTGAAGGGGCGCAATTTTTCGGCAGGATTCTCGATCCCTTCCACCTCAAGCCCCAGATCGGTTAACGCATAAGCGATCTCATCGACCGAGGCCGTCGTTTCCAGGTGGGTCTTCAGCCATGACAGGGTGAATTTCATCGCGCGCACTTTCGCCAGATCACATTTCGCGCATCCTTAGCGCATCGATCCTCAGGGGGAAAGCACTGGTCTGCCGTCCGGTACCCGTCTGTCTTTGGTGAGGGAAGTGTGTGGTGAGCCGGTCGGGATCCGAACCCGAGACCTACTGATTAAAAGTCAGTTGCTCTACCAACTGAGCTACCGGCCCATGCCACGAGGGGCGATTTAGGCGGCGGGGCGGGTGGGGTCAACCCCGAAATTTCGAGTGGGGTGGATAATTTGCAGAACGGGGCGTATATCGCCGACATGCAGCACAGTATTTCCTCCGTACCGTTCATGAAGATGCATGGATTGGGTAATGATTTCGTCGTTATCGACTCTCGCGGTGGCGAGCGCGTGGACGCTACGCTTGCGATTGCCATGGCGGATCGCCACCGCGGAGTCGGTTTCGATCAGCTTGCAGAGATAACTGCAGGCACCGGCGATCTGCACCTGACGTTCTGGAATAGCGACGGCAGTCAGTCGGCGGCCTGCGGAAATGCGACCCGCTGCATCGCCGCGTGGGAGATGTCACGGCGCGGGACAAAAGCGCTAACGATCACGACGGATCGCGGGACACTTTCAGCGCGCGACGCGGGCAATGGACTGACTTCCGTCAATATGGGTGTTCCCCTTCTCGATTGGAAAGAGGTGCCGCTCGCTCGTGCTATGGACACCCTTTCGCTGCCAATTGACGGCCTTCCAACAGCCACAGGCATGGGCAACCCACATTGCAGCTTTTTCGTGGACGACGTGATGGCTGTCGATCTTGCCATCCGGGGGGCAGAAATCGAACACCACCCGCTCTTTCCCGAACGCACCAATGTTCAGTTCGCGCAACTGATCGGTCCCAACCATGTTCGCATGCGCGTCTGGGAGCGTGGGGCGGGCATCACGCTGGCCTCCGGCTCTTCCTCCTGTGCCGTGGCAGTTGCAGCAGCTCGACGGGGGCTGACGGGCCGCGTTGTGCGCATAGACCTTGACGGTGGCACACTAGATATCGATTGGCGCGACGACGGCGTTTGGATGACTGGACCAACCGCACATCCATATGATGGGGTCTGGCATGGCTAACGCACCGATCTTTTCCAACCATGGCTGCCGTTTGAACGCCTACGAAACGGCAGCTATGACAGAGCTCGCTCAAGCGGCAGGTGTGCAGAACGCCATCGTCGTCAATACCTGCGCCGTCACGGCAGAGGCTGTGCGTAAAGCCCGTCAGGACATTCGCAAGCTACGCCGCGCCCACCCGGACGCGAAACTTATCGTCACTGGTTGCGCGGCCCAGACTGAACCCGCGACTTTTTCTGCCATGGCAGAGGTCGACATGGTCATTGGCAACACCGAAAAGATGCAGCCGGCAACATGGGCGGCCATGGCCCCCGATTTCACCGGCAAGACCGAACCGGTGCAGGTCGACAACATCATGAGCGTGCGCGAAACTGCGGGGCACCTGATCGACGGCTTCGGCACACGAAGCCGTGCCTATGTGCAAGTTCAAAATGGTTGCGATCACCGCTGCACATTCTGCATCATCCCCTTCGGACGCGGTAATTCCCGCTCTGTTCCCGCAGGAGTCGTCGTCGAACAGATCAAACGCCTAGTGGACCGTGGCTTTCAAGAAGTCGTGCTGACGGGCGTCGATCTGACCTCTTGGGGGGCAGACCTGCCCGCAGCGCCTCGTTTGGGCGATTTGGTCCTGCGTATTCTGAAACTCGTCCCCGATCTGCCGCGACTGCGCATTTCTTCAATTGATTCGATCGAGGTCGACGACGCCCTTATGCAGGCCATCGCGACCGAACCGCGCCTGATGCCGCACTTGCACTTGTCGCTACAGCACGGCGATAACCTGATTCTTAAACGCATGAAGCGCCGCCACTCCCGCGATGACGCGATGAAATTTGCCGACGATGCCCGCAGATTGCGCCCCGACATGACCTTTGGTGCGGACATTATCGCAGGCTTTCCGACCGAAACCGAAGACGCCTTTGCCAACTCGCTCGCGCTCGTCAAAGACTGCCACCTGACATGGCTACACGTTTTCCCATACTCGCCCCGCCCCGGCACGCCTGCCGCGCGGATGCCGCAGGTTCGCGGCCCTCAGATCAAGGATCGGGCCGCGCGCCTACGTGCCGCCGGGGATGCCGCTGTGCAGGCGCATCTAACTGCCCAGATTGGGCAGACACATCAGATTTTGATGGAATCCCCTCGCATGGGGCGCACGGCCCAATTCGCCGAAGTGCAATTCGATACCGACCAGCCAGAAAGTCGTATCGTCACTGCGCAGGTTCAGTCCACAAGCGGAACAGTACTCCGGGCCTGATGCACTTTCATTTTGCGCAAACCTACCGTCGAGGGATCGCACTTTAGGCAGGGTGCAGCACCGCTCTCATACTTGCCAGATTGCGACCCTTGTGATTGGCTCTGCCAAACCCAAAAAGGACCGCTCTCATGAAATTGTTGATGTCACCCGCCTCGCCTTTTGCCAGAAAGTGCCGGGTCGTCTTGCGAGAAGCGGACCTGATGGACACCGTGGAAGAGATCAACGTCTCAACCAGCCCATCTGCAACAGACGCAAGTGTAGCCGCTGCGAATCCGCTTGGCAAAATTCCAGCGCTCCTGCGCGACCATGGCCCCGCAATTTATGACAGTCGGGTTATCACCCGCTTCTTGAATGATCACGCTGGCACGACACTTTATCCCGAAAAGCGCCTGTGGGAAGTTCTGACGCTAGAGGCGACAGCCGACGGCATCATGGAGGCGGCGCTGGCGATTACCTACGAAGTACGGATGCGCCCCGAAGCCCAGCAGTCGCCAGACTGGATGGAAGCTCAATGGGCCAAGGCGATTCGTGCGGTTGATGCAATTGACGCCCGCTGGATGTCGCACCTGACGGGTCCACTGGATATGGCGCAGATCGGCGTTGCCTGCGCGTTAGCCTATCTGGATTTAAGACATGACGCACGCAATTGGCGCAAAGACCACGACGCGTTGGCCGCATGGCACACGACGTTCATGGCCCGGGACGCGATGCAGTCCACCGCTGTCCCGGACTAAAATTAGAAACTGAAGCTAACGCCGACATTCAACGCATTGGTGATGATGTCGGTGTTCAGCGTTCCGCCACCGTCAAGGTCGGCCTCGTTCTGCGAGTAGGTGAACTTGTATTCACCGAAGACAGAAAAGCGGTCGCTGATCGGATAGGTCGCCCCAGCAAGCACTGTCGCAGCGGGGCCGGTCACCTGATAGCCCAGCGTGCTGGTAGTGCCATTCGACACTTCGACGTGGGGAATCGCCAAACCGACGCCCGCACCAACGTAAGGTGTCACGCCACCCATTGGCTGGAATCGACGATAGGCGTTGGCCGTCAACGTGTTTAGACCGTCTGTGAATTCCAGCGTCGTGAACGGTGTGCCATCGCGCGAGGCGTCAGATGAATACACCTTGGTATGCGTGAAATCGAGCCCATAGCCGAACGTATCAGACGCCCAATATGTCGCGCGCAAACCATAATATGGCGGCGGATCGAAAGAACGACCTTCCCACTTGACGCGGGTATTTGTGGGATAGTCAGGGTCACCACTAATAAAGACGTCGGAATGTGGCGCGCTTTGTGCGCCGCCATAAAAGCTCAACTCGACTTCCGCATGTGCGGCGAGTGGTAGAAATGCTGCAGCGGATGCAGCGATAAGGGCGGTGCGCAACATCTGGCAGCCTCTCAAAACTTTGGGTGTTGTAATCGTAGTTAGCGTCACTGCCCCACTCTCTCAAGAGTTGGTTGCGGAAATCTTAAACAGAATCGCGTGAGGTTGAGTCCGGTACAGAACCAAAAAAGGAGGCGAAACTGCGTCATTCAAGCCGCATATGCCCCCCCTGCGCCGGATTGTCCGCTGGACGGGCCGGGTCTGTAGGGCTAAACAACGCCCGATCGGGGGGCTTTTTGCGCCACCTCTCTCTTTCGCAGGGTAGCCCTTCGGGACTCCCATCTTAACCGGAGACATCCTTTTGTCACATGCAGACGAACATCAGGGCACACGCCGCGATTTCCTTTACTATGCGACCGCCGGTGCTGCCGTCGTGGTCAGTGGCGCGGCCGTATGGCCGCTGGTCAATCAGATGAACCCTTCAGCCGACGTTCAGGCGCTGGCATCAATCCGCGTCGATATCAGCGGCGTGACCGAAGGAACCCAACTGACTGTTTTGTGGCAGGGCAAGCCGGTTTTCATCCGCTACCGCACCGATGAAGAAGTCGCAGCCGCACAGGCTGTCGACGTCAGTAGCCTTCCTGACCAAAGCGCCGAGAACGCCAACCTTGCTGCCGGCGCAGAAGCGACCGACGCCAACCGCGCGCTCGCAACCTCGACCGGGTCGGACGAAGAAGGTGGCGAAAACTGGCTCGTGATGATGGGCGTCTGTACGCACCTCGGCTGTGTGCCCCTGGGCGAGCAGGGCGACTTCGGTGGCTGGTTCTGCCCTTGCCACGGATCGCACTACGACACCGCCGGTCGCATCCGCAAAGGCCCAGCGCCGCGCAACCTGCCTGTTCCGGTCGCGTCCTTCCTTGACGCCACCACCATTCAACTCGGTTAAGGAGAGAAACCCATGGCTGGTATTCCCCACGACCACTACGAACCGAAATCAGGCGGTGAAAAGTGGCTTCACAAGCGGCTGCCGATCGTCGGCCTGCTGTACGACGCAATGTTTATCCCGACGCCGAAGAACCTGAACTGGATGTGGATTTGGGGCATCGTCCTCGTGTTCACGCTGATCCTTCAGATCGCGACGGGTGTTGCGCTGGTGATGCACTACACGCCACACGTCGACATGGCATTCGCAAGCGTAGAGCACATCATGCGCGACGTGAACGGCGGGCATATGATCCGCTACTTCCACGCAAACGGCGCATCGCTGTTCTTTGTCGCCGTTTACTTGCACATCTTCCGCAGTCTTTTCTACGGCTCCTACAAGGCGCCCCGTGAAGTAACGTGGATCATCGGTATGTTGATGTATCTGTTGATGATGGGCACCGCCTTTATGGGTTACGTGTTGCCTTGGGGTCAGATGTCGTTTCACGGCACGGCCGTCATCACTGGCCTGTTCGGCGCGATCCCGTTCATCGGGGAATCGATCCAGACATGGCTGCTAGGCGCCTCTGCCGTTGGCCAGCCTGCGCTGAACCGCTTCTTCTCTTTGCACTATCTGATGCCGTTCATTTTGCTTGGCCTTACGATCGTGCACATTTGGGCATTCCACACGACCGGCAACAACAACCCAACCGGTGTAGAAGTCCGTCGCACCTCTAAGGAAGACGCAGAGAAAGACACCCTGCCCTTCTGGCCGTACTTCGTGATCAAGGACTTGTTTGCGCTGGCCGTAATCTTGGCCGTGTTCATGGCGATCGTCGGCTTCATGCCGAACTATCTGGGCCATCCGGACAACTACGTGCCTGCCAACCCGCTTGTCACACCGTCGCACATCGTTCCGGAATGGTACTTCCTTCCATTCTACGCGATCCTTCGTGCCTTCACCGCCGACGTCTGGGCCGTGCAACTGGTCAACTGGGTTAGCTTCGGGATTATCGACGCTAAATTCTTCGGTGTTCTGGCGATGTTCGGCGCGATCGCAGTCATGGCGCTGGCGCCATGGCTGGACACGTCGTCCGTGCGTTCCGGCCGCTTCCGTCCGACGTTCAAGTGGTGGTTTTCGCTGCTCTGTGTCGACTTTGTGGTGCTGGCATGGGTTGGTGCACAGCCTGCGGAATTCCCCTACGACTGGATTTCGCTGATCGCTGCGGCCTATTGGTTCGCCTACTTCCTAATCATCCTGCCACTGCTCGGCGTGATGGAGAAGCCGCTGGCCATTCCGGCGACAATCGAAGAAGACTTCAATGCGCACTACGCTCCGACCGGTGGCACCACGACCATCGTGAACCCGGCAGAGTGAGAAAGGACGACATGACCATGTTTCGCAAACTCACCCTGACGGCCATGACGGCGCTGGCGCTTTCTGCCGGGGCCGCCGTCGCCGAGACGGAAGTCGAGATCCACGATTTTGACTTCCCGTTCGAGGGACCTTTCGGCAGCTACGACACGATGCAGTTGCAGCGCGGGTTGAAAATCTACACAGAAGTCTGCGCTGCCTGCCACGGTCTGACTCGCGTGTCTTTCCGCACGCTGGCAGACGAAACCGGGCCAGCCCTACCCGAAGACCAGATGCGCGCCTACGCTGAAAACTTCGAAGTTTTCGATGCAGCGTTGGCTGACGGGGCTGGCGATTACCGCCCAGCGGCTCCTGCAGATTACTACCCTGCCTCGTCGCTGGCCAATGCACCTGACCTGTCTCTAATGGCAAAGTCGCGTGCTGGCTTCCACGGCCCTTACGGCACGGGAATCAGCCAGTTCATCAATGGTATGGGCGGCGCGGAATACATCGCTTCGCTGATGGCTGGCTACGAAGAAGAGCCGGAGTGTGCTGCCGCGATGGAAACTCCAATGGAAGGTTACTATAACGTAGCGTTCGCCAATGGTGGTTTTCCGGACGCCTGCAAGGACGAGCATGGTCACCACACCGTGCCCGGAAGTTGGATTGCTATGCCGCAACCTCTTTACGGCGAAGACGTCGATTTTGATGACGAGCATGAAAATAGCCTAGAGTCCGAATCGCAGGACGTCGCGGCTTTCCTAATGTGGACTGCGGAACCCAAAATGACCGCCCGCAAGCAGGCCGGTTTGACCGGCGTGATCTTCCTTTCGGTGCTGTCCGTGCTGCTTTACCTGACGAACAAGCGCATCTGGGCGCCGCACAAGAAAAAAGTGAAGCACTAATCGCTTTAACTGAACGAAAGAAGGCCCGCCATAATCTGGCTGGCCTTCTTTCATTTCAGATGCCCAGATAGCGCCGCAAGGAATCCGGTGGATTGGCAAACAGGGCAGCGGTTTCCTGTGGGGGTGCGGCACGGTTGTCTGCAACAAGAATAACGTGATCCGCAAATGCGATAGCATCCTGCGGGTCGTGGGTGACAACGACAACCGTGTGCCCCTGCCCCGCCAACCGTTCCCGCACCAGACCGAACATTTCAGCCCGTAATGCTGGCCCCAACGCCGCAAAAGCCTCGTCCAGCAAGACAAGGGGGCGATCGGCCAACAGGGTCCGCGCAAGCGCCGCGCGCCCCTGCTGCCCTCCAGACAGGGCGCGCGGCTTGCGATCACCAAGTCCAACCAGCCCGACAAGCGCAAGCGCATCGCTGACCCTTACCTTCTGTTCCGATGTAAGCCGGAGCCGAGGTGCAAGTGCGAGCCCGACATTCTGCGCTATGGTCAAATGAGGGAACAGGTTGTTGTCCTGAAACAGCATTGTGACGGGCCGATCGCCAGGGCGTTGTTGCGTCAGGTCATGCCTTCCCCACAAAACAGACCCAGACGTCGGCGTGACAAAACCCGCAATGGCGCCCAGCAGTGTCGACTTGCCGCCCCCCGACGGCCCGATGACTGCTGTTATACCGGGCCCGATCGCCAGATTCGCCTGCAGTTGGAACGTGCCTTGTGTCAGGATCAGATCATCAAGCATCAGCATCCACACGCCCTCCTCTATCGCAAATCCAGAACGCACACAGAGCCATGGAAAGTAACAACAGCGCGGCCCCTGCTGCTGCATCCATACGATACGCCCCCATTAGCCGGTACATGGCGAGCGGAAGCGTCTCTTGGGCGTCGGTCGCGAACAACGCGATGACGCCAAGATCGCCAATCGACAACGCGGCTGTCAGCCCCGCCGCGAACCCAAGTGGACGCCGCAAACGCGGCAACACGACGAGCCGTAACAAGGCCATACCGCGCAGGCCCAATCCTTCGGCCAAACGTCCGTAATTGTCGCGCACCTCTACTACAGCGGTACTAAGCACGCGCAAAGCAAAGGGAAGCGCCATGACTGCGTTGACGGCAACAGTGACTGGCAAGGCAAGGGACGTAGGATCAGCTATCGGATAAACAATCAAAAATAGACCTGTCCCCATAACCATCGCACTCGCCGCAAGAGGTAGAACGCCAATGATCCCTGTCATGGCCCCGCCGCGCAGGGCCAATGCCAGCGCCATACTGACACAGACCAACGTCGACGCGGTGGCCACGACGACCGACCGCAACGCCGCAAGCCAAATGGTGGGCCCAAGGTCCGAAAGACCCGGTACACCGCGCCAGACGACCATCGCCAGTGGCGCAACCAGAAAGACAGTCACCGCATACAGCCACACCCAATCGAGCGGGCTATGGTCCCAACGGGCCACCGTGCGGTCCAGTCCGCTGCCAAATCCGTCTGCGGGTGTCACACGCCACGACACAATCGCTGCAACCGCACATAGGCTGAACTGAACGCAGGCCAGCAACGCCGCGCGGCCTAAATCGAAATCGAAGCGGACCGCCTGCCAGATCGCAAGTTCAATCGTGGTCGCCCGTGGCCCGCCCCCAAGGGTAAGCGCCACAGCGAAGCTTGTCAGGCAGATCAAAAACACCACTAGCAACGTGCCGGGCACCACACGCGCCAACATAGGGCCCTCTAAAAGTCGCCAGACCGGCACGTTCAGCTGCGCTGCCAGCTTGAAACGCTCTGCTGGGATGGCCAGCCAGCCCTGCAAAAGCAATCGGACGGCCAGTGGCAAGTTAAAGAACACATGTGCGAGTACGACCCCGCCTACCCCATAGATCGAAACGGTTGGCACCCCAAAGACCGCGAGCCCACTGTTCACCAAACCGCCACGCCCAAATACGGCGAGCAAGCCCAACACTGCCACGATCACCGGCAAAATGAATGGTGCGCCCAACAGCATGACCAAGGCGCCGCGACCGCGAAACCTGCGACGCGCCAAAGCCCGTGAGACGGGCACCGCCAACCCCACGCTTAACACCGCAGAAACCAGCGCCTGCCATACCGTGAACCTGAT
>JAGXIQ010000108.1 GCA_024635625.1 Loktanella sp. | reverse complement strand
TTTCATGGCGCGTCTTGTCATGACTGTCGTCTTGATTGGCGCGCTGAACAACCTGCGCGATTTTCTTGAAAACGGCGATCAGGCCAGTGGCTATCTGATTAATCTGTCACGGGCCGCTTTTGTCGGCTCTCTATTCGTTATCTTCGCATTGGCCTCGATCGGGCATCTGGCGCGGTTGCAGCGGCAGCTTGCTGTTTTGGCTGCGACGGACATGCTGACCGGGTTGCCAAACCGGCGATCGTTTTTAGAATCGATTGCGACCAACGCAGTACTTAAAGGACCGGGGACGTTCCTGATGGTGGATTTGGATCACTTTAAACGAATAAATGATGTCTATGGGCACGCCGTTGGCGATCTTTGCCTGCAACCAGCGGCGGACCTATTACGGGCGGCTGCCCTTAGCCAAGTCGCCCTAGCTCGGCTCGGTGGTGAAGAATTTGGCCTGTTTGTGCCCGGCCCAGTGACTTGTGCCAGTCAACTAGCATCGCGGATCGCACCGGGTGTGATGGTTACCACAGAGGCTTCAGCGATTGCCCCCGTAACGATGTCTGTCGGACTAGCCTACGGGAACGAAGGGGCTGCGGTTGCACAGGTTATGTCCCGCGCGGATCGTGCGCTTTACGTAGCAAAGCACGAAGGGCGGGCACGTTGGGTTGCGTGGTCCGATGAATTAGATGCTGCTTCCTATAAAGACGCCATCTGACTGCCTGTCACAGGGCCATTACAAGGCAACGCTAGCTTTGCGATATCTGGGGCAAAAATTAGTCGTTGGCTTTTGTTGCGCCCCATATATAGTTTTGGTGACGCGGCCGGTGTGGCCCCGTGGCAAGGGTGCCGTCAGTCGGCCGCCAGCATATGGATGCAGGCGACGATGTACGGCGATTTCAGAACAGAATTTGTGCGTGAACCCGGGGCTTTGAAACACTTCCCGGCGTTAGTCTTGAACGCGGACTATAGGCCCTTGTCTTATTACCCTCTTTCCCTTTGGCCATGGCAGGAGGCCGTAAAAGCTGCCTACCTCGACCGCGTGACCATAATAAGTGAGTATGACGAGGAGGTGCACAGCCCCTCTACCCGGATCAGGATCCCGTCGGTCGTCGTGTTGAAAGATTTCGTAAAACCCCAAAAGCGCGTGGCCTTCACGCGCTTTAATTTATTTTTAAGGGACGAGTTTTGCTGCCAGTATTGCGGCAGCAAAGGCGATTTGACCTTTGATCACGTATTACCACGTGCAAGGGGTGGTGTCACAAGTTGGTCCAACGTCGTTGCGGCTTGCAGCCCTTGCAACCTGAAGAAGGGGTCTAAACTACTTAAGCAGTCCGGGCTGTCATTACGCAGTACGCCGCGTCAGCCCGCAGCGTCAGAATTAAATAACATTGGGCGCAAATTTCCGCCCGGCCATTTGCACGACAGTTGGATGGATTACCTGGACTGGGATGCCGAACTAGAGGCGTAGCGCTCAATCAGGCATCACATACGTAATTTGTCCGCAGGTTTTACAAATTCGGTGTGCGTTATATCAGCCGGATGCTAGACTTCTGCGCATCCGCTGAGTATCAGCAGCACGTTAGCGCTAACGCGCATCTAAATACCCGGAGCAGCCCATGGTCTCTCGCGTTATACCAGTCGATGAATTCGACCTCGTTATTTTCGGCGGCACGGGCGATCTGGCACGTCGTAAGATCCTGCCTGGACTATTCCGGCGCTATTTGGCGGGACAGATGCCACCGGGCAGCCGCATCATTGGCGCCGCTCGGTCCGACATGGATGATGCCGGTTACCGCGAGATGATCAGAGAAGCTATTTCTGAATTCGGCGGCGTTGAAAATAACGACACCAAAGGGTTAGAGGCATTTCTTGAAGCGCTGCGTTATGTAACCGTTGACGCCAAGGGTACTGATGGTTGGTCCGATTTGGCCGCGTTGTCCCGTGAAGGTGTCGTAAGGGCGTTCTATTTTTCCGTCGCGCCCTCGCTTTTCGGGGACTTGGCAGAGCGTTTACATACCCATAAGATCGCTAATCCGGACAGTCGAATTGTCGTGGAAAAGCCATTCGGTCGTGATCTGGCAAGTGCCAAAGCACTCAACGACACCTTAGCTGCGCATTTTGACGAAGGTCAGATATATCGCATTGACCATTATCTGGGTAAGGAAACCGTCCAGAACCTGATGGCTGTTCGGTTTGGCAACGTCTTGTTCGAACCGCTTTGGAACAGCCACTATGTCGATCACATCCAGATCACAGTCGCTGAAACCGTCGGTGTCGGCGGGCGCGGTGCCTATTACGATAAATCTGGCGCGATGCGGGATATGGTGCAGAACCATTTAATGCAGCTGCTTTGCCTGATTGCGATGGAACCACCCAGTGTGTTTGGGGCGGACGAGGTACGTGATGAAAAGCTGAAGGTCATTCGGGCGCTTCAGCCTGTCGAAACCCACCACATCGTACGTGGCCAGTATGATGCGGGCCCAGACAGCCCCGGTTACCGGACGGACGTCGAAAATCCACGCAGCTTTACTGAAAGCTTCGTCGCGATGAAGGTGAATATCTCGAACTGGCGGTGGGCGGACACGCCATTCTATCTTCGCACGGGCAAAAAAATGAAGGGTCGAGCATCGGAAATTGCAGTGGTTTTCAAGGATCTTGGCCACTCTATTTTTGAAGGCGATACTGCGCGTCACCGCAATATTCTTGCGATCCGCTTGCAACCAAACGAGGGTATGGACCTTCAGGTAACGATCAAAGAACCCGGTCCTGGGGGCATGCGGTTGATTGATGTTCCTCTCGATATGACCTTCGCCGATGCTTTAGGTGAGGATTCTGAACCAGCGACGGACGCTTACGAGCGGCTGATCATGGATGTGATCCGCGGCAATCAGACTCTGTTCATGCGCGGTGACGAAGTCGAGGCAGCGTGGGCTTGGACCGATCCGTTGATCAACGGCTGGGAAGCGCGGAACGATGTCCCCAAGCATTACGACCAAGGGTCGAGCGGACCAGAAGATGCGATGATGCTGATGCACCGCGATGGTCGGCGCTGGCGCGAAATCAAAGGCTGATCGCACCCGCGCGGATCGCCGCTGGGGGTGTTTGGCATTGTCGGCGTCCTGTGGTTTGGTCCGCGTATAATCTTGCACACACCGGAGGGCCTAGGCCTTGGAACTGATCGAATATCCCGACGGCGAGATGATGATGATCGACCTCGCCAACAAGCTGGCCGGAGAGTTGCGTCAGTGTCTTTTGAATCACGAACATGCATCTTTTGCAGTACCAGGCGGCACGACGCCGGGTCCAATTTTTGACAATCTATGCTCTGCCAACCTCGACTGGTCCCGCGTTCACGTCATGCTGACCGACGAACGTTGGGTACCCGAGACATCAGAGCAGTCGAATACACGACTGCTGCGCCAGCGTTTGCTGACTGGTCGCGCAGCCGAGGCGGTTTACGTGCCGCTTTACGCAGATGCGCCGACGCCAGAGGACAAGCTAGCCGAGCTGCAAGAAGCGCTAACGCCCGAATTGCCGTTATCGCTGGTCCTACTTGGCATGGGCGCCGATATGCATACGGCCAGCATTTTCCCCGGTGCAGATCAGCTTGATCTGGCACTGAATGGAAAAGACCGCTTGGTCGCAATGCGTGCGCCGGGTGCGCCGGAACCACGGATTACATTGTCCGCCAAGGTGCTACGCGAAGCCATGAGCCGCCACATCGTTATAGTCGGAAAAGAAAAGCGTGAGGCCTTGCTGCGCGCGCAAGACTTGTCACCCGAAGAAGCACCCGTCGCGGCCATCCTTCCGGGTTCAATCGTTCACTGGGCGGAGTCCTAATCATGTTCGCAGACCTGAAAGCACATTACGAAGCCCTGAAGGATCGCCGGATAGAGGCGGTACTGGACGCGACCCGCGCCGAAGCCTTCGCCGCAATGACCGGCGCTTTGCGGCTGGATTACGCAAAAACCCAAATTGACGACAAAGCTCTGTCTATGCTGATCCACCTCTTGGACACGCGTGGCGTGGCCGACAAGCGAGAGGCAATGTTTACGGGCCAGCCTATCAACGATACCGAAGGTCGAGCTGTTCTACACACAGCGCTTCGTAACCTTGATGGCGGCGCGGTGATGGTGGATGGTCAGGATGTTATGCCAGATGTGCTGGCCACCCTTGACCGGATGTCAGATTTTGCCACTTCCGTCCGCGACGGCAGCTATACGGGGCAGGGTGGTCAAATCACCGACATCGTGAATATCGGCATTGGTGGTTCAGACCTTGGACCGAAGATGGGCACGCTGGCGTTGGCACCCTATCACGACGGTCCGCGCTGCCATTTCGTAAGTAACGTCGACCCGGCAGATATCGCACAGACGCTGCGGGGCCTTGAGCCCACGACGACGCTGGTGATCGTCGCGTCCAAAACCTTTACCACGATAGAGACTATGACGAATGCCCGCACCGCCAAGGCTTGGATGGGCGAGGCCGTGTCCGACGTGGGTGCGCAGTTCGCCGCTTTATCCACTGCTGCCGAAAAGACAGCTGATTTCGGGATTGATCCATCACGCGTGTTCGGGTTCGAGGACTGGGTCGGTGGCCGCTATTCGATGTGGGGTCCGATCGGACTGTCATTGATGATCGCTATCGGGCCGGATGCCTTCCGTGCCTTCTTGCGCGGTGGTCAGGCTATGGACAGGCATTTCCGGGCCGCACCTTGGGGCGAAAATCTGCCGGCGCTGCTGGCCATGGTCGGTTTGTGGCATAATCAGGTCTGCGGTCATACGACCCGCGCCGTGCTGCCCTACGACAACAACCTGTCGCGTTTGCCTGCCTATCTGCAGCAGCTAGAGATGGAAAGTAACGGTAAGGGCGTCAGCATGGATGGCGTGGCGCTGCCTTACAATTCTGGTCCTGTCGTCTGGGGAGAGCCGGGGACGAATGGCCAACACGCATTTTATCAACTGATACATCAGGGCACGCGTGTTGTTCCGTGCGAATTCCTCGTCGCAGCGCGTGGCCACGAAGACGCGCTACACCACCAGCACCAGCTGTTGGTCGCGAACTGTTTGGCCCAATCCGAGGCATTGATGAAGGGCCGCTCGTTGGATGAGGCCCGCGCAAAAGTTGCGGATAAATTCGAGGGTGCGGAATTGGAACGTCAGGCTGCACACCGTGTGTTCCCTGGCAACCGTCCTTCAATAACGCTGACCTATCCGCAGCTGACGCCGGAAGTGCTGGGCATGCTCGTGGCACTTTATGAACACCGCGTTTTTGTTGAAGGCGTTGTGTTAGGGGTCAATTCCTACGACCAGTGGGGCGTGGAACTAGGCAAGGAATTGGCGACGTCTTTACAGCCTGTCGTCGAGGGCGAAAAAGCCGCCGATGACAAAGATGGGTCAACGGCAGCTTTGGTCGCGTTCTTGCAAAGGCACGGACTGTAAGGTCAGCCCGCAACCGCCCCATCCCGGTCGATGAACATCTGGCGGATGTGATCGGGGAGGGCGCGTTTTGTGTTGTCTTCGTTCAACATGACCATCACCGCATGGCTGGTGGTGGTCAGGCGACCTTCGACCCAGACCGCGTATTCCATGGTAAAACTGCTTGTGCCCAGCTTCGTCGTGCGGCCAGTCAGGATGTAACGGTCGGTCAGTTTGACCTCTGACCGGTAATCGAGACCGATATTGCGAAGCACGACTTTGGGTCGCTTGCCGTCGATGTGCCAGATTTCGCGGTCATCGAAATACAGGATGCGCAGGTTTTCGAACCACTTGAGGTAGACAGCGTTGTTGACGTGCTGCAACGCGTCAATCTCGCCAAAACGGACCTTGTCCGCCATGCCGAAGGACCAAGGCTCTGGAATACCCGCTGCACGCAGATCGTCTGCGTGCAGCGTAGTCAGATATGGGACCGTCATCAGAGAACGGCGGTCACGATGATTTCAACTTTGTAGGCGGGCGTCGCGAGCTTGGCTTCGCCGGTCCAGCGGGCAGGGGCGTTGCCCTTGGATACCCAGCCGTCCCAGACGGCGTTCATTGCGGCAAAATCGGCCATGTCGGCAACCCAAACCTGAGCGGTCAGGATTTTGGACTTGTCAGTCCCCGCCAGCGCCAGAAGGCGATCAACCTGTGCCAATACTTCGGTGGTTTGTGCTGTGGCGTCTTCGCCGGGCTTGCCAACTTGACCTGCCAGATAGACGATGCCGTTGTGCACGACAGCCTGAGACATCCGGTCGCCGGATTCGAAACGTTCAATACTCATGGGATATTCCTGCGTGGCAGAGAGGGTGGAGCGGGTAACGGGAATCGAACCCGTAACTGAAGCTTGGGAAGCTTTCGTGATACCTTTTCACCATACCCGCAGACATCTAACCTTTCGGTCGATGCAAAATCTCTATACCGCGTGTCGTCATCCCGCAAGCGGTCGGGCGCATGAAAAAAGCGCCCGAAGGCGCTTTGTTTCCGGACTAATGAATCTGTTCAGCCGCGCCAGCTACGCACGTCGCCACAATCCATATGAACGAAGTTTGAACCACGATAGGTGCCAACACCGCCTGCATTGCAAGCCGAGGCTGCTTTGGCCATGTCGTTGATCGACCGGCTGGACAATCGCAAGTCGGCGGCTTGACCGCGCATGTGCAACGAATTGCGCGCAACGCCAGAGGATTGGCTACGCAACATCGCATTTGTTTCCGGGCTGCGGTAGCCGGATAACAGCATGTAGGGTTCGGATGTGTCCATCAGGCGGTGCGATGCTGCCATGATATCGACTGTGCGGCTGTCCATATTGACGACCTTGCCGTTGCGCCAGTCGCGCATGAATGCATTGATTTCACGCAATGCTTCGCCGATGTACTGGCCTTCGATCCAATAGATCGTATCAAGCCGCTCACCCGTGCGACCCGAATACATGCTGATACGGCGAATATCACCGCTACCACGTAAGAAGCCTGCTGCTTTCGAATAAGTAGGTGCCGACACCAGTGCCGTCGCCGCGAACGCACCTAAAAGCCCACGCCTTGAGATGCCAGAAGAACGCTGTTCCGTCATGATATATGCCTGTCCCGTTCCGGTTTTGCGCGTATTTCCCGCGCTTTTCATCTATCCCCAGATGCCTCATCCTTATGGCACAGGGTCGTTTCACCTCCAACCCCGGATTGGCTTAGGTTCCATACCTCGTTTGGAATCGGCAAGTTTCAGCGCATAAGCACCTGGTGGACCCGGACGCCGGCGGTGGGGTGGGCAGCGATGCAACATGTATTCAGAAAGCAACACACGTTAGCTTTGTGAATGGACAGCACTCGGGCAAGCCTTGAAAATTAATGCGGAAATGCCTGCTGCCTTGGGCCATATTGTCTTTCGGGGGACCCGTTCGTGACTACCAAAATGCTATCCCGCGCCGTCGTGGGCGTTCTGCGCCATGCGGCGTGTGTGATGTTGCTTGTTTCGACCCTTTCGATCATCCCAGCTGGGGCACAGGCGCAGGTCACCGCATTCCGGCAGGCCGTCGCCGAATCGGCAGCGCGTGATGAAGAATTGGCAACGTTCTATCGTAGTCGCGATTTTCAGGGCATTTGGACAGGCGACGATTCGGCTGCCAGCACCCGTCGCAATGCACTGCTGACAGCGCTGGCCGATGCTGGTGCACATGGCTTGCCCGCGGACCGCTACAATCCCGATCAGATGATGTCGCAATTGCGCGCCGCGACGACCCCTGCCCAGCAGGGCGCGATGGAGGTCATGCTGTCGAACGCCTTTTTGCGCTACGCCCGCGATGTGCAGACTGGTATTCTAACGCCCTCCAAGGTCGTGCCGCTGATCGTGCGTGAGGTACCGCTACGGTCGCGTCTTGGTACATTGCAGGCATTTATTCAGTCCAATCCGGCCGCATTTCTGCGATCTCTGCCGCCGAGTAGCCCGGAATACGCACGTCTGATGCGGGAAAAGCTGCGTTTGGAAAACCTGCTGGCACAGGGCGGCTATGGCCCCAACGTGCAAGCGGCAAGCTTGAAGCCGGGCGCGAGCGGTCAGGCTGTCGTCGATCTGCGGAACCGTCTTATCCTTATGGGCCACCTAGAGCGGACAGCGACGCAAACTTACGACACAAGCATCCAAACTGCCGTGCAACGTTTTCAGCAGTCCATGGGCCTTGCGGTTGATGGGGCGGCCGGTGGCGACACGATGAAGGAAATCAACGTCCCGCTCGAGAAACGGATGGAATCCGTGATCGTTGCGATGGAACGCGAGCGCTGGATCAACCGTCCACGCGGCCAGCGCCACATTTGGGTGAACCTGACCGATTTTACTGCTACCATCGTTGATAACGATCGCGTCACGTTCTCGACCCGGTCCGTTATCGGCGCGAGCGACGCTGACCGCCAGTCGCCGGAGTTTTCCGATGTCATGGAATATATGGTCATCAACCCCAGCTGGTACGTGCCACGGTCTATCGTGGTGAACGAGTATTTGCCGCAATTGCAGCAAAACGCGGGCGCGGTTAGCCATCTGGACGTGACAGACCGCAGCGGCAACATTGTGCCACGCAGTGTGGTGCAAGCTGGAAACTACAATGCAAAGACCTTTCCTTATTCCATGCGTCAGGGTCCAAGCGAGCGAAACGCATTGGGTCTGGTGAAGTTTCTGTTTCCAAATAAATACAACATCTACTTGCACGACACGCCCTCAAAGAACCTGTTTAGCCGCGAAACACGCGCCTTTAGTCATGGCTGTATCCGACTGAACGACCCATTCGATTTTGCTTACGCGTTGTTGGCAAAGCAGGAAGCGAACCCAGAGTCGGTATTTCAGGCGCGCCTGAACACTGGCAATGAAAGCCGGATTACACTGAAGGAACCTGTACCCGTGCATATCGTCTACCGGACGGCCTTTACCAATGTGACGGGACAGCTTCAGTTCCGTCGTGACGTCTATGGCCGCGATAAGGCAATCTGGAACGCACTTTCACGCGAAGGGGTGGCGGTGCGGGCGGTTCAGGGGTAAATCAGGCCTCGTAACCAACGAAAGAGGTCTGCCGTGGGATTGAGTGTCGCCGAGATTGCAAATGCCCTTGGCACCGAGGCTTTTGGCGAAACGACATTGATCGTGGACCGTCCGGCAGAGCCGGCGAGTGCCGGCATGGGCGATCTGGCGCTGGCCATGTCGCCCGCCTATGCCGACGCGCTGAAACATAGTAAGGCGCAAGCTGCCATTGTGTGGGACGGTGCCGACTGGCAGTCCATGGGTCTGCAGGCTGCGATCACTGTGCCCCGCGCGCGGTTGGCCATGTCGGCACTCACGCAGTCTTTTGATCCGGCCCCGGCGCCCACTGGCATTCACCCAACCGCAATCATTCCAGACAGTGCCAAAATAGGCGCTGATCCTAGTATCGGTCCGTTCGTTGTATTGGCTGAAAACGTTGTGGTCGGTGCCCGCTGCCGGATTGATGCGCACGTCAGTGTCGGGCTTGGCAGTACCTTGGGCGATGATTGCTGGTTGAATGCTGGCTCTCGCGTGGGGCGGAACTGTCATTTTGGAAGTCGCGTTATCCTACAGCCGAACGCAGTTGTGGGGGCGGATGGTTTTTCCTACGTCACGCGCGATCTGTCGAACGAAGAACGCGCCTATCAAACCATGGGCCGCGTGCCTTTAACCCCGCCGGAAGACGGCACGCGCCACCGCATCCACAGTCTTGGCGGCGTGATTTTTGGTGACGATGTCGAACTTGGTGCAAATTCTTGCGTGGACGCAGGCACAATTCGCCCGACCCAAGTGGGACGCGGTACCAAAATCGATAACAACGTTATGGTAGGACACAATTGCATTATCGGAGAGGACTGCATTCTATGCGGTCAGTCGGCGATGGCTGGGTCTGGTGTCTTGGGCGACCGTGTCGTGATGGGCGGTCGTGCCGCCACCAAAGACCATATCACCGTGGGCAATGATGTGGTTATGGCTGCGGCCTCTGGACTTTATGTCAACGTAAAGGACGGTGCATTCGTTATGGGCCTGCCTGCATTGGACATGCCGGCCTACCGGGCACGCGAAAAGGGTCTACGGCGTTTGCCACAGATGCTTAAGGACATTGCCGCATTGCAGAAACGGGTTCCCAAAGACGACGCAAACGATTAAATCGCAGGCACTGACAACAGGAGCCGCGACCATGAGTGTTCAGGACAAAATCATCGCCATCCTCGCCGATCAGGCCTTGCTCGATGTGTCCGACGTGACGCTGGATGACACGCTCGACAGTCTGGGGATTGACAGCATGGGGTTGGTCGAAACGATCTTTGCCATCGAGGAAGCCTTTGATATCACCGTACCCTTCAACGCCAATGCACCGGCAGAGAGCGGCTTTGACGTCACTTCTGTCCGGGCCATCGTGGCGGCTGTCGAAGGTCTTGTGAAAGAACGGGTCTGACGGCCGTGCGCCGGGTTGTCATCACAGGTGCCGGCACGATCAACCCGTTGGGCCATGATGTGCCGACAACCTTGGCCGCCATGCAGGCCGGAACCTGCGCAATAGGGCCATTGGACATCCGCGATGTGGACCGGTTGCAGATCCAGATTGGTGCGCAAGTTTCGGGATATAAAGAGGCTGATCATTTCAGCCGTCAGGATCTGACGCTTTACGACCGGTTTACGCAATTCGCTTTGATCGCGGCGCGGCAGGCGGTCGATCAGTCCGGTCTGGCCTTCACAGACGCCACAGCAGAGAGGGCTGGGGTGATACTTGGCACGTCTGGCGGCGGCCTGAACACGCAGGACGACAATTATAGGGCCGTTTACGAAGAGGGTAAAAACCGCGTTCATCCCTTTATCGTTCCGCGTTTGATGAACAATGCCGCTGTCAGTCATGTTTCAATCACGCATAATTTGCGTGGGCCTGCGTTCACGGTTTCAACCGCTTGCGCATCGTCAAATCACGCAATGGGGCAGGCGTTGGCAATGATCCGTAGTGGCATGGCTGATGTTATGATGACCGGCGGATCAGAGGCGATGCTGTGTTTCGGCGGTATCAAGGCCTGGGAGGGCCTGCGCGTGATGTCCCGTGACGGCTGTCGTCCCTTTAGTATCAACCGAAACGGGATGGTGCAGGGCGAGGGGGCAGGCGTTTTTGTATTTGAGGCGCTGGAACACGCGCAGGCGCGCGGTGCCGAAATCCTGTGCGAAGTGGCTGGGTTTGCAATGTCGTCTGACGCGGCCGACATCGTGACGCCCTCTGCAGCTGGGGCGTCACGCGCAATGCGCGGGGCGCTGGCAGATGCTGGGATTGCTGGCGATGCAGTTGGATACATCAACGCCCACGGCACGGGCACCACAGTCAACGACCGGACAGAGACGGCCGCGATCCGCGATGCCTTTGGCCCACACGCGGACCGTTTGATGGTTTCATCCACAAAAGCGATGCACGGTCATCTGATTGGTGGCACGGGGGCAGTCGAACTATTAGCCTGCATCATGGCCTTGCGCGACGATGTCATCGCACCGACCGTAGGCTTTGCGGGATCGGACCCGGAATGCGACCTTGATATCGTTCCAAACGAGGCGCGGCAGGCCCACGTTGATGCTGTATTGTCGAACGCGTTTGCCTTTGGAGGCTTAAACGCCGTTATGGCGTTGCGCCGCTTTTAGCGCGCAAAAAAGCCGCCCAAGTCATAGTGACGAGGGCGGCTTTGATAGAAACGACGATTACTGCTTGTTTACGCTGTCGAAGCCGGCGGTGAAACCGCTCAGCGACATGCTCAACAGAACCTCTTGATCAGGGGCTGTGGCGGGGACCATGCGCAGAACAGCCTTGTTGCCACGCTTCAGCTGGGCGACCTCTTCTGCCGTAAATCCGACGCGTGCGACACAGCCAGCGGCGTTACAGAACGTGAAGGGATAAACCTTGGGCGTGCCACCGTCTACCGTCAGGCGCAGCTGTTGGGTCAACAATGTTTCAAGTGGCACGACAATCGTAGCACCTGCAGTCGCTTCGCTACCCTCTGGCAGTGGGAAGGTGCTGAATTCGGCCACAGCGTTGCCGTCTGCGTCTTCTAACAGCTGATACAGCTGGCAAGGATCGGGATTGCCAGCTTCGGCCTTCAAGCAGCGCAGCGCCCAGTCACCAAACTCTTCACGCACGTAAGGCTGGCCTACACGCGGTGTCGCATCGGCAGCCGCGCCATCGGCGGGTGCTGCGGCAGGCGCGTCTGTCGCAGGTGCATCAGCGGCCGGGGCTTCGGTCGCAGGCGCGTCCGTTGCGGGAACGTCAGTTGCAGGCGCATCCGTCGACTGAGCAAGTGCGGCGAAGGGCGCGGTCGTCAGCAGCAAACTGACCAGCAGGGGTTTCATGGCGTTTCGCATCATGGGGTCTCTCTCCACTTCATGGGTCTGACGGCGGGGTTAGCATGAAGCACTTGCCCTGTCAGTGGCAAAAATCCGTGATACGCTTCGGACCGCATAAGATCGCCCGTCATAGAAAAAGGGTCCCCGAAAGGACCCTTTCCCGTTTGCTCCCTGTCGGACTTTGCCGACGAATTGCACGGACGCTAGGCGAAGGCAGCGTCTAGGTCAACATGGAATGCTGTGAACAAGGGCGCGTAAAAAAGCCGCGCCCGAAGGCACGGCGAAGTCTAACAGGGAGGAAGTCGCCCAGCGCCCCCGGGGGACAATGGAAACACCGGGCAGCTTTGTTCTGGCACACAGACGTTAAGGATGTATTTTGATGCAACTTGAATTTTGGGGGCGAGTATGGCTGACAGCATTTTTATCGGCGGTGGTGGCAAAAACTATAGCGAGGCTCAATCGCTTTTGCTGGACAAGTCAAACCGCCACGGTCTGATTGCGGGCGCCACTGGCACGGGCAAGTCGGTAACCCTGCAAATCCTGGCAGAAGGGTTTTCGGCTGCGGGCGTGCCTGTTTTCCTATCGGACGTCAAAGGTGATTTGTCGGGGCTGGCGGCCAGCGGTTCTGCGGATTTCAAGCTGCACGACGCCTTTATGAAACGGGCCGCGACGATCGGTCTGGATCTGCAATACACAGCCTTTCCCGTCACGTTCTGGGATCTGCTGGGCAAGCAGGGGCACCCGATACGCGCGACAGTGGCAGAAATGGGACCATTGCTTCTGTCGCGTTTGTTGGACCTGACCGATGTTCAGGAAGGTGTAATGAACGTCGCATTTCGCGTGGCCGACGAAGAGGGGCTGCCGCTTCTGGACCTGAAGGACCTGCAGGCGCTATTGGTCTGGGTCGGGCAAAACGCCAAAGACCTTTCGCTGCGCTATGGCAATGTTGCTTCGTCCTCTGTGGGGGCGATCCAACGGCAATTGCTGGTGCTTGAAAATCAGGGCGGCAACGCGCTGTTCGGAGAGCCGGCACTGGAGTTGGCCGACATGATGACGCTCGCACCCGACGGGCGCGGGCAGATCAATATTTTGGCCGCCGACCAACTGATGGGCAGCCCAAAGCTATATTCGACATTCCTGCTTTGGCTTCTATCCGAGCTGTTCGAGGTGCTTCCAGAGGTCGGTAACCCCGACAAACCAAAGTTAGTATTCTTTTTCGACGAGGCGCATTTGCTGTTCGACGGGGCGCCCAAGGTGCTAGTCGACAAGGTCGAGCATGTCGCTCGCCTGATCCGGTCAAAGGGCGTCGGCGTCTATTTCATCACGCAGAACCCGGCGGATGTGCCAGACGACGTGCTAGGGCAACTCGGCAACCGGGTGCAGCACGCCTTACGTGCATTTACCGCGCGTGACCGGCAAGATTTGAAAAAGGCGGCGGAGACATACCGTGACAACCCTGCCTTCGATACGTCAGAAGCGATCCAACATGTCGGGACGGGCGAGGCCCTGACCTCTATGTTGGATGCTAAAGGTGCGCCGTTGATGGTCGAGAGGACTTTGATCCGTCCGCCGTCATCTAAGCTTGGGCCGATTGAATTAGCTGTGCGCGCGGTTTTGATGGCGAACTCTCCTATGGCTGGGAAATACAATACGCCAGTCGACCGTGAGAGTGCTTTTGAAATACTGGCGAAACGTGCGGATGCCGCAGCCGCTGACGCAGCGCAGGCGGAAATCGCCGAAGCCGAAGCCGACGCGCAGGAACGGGAGTTCAAGAAAGCCCGCCGATACAAGGCCCCACAGGCCGGACGGTCAACTTCTCAGCGCCGCAATAATACGCAAGATCAGGGGTTCGGCGGGGCAGTGGCAAGTGTCGTGATCAAAGAATTGAAGGGTACGACTGGCCGACGTATCGTGCGAGGTATCTTGGGCGGGCTGTTCCGGGGTCGGTGAGATTTGGTTGCCATCCTAATCAAGAGTAGCTGCGTTTTTGATTATTCAAAGAAAAAGCGAGGACAGGGAGGCATAAGGTGCCGCGTCTGTCCTCGCTTGGGGTTGGCGTATTTGCCCGGCTTTAGAGCGTGTTGCAGTTAATCGGTCTCGTATCCGGCAGCTTTGAAGTAGTTGTAGCACTCCTCGTCGGAGAAGAGGTCGCAGACATGTCCCACCGCCGCCCAAAGTTGGTCGTAGGTCCGTGCCGCCGCCTTTCTGATGAG
>JAGXIQ010000107.1 GCA_024635625.1 Loktanella sp. | reverse complement strand
TATAAGAGACAGGCCTACGACGTCGCGCAGTTCGTCTAATTCGATGAAGTTATCGCACTGGCGGCGCAACTCGTCGGAAATCATCGGTGGTTGGCTGCGGATTGTCGAAACGACAGAGACCCGAACACCTTTGCGTTGCAGTGCTTCAACCAAAGGCCGAAAGTCGCCGTCACCGGAAAACAACACGATGTGATCCACATGCGGCGCAAGTTCCATGGCATCGACGGTCAGTTCGATGTCCATGTTACCCTTCACTTTGCGGCGGCCCATCGAATCCGTGTATTCCTTGGCGGGCTTTGTCACCATCGCAAAGCCATTGTAGTGCAGCCAGTCGACGAGCGGGCGAATCGGGGAATAGTCGTCGTTTTCCAGCAGTGCGGTGTAATAGAACGCGCGCAGCAGTTTGCCGCGCCGCATGAACTCTTGCCGCAACAGCTTGTAGTCAATGTCGAAACCCAACGCCTTTGACGCGGCGTATAGGTTCGCGCCATCTATGAATAGCGCAAGACGCTCGTCACGATAAAACATAGATATTCCTTTTCCGGGCCTGATGGCCGGTGTTTCCGTGTAAATACATTAGGACGGCACGAGTTACCCTGGCTGTCGAATCAAGGTCATATGATCCGGGCCATCAAAGCATGCAAGGCGGATTAATGTCAGCAAAAAGCGAAATTGCGCTTATTTCATTGGGAAGTAATGCCTCCGACGGCACTTGTGCCCCTACGTCATTTATACTTTATGGCAGGGAGCGGATTACCGCCGTATTCGGCTTTGATGCAGAGGTGCGGTTCAGCGACCTGTATACCACGCCTGCCTATCCGCCTGGAATCGGGCCAGATTTTATCAATGCAACTGTGGCAGTTTCAACAAAGCTCAGCGCGCAGGACATTCTTCACGTCTTGCATGATATCGAAGCCGGTGCCGACAGGAAACGCACAACACGATGGGGACTGCGCACGCTGGACCTTGATTTGTTGGCGCTTGGTCAACAGATTGTGCCAAATTTGGAAACGCAAACACGATGGCGTGATATGCCGCTCGCCGTTCAGCGCGAGACTTGGCCAGGCGAACTGATTTTGCCACACCCCCGGTTGCAAGACCGTGCGTTTGTTCTGGTGCCGCTTGCGCAGGTCGCGCCCGACTGGGTGCACCCAGTCCTCAACTTGACAGTCACGCAAATGCGCGACGCTCTTCCAGTAGACGATCTGGATGCGATCCAACGCGTGGATGTTTAAAAGGACTTGACAGGCAGGGATATCGGCTTGTCTTTCCTAACCCTGCGGTTTATGAGCAGGGCTTGCATCCACGCCTGGACAGAATTGGAGTGTGCCGATGGCCCGCGTTACCGTCGAAGACTGTGTTGACAAAGTCCCGAACCGGTTCGAGCTTGTCATGCTCGCCGCCCACCGCGCCCGCGAAATCACTGCGGGTTCGCCCGTTACCGTTAGCCGCGACAACGACAAGAACCCCGTCGTGTCGCTGCGCGAAATCGCCGAGGAAACCCAGCAGGCCGATGATCTGCGCGAGCGCATGATCGAAGCCAACCAGACCCAGATCGAGGTCGACGAGCCCGAAGAGGACTCTATGGCCCTGTTGATGGGTGCGGAAGCCGATAAGCCGGTGGAAGACGACATGAGCGAAGAGAAGTTGCTGCGCGCTTTGATGGAAGCGCAAGGCCAGCGGTAAAGGCCGTTTCCCGGCCCACAAAAAAGAAGTGCCGGACCAGCATGACGACTGCAGATGACCTGATCGCGCTGGTCCGCACTTACAATCCCCGCACGAACGAAGCGCTTTTGCGCTACGCTTTCGCCTTTGGTACAGAAATGCACGAGGGGCAGTTCCGCCATTCCGGCGAACCTTATTTTATGCACCCCGTCGCAGTCGCCCAGATATTGGCAGAAATGCAGATGGATGACGCCACAGTCGTCACCGCGCTTTTGCACGACACGATTGAGGACACACCAGCGTCGTTCACCATAGTCACCGACCGCTTTGGCCGCGAGATCGCGGAGCTTGTGGATGGCGTCACTAAGCTTACCAACTTGCAACTGACCAGTCGCGAAACAAAAGAGGCGGAGAACTTCCGCAAGCTCTTTATGGCGACCAGCAAGGATTTGCGGGTCACTCTGGTCAAGCTCGCTGACCGACTTCACAACATGCGCACCATCAAGTCGATGAAGCCGGAAAAGCAGGCGCAGAAGGCCCGCGAAACCATGGATATCTTCGCTCCACTGGCGGGACGCATGGGGATGCAGTGGATGCGAGAAGAGCTCGAAGATCTCGCGTTCCGCGTCTTGAACCCTGAGGGCCGCAACAGCATTATCCGCCGCTTTATCACGCTTCAGCGAGAGGCCGGCGATGTGGTTCCGCGCATCACCGCCGACATGCGTGTAGAGCTTGAAAAGGCCGGTATTCAAGCAGAGGTCATGGGGCGCGCCAAGAAGCCCTATTCGATCTGGCGCAAGATGCAGGAAAAGGACCTAGGCTTCAGCCGGTTGTCCGATATTTATGGCTTTCGCATCGTGACGGCGACAGAGGCCGATTGCTACCGTGTTCTTGGTGCGATTCATCAGCGCTGGCGCGCCGTTCCGGGTCGGTTCAAGGATTACATCAGTCAGCCCAAGACTAACGGCTACCGCAGTATCCACACAACCGTGTCCGGTCGCGATGGTAAGCGGGTCGAGGTCCAAATTCGCACGCGCGAAATGCACGAAGTGGCCGAAACCGGCGTTGCTGCGCATTGGTCCTATCGCAACGGCGAGCGTGTCGAAAACCGCTTTGCCGTCGATCCGGTCCATTGGATTTCGAAGCTGACAGAGCGGTTGGACGAGGATCAGGATCACGACGACTTCCTTGAGGCCGTGAAGCTAGAGATGTTCACCGATCAGGTGTTCTGCTTCACACCCAAGGGTGATGTGATCAAATTGCCGCGTGGTGCGACGCCTATCGACTTTGCCTTCGCGATCCACACGCGTATCGGCATGGCCTGCGTTGGTGCTAAGGTCGATGGTATTCGGGTGCCGCTTTGGACGCGCCTCAAGAATGGTCAAAGCGTCGAGGTCATTACTGCCGAAGGCCAAAAGCCGCAGGCAACGTGGATCGACATCGCGACGACTGGCCGTGCCAAGACAGCAATCCGCCGCAGTTTACGCGAAGCAGATCGCGAAAGGTTCATTCGCTTGGGCCGCGAGTTGGTCCGTGTCGCCTTTGAGAACGTCAGCAAGCGGCTGACTGAAAAGGCTTTGCGGACCGCAGCCAAGGCCTTTGCGCTTGAAGGTGTGGATGACATGCTCGCCAGCCTGGGAAGCGCCGATCTGAGTGCGCGCGATATCGTTCGCGCCATCTATCCCGATCTGGTCGAGGATCGCGGTGATGAAATTGACGCACAAAAGGCCGTCGTCGGCCTAGCTGCTGACCAGTCCTACCAGCGCGCGCGCTGCTGCCAGCCAGTGCCGGGAGAGCGGATCGTCGGAATTACCTATCGCGGGCAGGGCGTCGTGGTACATGCCATTGACTGCGCAGCCCTTGCAGATTTCGAGGATCAGCCGGACCGCTGGGTGGACCTGCGCTGGGAAGAAGGTCAGCACCGTGCAATCAACACCGTGACCTTTGACGTTTCGATCACCAATGATGCGGGTGTATTAGGGCGGATTTGCACGTTGATCGGCGAACAGAACGCCAATATCTCTGACCTCAAGTTCATTGATCGCAAACCAGATTATTTTCGCCTGCTGATCGACATCGACCTGAGCGACGCAGAGCATCTGCACCGCGTCATGACCGCCGTGGAGGCGGACAGCCATGTGTCAGGCGTCAGTCGACTCAGAGACCCCGGCCAATCCGGGGTACAACACGCGGGCTGAGGCCCGAGGAAGGACGCTTCGTGTTCAAGCGCAGGGACAGGCGGCCGGCATGGAAGGTCGTGACCTCTGCCGTCTATCCCCAAGGGGGTTGGCGCCGAGCGTTTTCATACGTCAAGCACCGGGTGCGTCGTCTGCCAGATACGCCGGAAAAGATCGGCCGCGGGATCTGGGCTGGTGTATTCACGACGTTTACGCCGTTTTACGGCCTGCATTTTATCATCGCTGCGATCATCGCAAAGTTGATGCGAGGCAACTTTTTGGCAGCCTTGATGGCAACCTTCTTTGGCAATCCGTTGACTTATCTTCCAATAGCGGCCGTGTCTCTTGGCACGGGGCATTGGATATTAGGGCGCGAACCGCGTGGACCGATGGCGTCGCTGGGTGAGAAATTTGCCGATGCCGGTGCGGACCTGTGGCACAATGTGCTGGCGATTTTCACGCCAGCCCAAATGGATTGGCATGGGCTGTCGATTTTCTACTTCGACATCTTTTATCCCTACATGATTGGCGGCATTTTACCCGGCGTCATTACCGCCACGATTTCCTATTATCTGTCCGTCCCGCTTTTGCAGGCCTATCAGAAACGGCGTCGCAACATCCTGCGCGCCAAATTGGAACAATTGGGCAAACCGCAGGCTACAGTCACCGCTGGGGATGGCGACCCGCCGTCGTCGGCCTAAGTTGTGCCAAAGTGAAGGAGACCACGCCATGACTGACAAATTGCGACTAGGTGTGAATATCGACCACGTAGCTACCGTGCGCAACGCACGTGGCGGCAACGATCCGGACCCGGTCCGCGCCGCGCTGATGGCGCAAGAGGCCGGTGCTGATGGGATAACCGCCCACCTGCGCGAAGATCGCCGACATATTCGTGACGCCGACATGGCTGGCCTTAAGGCCGCGTTGCGCGTGCCGCTGAATTTCGAGATGGCCACGACTGCCGAAATGCAGAGAATTGCCCTCGCAACGCGGCCGCATGCCGTTTGTCTCGTGCCCGAAAAACGCGAAGAGCGAACGACGGAAGGCGGGCTAGAAGTTGCGCGGCAGGCAGATGTCCTCGGCGACTATATCGCTCCATTGCGAAAAGCTGGATGCCGGGTGTCGTTGTTTGTCGCCGCTGACCGCGACCAAGTAGAGGCTGCGGCCCGTATTGGCGCGCCAGTGATAGAGCTGCATGCAGGGGCCTATGCGGACGCTTGGACCGAAGGGCGCTGGGACGATCGTGACCACGAACTTAAACGGCTGACCGAGGCTGCGGCTTATGGTCATTCGCTGGGCCTTGAAATTCATGTGGGCCATGGGCTGACCTATGATAGCGTCGGTCCCATAGCGGCCCTACGCGAAGTGCGCGAAGTGAACATCGGCCATTTCATTATTGGTGAGGCGATCTTTCGCGGCTTGCCTGCCGCTATCACAGAAATGCGGCGCTGTATGGATGCAGCGCGAGGGTAGGGGCGTCGACATGGATATCACTGACATCGAACGTGACGCGATGCGCAGGGTCGCGGATCATGCGTTGGACCTGCACGCCGATGGCAAAGAAATTGTATTTACGGCGGCTATTGTGCGGGACGGCAAAATCCTAGTGCAGGCCCGCAACGAGGTGGGTGACACCAACGACGTATCGCGCCATGCAGAGGTTGTGGCGATGGCGCAGGCCGCCGATATTTTGGGGACACGCGATTTGTCCGGGTGCACTTTGCTGGCGTCTTGCCAGCCCTGCGAGATGTGTCTGAGCGCGATGCGCTGGGCGCAAATCGACCGCGTAATTTTTGGCGCACAGCAGGAAAACACCGACGACGCCTTTTTTAGTTTCCCACAACTGCGGATCACCGATTTCCAGCGCGCGTCTGATGGCGCATTTAATTACAAGGGCGGCATCGAAGAGGACCGCATCGGGCATATCTATGCGCCAGGGTCAGATGAATGATCGATCACATCGTTCTATTGAAACTTAAGCCCGACTATGATGTCAACGCTCTAGCTGCCGTAATGGACGGGCTGGCGGGGCTGGTTCCGAACCTCGAAGGTTTCGTCAGTTTTCGTCACGGTATCAACAGAGACTACGAGGGCCGCTCGCCCGCTTACGCATATGGTTTTACGGGACAGTTTCGGGACAGCCTTGCGCTGTCAGTTTATGCCGGTGACCCGCGCCACCTAGCCCTTGGTGCGCTGCTCGTCGCGCAGTGTGACGACTTGCTTATTGCTGATCTGGAAAGCGCATGATCCTCGGCATTGGCACTGACCTAGCGAATATCGAACGGATCGCGCGAACTCTGGATCGTTTTGGCGATAGGTTCCGTAATCGCGTGTTTACCCCCGTCGAGCAGGCCAAGGCGGAACGTCGGGCGGACACCCCCGGTACCTACGCCAAGCGGTGGGCCGCAAAAGAGGCATGTTCCAAGGCGCTGGGCACTGGGCTGCGCATGGGGATCGCTTGGAAGGACATGGCGGTTAGTAACCTGCACACCGGTCAACCGGTGATGGAGGTGACTGGCTGGGCGAAAGAGCGTCTGGACGCGATGACGCCCTTGGGACACGAGACAATCATTCATGTCACCCTGACTGATGATCACCCGTGGGCGCAGGCCTTCGTCTTAATCGAAGCGCGCCCAGTCACGAAATAACGATTTTCCCACCAAAACCCCGACGTGCCCGGCGCAGGGTGGTCTGCCTTGACAGGGGGCATGGGTGCGATCATGTAGCCGAACAATGCTTTGAACGGGATGAATGCGATGGCCGAGAAGACAGGCGCGATGGGCGGCGTGATAGAGACCGTAAAGACGGTCGTTTACGCCCTGCTAATCGCTGGCGCCTTTCGCACGATCCTTTTTCAGCCATTCTGGATTCCCTCAGGGTCGATGAAAGATACGCTGCTGATCGGCGACTTTCTCTTCGTGAACAAAATGGCATACGGCTATTCTTATGCGTCCTGCCCTTCGATCCTGATTCCGGCGCTGAACGTCGATATTGGCGCCGATGATTTTTGCGGCGTGTTCAAGGGCAAGACCGAACGTCTGTTCGGGTCCGAACCAGAGCGTGGCGACGTCGTGGTGTTTCGCCATCCGGTGACAGGCCGTGATTTCATCAAGCGTCTGATTGGTCTGCCAGGCGACCGTATCCAGATGAAAGATGGCCTGCTGTACCTAAATGACGAGGCCGTC
The DNA here is from genome assembly GCA_024635625.1 of Loktanella sp. Lineage (GTDB taxonomy): Bacteria > Pseudomonadota > Alphaproteobacteria > Rhodobacterales > Rhodobacteraceae > Loktanella. The sequence goes on along the minus strand of JAGXIQ010000107.1, from coordinate 18,337 downwards.
AAAATCGAGGACAACGGCATTTTTACGGAAGTTTACGCGCCACAAGGTCCGGAACAGTCTATGCCAGCTTGTGCCAACGGGCCCGTCGGTCCCGGGGCGGATTGTATCAAAGAACGCAGCAGTGAAACGCTCCCGAATGGCGTGACGCACGATATTCTCAACATCGGGAACCGTAGCTTGGACAACACAGGCGTTTATACGGTGCCTGCGGACAACTTCTTTTTCATGGGCGATAACCGCGACAATTCCACCGATAGCCGGGTGCCGCAAACTTTGAACGGAGTGGGCTTTGTCCCGCGCGAAGATATCGTCGGACGCGCAGATCGCGTCATCTTCTCCTCGGCTGGGCGGTCGATGCTCGCATTCTGGACGTGGCGATCAGACCGATTTTTCAAGGGGATAGAGTGAAACTGTCGGCGCAACTGACGGGCTTTGCCGCCCGGCTGGGGCATGACTTTGCCGACCCCGCTCTGCTTGTGCGCTCTGTCACACACTCTAGCATGTCCAGCGTCCACCGCGACGACAACCAAAGGTTGGAATTTCTGGGGGACCGGGTGCTGGGCCTTGTCATTGCGGAAGCTCTGCTTAAGGCCGATCCGGGCGCGGCGGAGGGGCTACTTGCGCCACGCTATAACGCCTTGGTCCGGCGCGAGACCTGCGCCGACGTTGCGCGGCAGATCGGCCTCGGCGAAGTACTGAAGCTTGGGCGTTCAGAGATGCAGTCAGGTGGCCGCCGCAAAGAGGCGCTGCTAGCTGACGCAATGGAAGCGGTGATTGCCGCGGTCTATTATGACGCTGGCTACGATGCGGCGCGGCGGGTTATCTTAAAGCATTGGCAACCTCGTGTCGGCAACGTTGCCGCCGACGCGCGTGACGCCAAGACGGCATTGCAAGAATGGGCGCAAGCGCGTGGTGCGCCACCGCCTGTCTACACCGAGGTCGCACGCAGCGGTCCGGATCATCAGCCGACCTTCACGATCCGCGTGACGTTGGAGACCGGCGAACATGCCGAGGCAACCGCCGGGGCCAAGCGGCAGGCGGAACAGGCGGCGGCACAGACGCTGCTGGAAAGGGTCGGACAATGACGGAAGACACACGCGCGGGCTTCGTAGCCCTGATCGGCGAGCCTAATGCGGGCAAGTCTACGCTGCTGAACCGAATGGTCGGCGCCAAGGTCAGCATTGTGACCCATAAGGTCCAGACGACCCGCGCGCGCATCCGCGGTGTCGCGCAAGACGGCGCATCGCAGTTGGTGTTCGTCGACACGCCCGGTCTGTTCGCGCCTAAGCGACGGCTGGATCGTGCTATGGTCGCCGCCGCATGGGGCGGTGCTGGCGATGCTGACGTCGTCGTTCTGCTGATTGAAGCAAACCGCGGGATTAGCGCAGGCGTGAAGGGCATACTTGAGGTGCTGGCTTCGCGGGTTGGCAAGGCCAAGGTTGCGCTGGCGATCAACAAAATCGACCGGGTGAAATCCGAAGCCCTGCTGCAGCTGTCGCAGCAGATGAACGAAGCCTATCCGTTCGAGGAGACTTTCATGATCTCTGCCGAGCGAGGCCATGGCTGTGATACTTTGAAGCATTGGTTGGCATCTGCCGTGCCTGCTGGGCCGTGGCTATACCCTGACGATGAGATTTCTGACAGCCCGCTGCGAAATATCGCGGCAGAGATGACCCGCGAAAAGCTAACCCTGCGACTTCATCAGGAACTGCCGTATCAGTTGACGGTCGAGACTGAAAACTGGGAAGAGCGCCCTGATGGGTCCGCTAAAATCGACCAGTTGATCTATGTCATTCGCGATGGTCACAAGGGCATCGTGCTTGGCAACAAAGGCGAGACGATAAAGGCCGTAGGGCAAGCGGCGCGCGCCGAGATGGAGGAACTGCTGGGCCGTAAGGTCCACTTGTTCCTGCAGGTCAAAGTCCGGGCGAACTGGTTGGAAGACAAAGAGCGCTATGACGAGATGGGGCTGAACTTTAAAGACGGCGATGCCTGAGCCACGCCTGACGGCGGACATCTGGGTTAGCGCCTATCTGGCGCGCTTGCGGGTCATGGATATTCCGGCGTTCGTCGTCGCCCGCGGTGACGGGACCGCTGGTGCTGTGCTGATCAAGTTGAACACGCTGGATGGGCAAGCTGTTGCTCTTACACGTTCATTCGACATGATGAGTGGGGAGAGGGTCTGGGTCACGCTGGCCGAGGGCGCGGAGCGCGACGTCGATTTGTCGATCGCCAAGCAGCGCGGATTTGATACCGATCTTTGGGTGATCGAGGTCGAGGACCGTCAAGGGCGTCATCTGCTGGATCAGCGGGGATTGACCTGAATTGGTTGTTTCTGACAGCCAAACCTCCGGCGGAGTTGTTATTGATAAGAAGAAATTGATAGGCTTGATCCATGATCAGCTGGCAGGATGAAGGCGCGGTGCTGCGGGTTCGCCCGCATGGTGAAAGTTCGGCCATCGTCGAGGTGTTTACGATAGATCACGGACGCCATGCAGGTGTCGTGCGCGGTGGCATCAGTCGCAAGATCGCGCCAACCCTGCAACCCGGTAGTCAGGTCGCTGTGACGTGGAAGGCGCGTCTGGACGATCACATGGGCAGCTTTACCGTCGAACCTGTACGCAGTCGTGCGGCGAATGCCATGGGTGACCGACTATCGCTGGCCGGGTTGAATGCAGTTTGTGGCCTGCTTGCAGTCGTGTTGCCGGAACGCGAAGCGCATCTGCCTCTTTATCATCGCACGGTGCAGCTGCTTGATCTATTGGGTCAGGGGGATATTTGGCCATTGGCGTATCTGCGCTGGGAACAGGCATTGTTAGAAGAACTCGGCTTTGGCATGGATCTAAGCGCCTGCGCCGTGCGAGGTGTGAACGAAGATCTGGCCTTCGTCTCACCCCGCTCTGGCCGCGCAGTTAGTCGCGAAGCAGCGGGCGACTGGGCAGATCGCTTGTTGCCACTGCCGCCCGTCTTGGCCGGTAAAGGTGATGCAGGTCCGCAGGACATCGTTATCGCACTAGGCACGACTGGTTATTTCATCGAACATCGGTTGTTGCGATCGCTGAGCGCAGCCCAGATGCCACCCTCCCGGGCACGCCTGATAGAGGCGATCCTGAAAGTCGATTAACGTCTTAGCGCCGCAACGCTGGCGGCCACGGCTTCTTCCTTTGGCGTGAAATCGATACCCAGCACGTCTCTTGCGGTGGTATTGTCGACAGATAGTTGTTTGCCGATCAGTGGTACGAGACTGCGGACTTGCCCCGAGACCAAACCAATCGCGCGGGCCAACAGCTTTGGCACGATAACGCGCGGCAATTTGGCATCCGGTGCGGCCTTGTGCAGCAATGCGATCAGTTCCTTTGCCATGATGTAGTCAGACGCCAGTAGGAAACGTTTGCCGATACTTTTAGGGGCGGACAAGGCGGCGACATGTGCCTTCGCTACGTCAACCACGTCGACGACAGCGAGGCCAAAGTTCGGCAATACCGGAAGCTTTCCTGTTATCATCTGTGCAATCAGATCGAGAGAGGTACCGTAGTATTTGTCGAGGCGGGCGCCAAGGACGAGGCCGGGATTAATCGTGGTTAGTTGCATCTCTGGATGTTTTCCAACGAAATCCCATGCGGCCCGCTCTGCCAAGGTTTTGGATTTGGCATATGCAGTCATGCTGACATGGGTGATGTCTGACCACATGGCTGGCGTGATGATGTCACCTTCAGTCAGGTCGCGCTGCATGATCGCTACGACCGAAGAGGTCAGTACGACGCGCGTCACGCCTGCCACTTGCGCCGCTCGCAGCGCACGTAGGGCCCCGTCGACAGCTGGCCGGATAAGGTCGTTTTCATCCTTGGGGGAGGCACCGGGAAACGGAGAGGCAGTGTGAATGACGGCATCAATGCCGTCCATTGCCGCGTCCCATCCTTTGTCTGATGTCAGGTCCAGTGTAACGAAGGACAGACGCGTCAAGGCGGCGCGGTCGGTCAATACTGGTTTCAACGCTTCCTTAACTTCTTGAATGGGGTCGAGGCTGCGCATGGACCCGCGTATCGTGTGACCTGCATTCAGTAGATCAGCCGCGATCCGTTTGGCGATAAAACCAGTGATCCCGGTTAATAGTATGGCGCTCGTCATCGTCGCCCTGATCCTCGTGAAATTCACTTGTAAACGGAACGATCCCCGCGCTGGGGGTGTTCCGTTCTCAAATAGGAGATAGCATGTTCGATACTGGTTTAGAGATTTTCATTCGGACAATTGCAGCAGTCGCGCTGGTCGTAACCTTGTCGCGGATATTCGGCCTCCGCTCGTTTGCGAAAATGTCGGGATTCGATTTTGCCGTCACGGTCGCAATTGGATCGGTGCTGGCGACGACGGCTATGTCGCCGAAAATGCCATTTTGGTACGGCGCGCTGACGCTCGTGGTCTTGTTTGTGGTGCAAGGCATCGTGGCGCAGGCGCGCACCCGGATAAGTGGCCTTGTCGAAGTGACCGACAATGACCCGCTTTTGATTATGCGTGACGGCGAAATCCTACACTCCAATCTACGCGGCGCTGGCATGACCGAAGGCGACTTGATCGGAAAGCTACGCGAGGCAAACGCGCTCGACTTTTCGAAAATCCGTGCCGTCGTCTTCGAGCCGACGGCCGATGTCAGCGTCCTTCATGGTGAAAGTCTGGACGATCGCCTGCTGAATGGTGTCCGTCAGGCATAAACGACCGGCAATGTCGCGATCAACACAGCCGTGCGTTACATCGCATGGCACTGGCGAAGAGCCTGAGAAGGACCTTGCGCGATGATCACCCCCCGCAGCCCAATTTATTTAACCCACGCGCCGACGCCGAAGATCGGGGACTTTGCCCTGCTGGCCGCATTAGAAGCGTGCATCCGCGCCTCTCTTTTATCGGTCATGCCACTCGTAATTTACCGTGCCTACGGCGATGCAGGCATGGTCAGCCGCATTTACCTTTGCGTCGGAATCGCCTCGATGTTCTGCGGTCTAATGGTGCCATATGCGGCCCGATGGGTGCCGCGCCGATGGCTTCTGACGGCTGCCTGCGGCTTTTATCTCACGGGAGTCACGATCGCGCTGGTCGGTGGCCCCTCCCTGATGGCGCTGGTGCTATTGTGCAATGCGGTCGGCACGGTGACTTTCACGGTTTGCCTGAACGCCTACGTATTGGACTATATCAGTCGCCTTGATCTGGGCCGAAACGAGACGGCGCGCATGGTCTATAGTGCCATTCCGTGGAGCGCCGGACCCGTCCTTGGCGTGACCTTATTGAATTGGTGGGAGCCAGCGCCCTTTATTATGGCGAGTGTTTTTGCGTTGGTACTCGTGGCGGTTTTCTGGCGGCTGCGGTTGGGAAATGGACGACAAATCACGCGAGCGAGGGCACCTGCGCCTAATCCTTTGGCATATCTTCGCCGGTTCGCTGCGCAGCCTCGCCTGATTGCCGGGTGGTTCTTTGCAGTGATGCGGTCGTGCGGGTGGTGGGTTTATATCGTCTACCTGCCGATTTTTTGTATTGAGGCGGGGCTTGGGGACAAAGTGGGGGCCATTGCGCTAAGCCTAAGCAATGCCCTCTTGTTCACGACACCCTTAATGCTGCGTCAAGTGCGCCGCGTCGGTGTTCGCGCTGGCGTGCGGACGGGATTCGCCATTGCAGCGAGTTTTTTCATGATGGGCTTCCTCGTCTCTGGTTGGGCTTGGGCCACGGTAGGTTGCATCATGATCGGGTCTGTCGCGCTCGTCCTGTTGGATGTTTGCGGTGGGTTGCCATTCCTGATGGCCGTCCGCCCGGCAGAACGGACCGAGATGGTCGCGGTATATGCCACGTTCCGGGACGCGTCTGGCATAGCCACCCCGGCTGCGGCATCAATGATCTTACTGGTGGTGCCGGTCGCCGGTGTCTTTGCTGCCTGCGGGATTGGCCTTGCGACAGGGTATCTGGTCGCAGGCCGGCTTCACCCGCGGCTTGGTCTGCCGCATACGGTCGCGGCAGGATAATTTTTCTAGATCGCCCGGACGCGGTTAGTCTAGCAACCGTCGCGCGATGACCTGCGCCTGAATTTCGGCAGCACCTTCAAAGATATTCAAGATGCGCGCGTCACACAGGATCCGGCTGATTTTATATTCCAGTGCAAAGCCATTACCGCCGTGAATCTGCAGCGCGTTGTCGGCGCAAGCCCATGCCACACGTGCACCCAGCAACTTGGCCATTCCGGCCTCTAAATCGCAACGGCGGTCGGCATCTTTTTCATGCGCGCTGTAATAGGTCAGCTGGCGGGCTACCATAATCTCTACTGCCATCATCGCCAGCTTGCCCGATACGCGGGGGAAAGCGATCAGGGATTGGCCGAACTGTTTGCGGTCTTGCGCGTACTTCATACCCTCGTCCAGCGCAGATTGCGCCACGCCGATCGCACGGGCGGCAGTTTGGATGCGGGCGCTTTCAAACGTCTGCATTAACTGCTTAAAGCCTTTGCCGGTTTCTCCGCCAAGTAAGTTCGCGCCTTTAACTTTAAAGCCATCGAATGCGAGTTCGTATTCCTTCATGCCGCGATAGCCCAACACCTCTATCTCGCCACCGGTGATGCCGGTGTCGGGAAAGGGAGCTTCGTCTGTGCCGGGGGTCTTCTCGGCAAGGAACATCGACAGGCCGCGATAATCGGACGTGTCGGATTCAGTGCGGGCCAGCATGGTCATGACATGCGTGCGTGCGGCGTGGGTAATCCACGTCTTGTTGCCAGTGATCTGCCAGTCGTCGCCGTCCCGCGTCGCCCTTGTGCGCAAGCTACCAAGATCGGAACCGGTGTTGGGTTCAGTAAAGACTGCCGTGGGTAGAATTTCACCACTGGCGAGTTTAGGCAGCCAATATGATTTCTGATCGTCGGTCCCGCCGCACAGGATAAGTTCGGCCGCGATTTCGGACCGTGTGCCTACTGACCCGACGCCAATGTAGCCACGTGAAAGTTCCTCGGACACTACGCACATTGCGGATTTCGACAGGCCAAAACCACCAAGGTTTTCGGGAATGGTCAGGCCGAAGACGCCCATTTCGGCCATCTCGTCGATGATCGCCATTGGAATCAGCTCGTCCTTTAAGTGCCAGTCGTGCGCGTAAGGCTCTACTTTTTCGCGGCTAAAGCGGCGAAACTGATCGCGGATCATTTCAAGTTCTTCATCAAGGCCAGACGCGCCAACGGTCAATTCAGCGGCACGTTCCTGCATCAGTTGGGCAAGATATGTGCGAGCCGCCTGTGTGTTGCCCTTTGTGATCAGAGCCGCTGCCGCGGTAGTGTCCAGTGGCGCAAGATCCGCAAGTGTCAGGCCAAGATCGCTGTAACGCACAAACTCCGACTGGTTCATGGGGATGCCGCCCGCGATTTGCGCGAGGTATTCGCCAAAAGCAATTTGCAAGATCAGGCGCTCGACCTCTGTAAATTTACCGTCGGCATCTAGGTGGTCTGACCAAGCTTGCATCTGATGTAGCGCTTGCTGGTATGTCGCCAGCCACGCCAGCCCATGGGCTGCGGTTTGATGCGTTTCTATCAGCTTGGCCGACACCCGACCGCCATCCGTCACTAGAGCACCAACCGTAACCTTTGCCCGCGCAAGGATGGCATCGACAACCGGCAGGGTGGCGCGGGTCAGGTCACGCAGATCGGCCAGCACCGGGTTGTCGGTCATCGGGGTCTGTCCGTCATGTGCCATGCTCGAATCCTTGCTGATGATGCGGGTGCAGAGATAAAGTGTTTGCAGTTGCAGCGCAATATTAATGCGCAATATAAATTGCAGACATACGAAAATGTCGCGGCCGATTTGCGGTGGTACGTTGTGATCCGATATCGCAATGTGCGATCATTATGATCGATATCCTCGCCGTCCTTCCACTTCATCTAGTCCTGTTCGCCTGCGCCGTCACCCTTTTGGGCGGTTTTGTGAAGGGGGCTGTCGGCTTTGCTATGCCGTTGATTATGATTTCCGGCATGGGAATCCTGATTGATCCGCGGTTGGTTGTCGCCGGAATTATCTTGCCGATCTTGTTCAGCAACGGATGGCAGATTGCGCGGTCCGGATTGGGGCCTGCGCGGGCAGCTGTGATCGAACACTGGCGGTATCTGCTGGTCGTCTGTGTGATGATCCTGATTTCTGCACAGTTCCTGACTGTAATATCCGCCGACGCGATGTTTGTGATCCTTGGCGTGCCTGTCGTGGTCCTTTGCACCGTGCAACTGCTTGGGTGGGCGCCTGTAATTCCCTTACGATTGCGACGACCGTTCGAGTGGGGGGCCGGACTGATGGCAGGCACGTTGGGTGGTCTGGCCGGGACTTGGGGGCCGCCCACCGTTCTTTACCTTTTGGCGTTAGAGACACCACGCGCTAAGCAGATGGCTGTGCAAGGCGTGATCTATGGTTTGGGGTCGGTCATGCTTTTATTGGGTCACCTGCAATCCGGCGTATTAAACGCGCATACGTGGCAGCTCTCGGCGCTTTTGCTCGTGCCCGCAGGAATCGGTATGTGGATCGGTTTTAAGCTGGGCGACCGTTTCGATCAGCAGGCATTCCGCAAAGTGACGCTGCTTGTGCTAATCTTGGCGGGCATCAACCTTGTGCGACGCGGCTTGATGGGGTGACGTCGAACGACGTCCTGCAAGCTGCTAGGACAAAAGCTCTTCGAAGCCGCAGATTTTCGCAAGTTCGGACGCATCTTTGGGTGCGATGACTTCGAATGTGGTGCGATAAAGGACCTTGCCGTCCTTGCTGGCCTCCATCTGCCAAAGTCCTTTTACCAGTTCGTAGTCATAGTCGAACTGATAAAATGTCAGCGCAGGAGTGGTTCCGTCGATCCGGGTCTGAAAAGTCTGAGATGTGATTCCGTCTTTTCCCATCGGGGGATGAGTCACCGTCATCGTAACATCCGATAGGCCTAGCATATCAGCGGTCATGCTTTTTGCGCCAAATCCAAGACCAATGACCGCAGGAACCCGATTAGACCGCGATACAAAGGGCGGTTCATCTTCGATTAGATGGGTCGTGCCTGCGAGTGTGCCTGGGGCAGGGGTTTCGCCAACCGTTGGCGGGGGACAGATCACGCCTGTTTCCAAACTTGCGATCGCGGCATCTGTCAGGTCTGCAGCAGGTGACCACGCGGCGACGGGACCGACGAAAGCAAAGGCACAAAGAAAAAGGGTCAGGCGCATGGCCTGACCCTAACGTGGTTTCGCGGCGCGGGGCAGGGCCAATCTAAGGCCCGGCAACCCTTAGCCGATGGCGGCAGCTTTCACATCATCGTCGATAAACGGCACGTATTTTGCGAAGTTGTCAGAGAACATCTGAACAAGTTTCTGCGCTTGTGCGTCGTAAGCCGCCGGATCGTCCCATGTCATGCGCGGATTCAGCAGTGTATCGTCGACGCCGTCGACCGCAATAGGCACGTCAAAGCCGAAATATGGGTCCTTGCGGAAATTTGACTCCGACAAGCTACCGTCCAGTGCAGAGGTCAGTAAAGCACGCGTCGCTTTGATCGGCATCCGGCTACCGGTGCCATAAGCGCCACCTGTCCAGCCAGTGTTAACTAACCAGCAAGTCGCCCCATGAGATGCAATTTTTTCCTGCAGTAGTTTGCCATACACTTCAGGACGACGCGGCATGAAGGGCGCGCCAAAGCAGGTAGAGAAGGTCGGCTCCGGCTCTGTCACGCCACGCTCTGTCCCGGCGACTTTCGACGTGAAGCCGGAGAGGAAGTGATACATTGCCTGCGCGGGTGTCAGGCGACTGATCGGGGGCAGGACGCCGAAGGCATCACAGGTCAACATGATGATATTCTTTGGATGCCCACCAAGAGAAGTGTCGGACGCGTTTGAGATATATTCCAGCGGGTACGCGCAGCGCATGTTTGCCGTTAGGCTTGTATCGTCAAAGTCGAGTTCCAGCGTTTCGGGGTCGTGCACCATGTTCTCGATAACCGTGTGCGGCATAGAGCAAGTAGCGTAAATTTCGGGTTCAGCTTCGGCGCGCAGGTTGATTGTCTTTGCGTAACAACCGCCCTCAAAGTTGAAGACGCCGCGGTCGGACCAGCCATGTTCGTCGTCGCCGATCAGGGTGCGGGACGGATCAGCAGATAGTGTCGTTTTACCTGTGCCGGACAGGCCAAAGAAGACGGCTGTATCGACGGGATTATCGGTCGCATGGTTGGCAGAGCAGTGCATCGGCATGATGCCCTTTTCCGGAAGCAAATAGTTTAACAGGGTGAAGACAGATTTTTTGTTCTCGCCAGCATATTCAGTGCCGCCGATCAGAATCAGCTTCTTTTCAAAATTCAGCGCGATGACGGTCTCTGACCGACAGCCATGTCTGGCTGGATCAGCCTTAAAGCTGGGCAGGTTAATAATCGTGAATTCAGGCGCAAAGCTTGCAAGCTCGGTCGCGGCAGGGCGGCGCAACAGATGGCGTATGAATAGGCCATGCCACGCCAGTTCCGTAACAACCCTTACATCGAGGCGGTAGGCCGGGTCTGCGCCACCAAAGAGGTCCTGCACATAGGCGCTGCCGCCTTTCATATGCGCGAGCATATCGGCGTAAAGCACGTCGAACTTGGCCGGATCCATCGGCGGGTTGTTGTCCCACCAGATCGTATCTTCGACGTCGGGCGTCCGCACGACAAACTTATCCTTCGGCGAACGGCCCGTGTGTTTGCCCGTCGTCACCAAGAAGGTGCCACCTTTGCCGTCGATGCCTTCACCGTTGGCAACTGCGGCAATCTGTAGGTCTGACTCGGACTGATTATAATAGACCGCACCCACGCCAGTGATGCCTTGATCTTCAAGTTTCATCGCGGGGTTGACCGTTCCATGGTCCATGGGTGCGCTCCTTGGGTCGTGGCCGACAGTGGCCTACATCCCTCTTAGCACCATGTTTTTACGACCGAACAGCCCGGATTTGCGACGTTAGCGCAACCAGCGACATGTTAGCGCAACCAAATCGGTACCTCGCGCAAGATTGTGACCCATTAGCCATTCCTTTGGGTTTTCTGGCGCAAATAAGGCACGGATGGAGAGTTGATTCGCGATGAAGGCTTGATTCGCCGGGGTAAACGGACGAAAGATTCCCGCAAAAGCAGGTAATAACAACAATCGAGCAATAGGGGAAAACCCATGGCCAAGATCGCACTAGTAGACGACGACAGAAATATTCTGACGTCTGTGGCGATGACGCTAGAAGCCGAAGGCTTTGAAGTCGAAACTTATAACGATGGGCAGTCAGCCCTCGATGCATTTAACAAGCGTATGCCCGACATGGCCGTGCTTGATATAAAGATGCCGCGCATGGATGGTATGGATTTGTTGCAGCGACTGCGGCAGAAAACCTCTATGCCTGTGATCTTTCTGACGTCCAAGGATGACGAAATCGACGAAGTTCTAGGGTTGCGCATGGGCGCTGACGATTACGTCAAAAAGCCCTTCAGCCAGCGACTTCTAGTAGAGCGTATTCGTGCGCTGTTGCGTCGGCAGGACGTGATCGGTGGCGAAGTCGTAGAAGAGACTGAAGAAACCAAAGTCATGGTCCGTGGCGATCTGACGATGGACCCGTTGCGCCATGCGGTGAAATGGAAGGGGAATGACGTTTCGCTGACCGTCACCGAATTCCTTTTGCTGCAGGCATTGGCGCAGCGTCCAGGTTTCGTGAAGTCGCGCGACCAGTTGATGGACGTCGCCTATGATGACCAGATTTATGTCGATGACCGTACCATCGACAGCCACATCAAGCGCCTCCGCAAAAAGATGCGTCAGGCTGATGAGGAATTTGCGGCGATTGAGACGCTGTACGGCATCGGCTACCGATACAACGAAGCCTGACGATGACCGATGCGGCCCGCCATATCGATGTACGTGACCTAAAGTCCGTGCGGCGTGCCGCGCGGAACGAACCTGAATTGGTTCTGGGTGATGACTGGGTTGCGCCGCAATCGGCGTCCGACCAAGAGATGATGCGGCAGCGCAAGACGCGGCGGCTCGTCAATCTTCGCTCTTCTCCGATTGCGCGTAAAATCATCACATTCAATCTATTGGCGATGATTTTATTAGTGTCGGGTGTCCTGTACCTGAATCCATCGCGTGACAACTTGGCGTATCAGCGGACGAATGGCTTGGTGAACGAGGCGGAATTGATCGCCAATGTTCTAGAAGCGCGAATGCCCCTGACGGCCCCCGTCGACCTTCTGACTGGCGATGGTATTGACGTGGCGCGGACACTTACCGACATGAAACTTCGCGGTGGGATAGAGGTCAGCGTCTACAGTCCATCTGGACTGGTCGTTGCAACTGCGACTGGCGGGGCGATTGTCGCAAGTATTCAGCGTGATAGTGGTGCGACGGCCATAACTGACGCCCTTTCGCGCGCTTGGACAGCTGTTCGAAACGTTGTGGCGCCCGTGGTGCCGCCATTGGCTGATGCGCAAGTGTTAACGGCGGCCGAAATTGCCAAGGTTTTAACTGACGGTTCAGAAGTGCGGGCCTTACAGACGGCGCAGGGCACCAATTTCGTCGTCATGAGTCCGATTGAACAGAACGGCAATGCGGTTGGTGTAGTCTCGATTTCCAGCGCGGCTGGAGAGCTTGATGCGTTGGTCAGTCGCGAGCGCGAACAGGTATTACGCCTCTTTATTGTTAGTATGGCTGTTAGCGTGATTCTGAGCCTTATCCTGGCATCGACAATCGCCAATCCTCTGGCGGATTTAGCGGCGGCTGCCGAAATGGGGCGCGACAAGAACGCGCGAAAAATGTCCCCGACGCGGGTACGTATCCCGGACCTGACTGGGCGCCCGGACGAGATCGGACGCCTGTCTGGCGCATTGCGTGGTATGGTTCAGGCTCTTTACGAGCGAATTGAGGGCAATGAACAGTTTGCCGCTGATGTCGCTCACGAAATCAAGAACCCACTCGCCTCTTTGCGGTCAGCGGTTGGATCGCTGCGCATTGTGAAGAAGGAAGAACATCGCGAAAAACTGCTGGCGGTGATCGAACACGACGTGCGGCGTTTAGATCGACTTGTCAGCGATATTTCGAACGCGTCCCGATTGGATTCGGAATTGGTGAAGGAAGAAGAGGAAACTTTCGACCTGCTTAATATGCTGGGCAACCTGAACGAGTTTCTTGGGCGTGAAGCTGGCGTGAAGGGGGTGGAGTACATCTCTGACCTGCCAGACCAGCCGCTGATGGTTCAGGGACTTGAAGGACGTCTTGCGCAGGTTTTTGTCAATCTTATCACAAACGCAATCTCGTTTTGCGAAGAGGGCGACGCGATACGGGTGTGGGCCCGCCGGCGGGAAAACCGGGTGTTGATCGTCGTCGAGGATACCGGGCCGGGTATTCCGGACGGTGCGCTGACCAAAATTTTCAAGCGGTTCTATTCCGAACGCCCAGAAGGACAATTTGGAAACAACTCTGGTCTTGGACTGGCGATAAGCAAGCAGATCGTTGAGGCGCATGGCGGTGTGATCTGGGCTGAAAACATTCGCCCGACGGAAGTCGATGTGACTTCAGACCCTTTAGGCGCGCGCTTTGTCGTGGGCCTTCCGGTCTAGGACGTGGAAGGCCATTTGACCGTGCACGCCACAGCCGTATCGGTGAATGGGCGCGGTGCCCTAATACGAGGTTCCTCGGGATCGGGGAAATCAGCACTTGCTTTGCAGATGATGGCCTTCGGGGCCGATCTTGTCGCTGATGATCAGGTCATTCTTAAACGACGGCGCCATACAATCTATGCGAGTTGCCCGTCAGCGTTGCGCGGTTTAATCGAAGCGCGTGGCGTGGGATTGTTGCGCGCACGCCCGTCAGGACCAGTACCAGTGTTTTGCATCGTCGATCTGGACGCCGCCTCCGAAGCACGGCTGCCACCGTTGCGCCACGACACTGTCTTGGGTTGCACACTGCCTTTGCTTCACCCGTCTTCCGGGGTAGTGTTTGCGGCAGCGCTTATGCAGTATCTGCGAAATGGCAGGGCAGCCTGATGATCCTTGAACGTGGTTCCACGACTGATGTGGTGACCCCCCGCATTCTTCTTGTCACAGGGCCATCCGGCGCTGGCCGGTCGACTGCGATTAATGCGTTAGAGGATTTGGGCTTCGAGGTGATCGACAATTTGCCCCTTTCCCTTCTACCGCGGCTTTTAGACGGTGCGACGACAGGGCCGCTGGCCTTGGGTTTGGACGTGCGCAACCGCGACTTCAGCACCGACGCTTTGATCCTTGCCATCGACGGATTGACGCAGGCAATGGGGCAGGCTGCGCAGGTACTTTATCTGGAAGCTGATGATGACACGCTGATCCGGCGCTACTCGGAAACCAGACGACATCATCCACTTGCCCCAGCTGGCCCGCCTTTGGTCGGTATAGCAGCCGAAAAAGAGCTTTTAGCGCCTGTCCGGGCCCGTGCCGACGTACTGTTGGATACCTCGGGTTGGAGCCCACATGATCTGCGGGCAGAGATTGATCGGACGTTTGCCCCGGGTGAGGGCAAGTTGCTTGGAATTTCGGTCCAATCCTTTTCCTACAAGCGCGGCCTACCGCGCGGGGTAGATATGGTCTTTGATTGCCGCTTTTTGCGAAATCCGCATTGGGACGCCACATTGCGTGCCAAAGATGGCCGCAACGCTGACGTGGCAGCCTATGTCGGGGGCGACCCGCGCTTTGACGCATTTCTGTCGCAAATCAAAAGCCTGATTGATCTGGTTTTGCCAGCACACAAGGAAGAGGGGCGCGGGCATTTGGCCATCGGGTTCGGCTGTACCGGAGGGCAACACAGGTCCGTGGTCATGGCCGAAAGACTGGCGGCATCTCTTGCGCAGGACGGCTGGCCCGTGTCTAAACGTCATCGAGAAATGGAACGCCGCGACGGGACCGGGGTCGGCGCAGAGCGGGGACACAACGCTTGATCGGTATCGTCATCGTGGCGCACGGCAATTTGGCACGGGAATACCTGTCTGCCGTGGAACACGTCGTCGGGCGTCAGGATGGCATTTGCGCGATTGCTATTGCGCCCGATGATGATCGCGCCGCAAAGCAAACCGAAATCTGCGATGCAGCTGACGCTGTCGATACCGGCGCAGGCGTCGTGATCGTCACCGATATGTTTGGTGGATCACCTAGTAACCTAAGCTTGCGGGCCTGTAGTCCAGCCAATCGACGGATCTTGTACGGCGCAAACTTGCCAATGTTGATCAAACTCGCAAAATCTCGCAACAAAACTGTACCAGAGGCAGTCGCCGCGGCTATCGATGCCGCCCACCGCTACATCAATTCCCATTCAGTCGGACCCCTATAATATGGCGCAGACCCGAATTAAAATACAAAATATCAAGGGCTTGCACGCCCGCGCGTCGGCGAAGCTAGTTGAGGTCGTGGAGGCACATGACGCTAGTGCAGTGGTCAGCAAGGACGGGATGCGGGCCGGGGGCGACAGCATCATGGGGCTTTTGATGCTGGCCGCGACGAACGGCACTTGGATTGAGGTTGAGACAAGTGGTCCGGAGGCGGAGGCCCTCAAGGATGCCATTACTGCGCTGGTCGATGACAAGTTCGGCGAAGGTGACTGAGTCCGACGCAACAGCTACGCGGAACGACAGACAGGATGTGCCTGTCGTTTATGATCGGGCCTCTCTTAGCTATGCGTCATCGTTTGACAGCCCTGCTCGGCAGGCCTTAATTCGTACGGTGGAATGGCTGACCGGTAAGGCCACGGTTATTCGGATGGTCCGCGCCTACGAACGCAACGGTCCGGCCAGTGGTCAGGATTTCTGGACTGCGACGCTGGCGGCTCAAGGAATAAAAGTCCTGACACCTTCCGATCAGATTGCGCAAATCCCGGTCAAGGGGCCCGTGGTTCTGGTGGCAAATCATCCGCACGGTATGGTTGATGGCATGGTACTGGCAGAGCTGATCGGTCGCAGGCGGTCAGACTATCGGATCCTGTCCCGGTCCCTACTGACGTCGCTTGACCCAGAGGCATCGCGTTTCATGATTTCGGTCCCATTCCCTCATCAGCCTGACGCCCAGACCCGCATGATAGAGATGCGTCGCGCGGCGATGGATCATCTGGCGCAAGATGGCCTAGTCGCATTGTTCCCCTCTGGCGTCGTCGCCAACGCACCCAGCATTCTCGCGCCAGTCGTGGAAGCTGACTGGAATGTTTTCACCGCCAAAATGATCCGCATGTCCGGTGCGACAGTCGTGCCGTGTTTCTTTCCGGGCGCCAACTCCCGCGCCTACCAAATCGCAAACCGGATTTCACCGCTCCTCCGGCAGAGTTTACTGCTCCACGAAGTTGTCCGGACGCGAAACACCGATTTTGCGCCCGTGATAGGCAAGGCCATTCCCTTTGCGGATATGCAATCTCGTATTGCCGATCCGCGTGCACTCATGGCTTGGTTGCGGTCGCAGACTCTGGCGTTGGGTCAGCGCGTGGGGACAGGCGTCTCGCCGCGGTAATCGTAGAAGCCGCGCTGTGATTTGCGGCCCAGCCAGCCAGCTTCGACATATTTCGTCAGCAGTGGGCAGGGACGGTACTTTGTATCCGCGAGGCCGTCATGCAAGACGTTCATAATCGCTAGGCATGTGTCCAATCCGATGAAATCGGCAAGTTCAAGCGGCCCCATGGGATGATTCGCGCCCAGTTTCAGCGAGGTGTCGATGGACTGCACGGAGCCGACGCCTTCGTAGAGGGTATAGATCGCCTCGTTGATCATTGGCATCAAAATACGGTTCACAATGAAGGCCGGAAAATCCTCTGACGCGGTCGAGGTTTTTCCAAGACGTTCCACAACGCCTTCGCACGCTTTGAACGTTGCCTCGTCCGTGGCGATGCCGCGGATCAATTCGACAAGCTGCATGATCGGCACTGGGTTCATAAAGTGGAACCCCATGAACCGCTCTGGCCGATCCGTGCGCGACGCTAATCGCGTAATAGAAATCGAAGAGGTGTTTGACGTGAGGATCGTGTCGGGTTTCAGGTGTGGAAGAAGATCCTCGAAGATGGCCTGCTTGATCGTCTCACGCTCGGTCGCGGCTTCGATGATTAGATCAGTATGGCCGAGGTCAGTCAGCGTTGCTGTCGTAACGATCCGCTTCATTGCCGCCGATTTTACGTCGTCTGCAATAAGGTCGCGGGTCACCTGACGAGTCAGGTTGCGATCAATCAACGCGACAGCACGATCCAGCGCATCCTGACTGACATCGGTCAGCAGCACATCATATCCAGCGACCGCAAAAACATGCGCAATGCCGTTCCCCATCTGCCCGGCACCTACGATACCGACCCGTTCGATTGTCATGTCACTGATCCCTTGGATGAACTGACTTTTAGCATAGGCCGCGGGCCGTAAGGCCTTCAAGCACCGAGAATCAATAAAATTGAGATCAAATACGCAACTTAGCGAAATCGAAATCCGAATCCGCGAATCTGCCCTGGACGACGATAAACGATCTGTGGTGAACCCGATGATGCATGATGAGATTGACGGCGCTGGCCTTCACTATGCGCCCTGCCGCTATAGCCTGTCGCGGATATTCTTTCGCGGACCAAAACGGCGGCTGGATAGCCCCTATATCGCCTTCATTGGCGGGACCGAGACATTCGGAAAGTTCATTGACCGCCCCGTGCCCGCGCTTGTCGAACGCGAAATTGGTCAAACGTGTGTTAACCTTGGCTGCGTGAACGGCGGCGTTGATGCCTTTGTGAATGACCCGACAATCATGGCAACGTGTCATGATGCCGACGTCACAGTCGTGCAGGTGATGGGTGCAAACTACCTTTCGAATCGATTTTACTCGGTGCATCCACGTCGTGATGACCGCTTTCTGCGGGCGTCGACCGTAATGCAGGCGATCTTTTCTGATGTCGATTTTTCGGATTTTACTTTTACGCGCCACATGCTGACGTCGTTGTATGCAAGATCGCCCGAACGCTTCGATATTGTCGTGTCGGAACTGCGGGAAGCCTGGGTAGCACGCATGCGCAACATGCTTAATCAGATCGGTCCGCGCACGGTCCTGCTCTGGTTTTCTCGAGAGCCGATGTCCGATGCGCCTTGGGATGCCCGACCGAACAAACTTTCAGCGGATCCTCTATTCGTCACTGCTAGCATGATCGATCAACTGCGCCCGCATGTCATGGATGCAGTTCCTTCGCAGTTTTCTCTCTCGTTGGGGACGAAGGGTATGTACTATTCCCCTGTTAAGGCAAAAGCGGCGTCGGAAATGTTGGGTAATACCAACCTGCGCGGATCAGAACTCCTTAGCCCATTGGCGGTGTCCGATGGAGATGATGCGCTCAGGGATGCTGATC
>JAGXIQ010000106.1 GCA_024635625.1 Loktanella sp. | reverse complement strand
GCCGCCGTCTGCGAAGATGGCACCATGGACACGGCGCAAATCGCCGCCCTGTAAACCGGCTCAAGTCCTAGCCGGAGAACAAATTACACCACGCCCCGGGGCACTACCCAACGGTGCCGTCGAAGTCAGCGAAATCACGTGTACCATTGTCGAAAGATCTGGCCCAGCAGCGCAGCCCAAACCGACAGGATGCGCAGGCACATGGGGGCATACGTTCAACCTTGGTGCCACAGGCATGCCACATCTAAGCTGCAGTCGCCCACCAAAACGGGTCAACTACACGGACAAAGCACCATACGGCGAAACTGGTAAACTTGGTGATATCACCTGCCGGTCCGAAAGCACTGGGCTGACGTGTCGTAATAAAAGTGGCCACGGCTTTGCTCTATCCCGCCGCAGGCAAGACCTTTTCTAAGCTGACGTATTGCCAGCTTTGGCCTTGGCCACGATGACGCCGCTTAATTCTGCGTGGGTGGCGGTCCAAAGCGTTCTATCAGCCGGGCGATGATCTGGTCTCGGGTTTGACGATACAACGCCATACGTTCCTCGCGGGCGTCGGCCATGCCAGTGGGATCAAGCACAGGCCAGTATTCTACGTCCAAGTGATAGAACTGTGTCAGATCAAGCGCACGCCGCTGACTCGCTGGCGACAAAGCGAGGACCAAATCGAAGGACGACAGATCGTCACCCCATTGTTCCATCTCGTCAAAACTGCGGGAACGGTGTCGGTGCAGTTCAACCCCGATCTCTTCACAGACGGCAATGGCAAAACCGTCAATCTCCATGTCGTTGTTTACGCCGACGGACTGGATGTAGGCCCGCGTGCCGTAAAGCTTCTTCATGATGCCTTCTGCCATGGGGGACCGCACGGCATTATGGTCGCAACAGAATAGGACGGACTGCGGTAAGGCCGCCGACCTTATTTCGCAGTCACCCGCCAAAATGCAGAACGCAGATCAGCGTGAACAGACGACGGGCAGTGTCGATATCAACCTCGGCCTTTCCCTCCAAACGCTCTTGAAGCACACGCGCGCCTTCGTTGTGGATGCCGCGCCGGGCCATGTCGATTGTCTCGATCTGACTAGGGGGCATGGTCTTGACCGCGTCAAAGTAGCTTTCACAAATTTGAAAGTAGTCCTTCACAACCTGCCGAAACGGTCCCAGCGACAGATGAAAGGCACCCGCCTCACCCAATCCCTCATCGGTGACATCGAAAACCAACCGCCGATCACGGATCGACAGTTCCAATCGGTAAGGCCCCGGCGGCACATCACGATCCTCGCGTGGGGGCAGAACAAAACTGTTATCCTCCAGCAGATCGAAAATCGCGACTTTGCGTTCTTGCGCGATCTCAGCCGAGGGTGCGGGCAAGCCAGTGTCGTCCAGCGCAATCGCGATGATACGGGTCATGTGCGATTCAACTGGTCAAGGCGGGCCTGCACGGACAATCCATGCGCTTCCAAGCTCTCGGATCGGGCCAGACGTGCTGCCGCCGGCCCAATGGCAGAGAGCGCCTCGGGCGTCATGCGAGCAAGTGTCGTGCGCTTGATAAAATCCATCACTGACAATCCGCTAGAGAACCGTGCCGACCGGGCCGTGGGCAGCACGTGATTGGGTCCCCCAATGTAGTCACCGATCGCCTCTGGCGTCCACCCACCGATAAAGATCGCCCCAGCGTGGGCAATCCGCGAACTCAAGCCTTCGGCGTCTGCCACGCAAAGCTCTAAATGCTCCGGAGCGATCCGATCTGACAAGATCACGGCAGTCTCAAGATTGGGCACTGTGATGACCGCCCCGAAATCGCGCCAACTGGCCCCTGCAATCTTGCGTCTTTCCAGCGTTTGTAGCCGCTTTTCAACAGCGTCTGCCACAGCCTGACCAAAGCTTGCATCAGTCGTAATCAGAATTGATTGCGCGTTTTCGTCGTGCTCGGCTTGGCTTAGCAAGTCCAAGGCAATCCAGTCGGGATCGTTGTCAGCGTCAGCGATCACCAGAATTTCGGACGGGCCAGCGATCATGTCGATACCGACCTTGCCGAATACACGCCGCTTCGCCGCCGCGACATAGGCATTTCCCGGCCCCGTAATCTTATCCACCGGCGCAATCGTTTCTGTGCCATACGCAAGCGCCGCAATCGCCTGCGCACCACCGATACGATAGATTTCATCCACTCCAGCGATCCGCGCCGCCAACAGGACCAGTGGATTAAGCACCCCATCCGGTGTCGGTACGACCATAGCAAGACGTGCCACCCCTGCGACCTTGGCAGGAATCGCGTTCATCAAGACGCTTGACGGATAGCTTGCCAAACCACCGGGCACATAAAGACCAGCCGCCGACACCGGCGTCCAGCGCCAGCCAAGGCTCGCGCCGGCGTCGTCAGTCCACTGTTGATCCTCCGGCATCTGACGCGCATGATAGGCGCGGATGCGCGTCGCAGCCAATTCCAAGGCAGCGCGGTCTTCTGCATTTACCTCGGCGCAGGCGGCGTCCACTTCTGCGCTGGAAATACGCAGTCGATCCGATGTCAGCGTCAGGCGATCAAACTTAGCAGTCAGGTCAATCAACGCTTGATCTCCCCTGGCCCGTACATCTGCAATAATCGCAGCCACCGCGTCATCTACGTCGGGGCTGTCCTCGCGCTTGGCATTTAGCAGCGCCCGAAACTGTATTTCGAAATCAGCGCTTTGCGCGTCCAGAAACTGTGGCATGTCTTTTCCTCTGACTGCGGCGTGGTCCTGACCTTCTTCTCGTCAGAAATATCCCCGCCGGAGGCATAAAATCTTTTGATCCAGCGACTGCAACTAGTCTGGATGTCGCGGTGCCTTACGCGATGGCGCAATATAGGGCCGGGTCACGTCGCGCAGCACAATTTCCAGCGCCTCGACAGCACATGAAATCACACCGTCCCCCGCCAAGGTCATTATGACCTCGCCGGTGCCGTCGACACCGGGCCGAAACTCCAGTGTTAGCAAAGACAGGATCGTATCTGCATCGCCCTTAGGAACGCCTTGCGACCGCACGGCCATGACGTCCTCAATCAGCAGCACGGTCTGCACCCGCTCGAAATCGCGGCGGCCATCAGCTTTCGCTGCGTCTTCCCAGCGAAAGCGGTTCAGCAATATCGCAAAACGGCGATCCGCTGGTGTCCAGCGCATTTCAGAGGCCGGAAACACCGCGTCTTGCGCCAGCGCAGAAATCACCTGCAGGTCTTCGGCATCGCGCGCCATCAAAGCGAGAGGGCGGTCCACGCCGTCTTCAAATCTTGCGTCGGTCATATGCCTTGCACCCGTTCAATCTTTGCGCCCACGCCGCCCAGTTTATCCTCGACATGCTCATAGCCGCGATCAAGGTGATAAACACGATTCACGATCGTCTCACCTTCTGCCGCGAGGCCAGCAAGAATGAGCGAGACACTGGCCCGCAGATCAGTCGCCATGACTGGGGCGCCTTTCAGTTTATCGACGCCGTGCACGGTAGCATGCCCGCCGTGCACTTCGATATTCGCCCCCATGCGTACCAGTTCAGGCGCGTGCATAAAGCGGTTCTCGAAAATCTTCTCTTCCAAGACTGAGGTTCCGGCCGCCAGGCAAAGCATGGCCATCATCTGTGCTTGCAGGTCTGTCGGGAAGCCGGGAAACGGTTCGGTCACGACGTCAACGGCTTTGGGCCGATCGCCACGCAGTTTAACCTTCAGCCCCGCCACAGTTTCAGTCACATCAACACCTGCCGCATCCAGCTTTTCCGCAAAAGCCGCGACCAGTTCGATCCGCCCGCCAAGGCATTCGACCTCTCCACCGCAGAACACGGGTGCTAGCATGTAAGTGCCAAGCTCGATCCGGTCGGTCACGACCGGGTGCGTTGCAGCCCCCAGACTGTCGACGCCCTGCACCGTAATGGTAGAGGTTCCCTCGCCTTCAATCTGTGCGCCCATGCGGCGAAGGCATTGGGCTAGATCGACGATCTCCGGCTCGCGCGCGGCGTTCTCTATAATCGTAGTACCCTTGGCCAAAGTTGCTGCCATCAACACGTTCTCTGTTGCACCGACAGAGGCAAAGCGCAGCGGCACCCGCGCGCCCTTCAGACCACCGGGGGCCTTTGCATGCAGATAGCCGTCACGCAGATCGATCTGCGCGCCCATTGCTTCTAACGCTGTCACGTGAATATCCATTGGCCGCGCGCCAATGGCGCAGCCACCCGGCAGCGATACGATAGCCTGATGGTGCCGAGCCAGCAGCGGCCCCAACACAAGGTTAGACGCCCGCATCTTGCGCACGATCTCGTAGTCCGCAGTCGTCGATGTCATGTCATGGCTCGACAACACCTGCACCTTGCCGTCCTGCATCGACGTCACCTCGACCCCAAGCGATTGCAGCAGCGCTGTCATCGTTTTGATGTCCGACAGGCGCGGCGCATTGGTCAGTGTCAGCGGCTCCTCTGACAACAGTGTCGCTGGCATCAAGGCTAGGGCGGCATTCTTGGCCCCTGCGATGGCGATTTGACCTTGCAGGGGTTTGCCACCCGTAACGACGATGGAATCCATGTATGCGATCTTTCCTGGCTCGGCCTGTTGGTGGACGTGTTACAGCGCCTGCACGGCCACGTCCAGCGCCGCAGGGCCAGCCACGGGTACGGCTTTAGTCGTCCGTTGTGGTCGGATCCGCATCCGATGCGCGCGCCTTGGCCTGCGCTTTTCGTTTAGCCATGTTGGCCTTTAGCGCAGCCTTCAAGCGATCTTCGCGCGACGCGGGTGCAGGTTTTCGCGGACTGCCGGATATCTTTGAATTGTCGGTCATGAAAAGCTTCTAACCTTTGCTGCATTTTCCGTCCAGAGAGGGCTTGCACCCCACGACGAGGTCCGCTAATTCCCCGCCACGGATGCTGTGGTAGCTCAGTGGTAGAGCACACCCTTGGTAAGGGTGAGGTCGAGAGTTCAATCCTCTCTCACAGCACCATCCGAACTCTTTAAAAACAAATATTAAATCCCGCTTTGAGCGCATTGGGTGCTATTTGTAGAGGTGAGGTCTTGCGTTAAATTTGGCGCTGAGGCTGCTCAAAGGCTACTACAACACTACCGACCGTCTCGACGCGTGTCGGCGGTCCTTCGACCTTGTGGATCTTCTGCCACTGCCGGACGATCGAGCGGGCATTGGAATTGTCGACAGTTGTATCGCTGTCGCCATGCCAAACCGAAATCGTCGGCCACGGACCCGTGAATTCCGAGGCTCCGCGCACAAGCGCATCGAGCTGGCTGTCCTACGGGCTGCCATGGTTTCGCCACAAGTTACTGATTTTTATCAGTAAACCGGCAAGTAATTATCTATAGCTGCCTTAATATGGGCCTACCTTCAAACCGGTTGGGTGACTTTGTCGACATCGTGCGACGAAGGTTAGTGCGACGATGCCCATGTCGATGTCTTAAAGTAGCGAAAGGGACTGTGCTTTTTCGTTCCCCAACGCTACGGGTCCGCCCTGCCCGCCTCAAGCAGGTTTCCTCTGACAGTGCCCCCGGCAGTGTATGCGAAGCATGTACGAGAGGGATTGTTGTAATCGTAGCGCCAAAGCGCCAGCGTTCTACGGGCATCAGACGAATGACCCGGCGTCTTCCGGTTTGGCATCGGCCCGGACTGTGTCTTCGTGCCCGGTGGCCAACTCCAGATCACGTTACCGAAGCCCTGACCTTATTGCTTGGATCTGGAAGCCTCTTCGATTTCCTTGAAGGCCTCCTTTGCCAAGTCGCTGGCCTGTCCGTGATCGCTTATCTCGCTTAGCTTCTTCTTGACTTTCTGTTCTGCCTCTTCGCCGCAACCGAGTTTTTCGAATTCGTGCTTTAATAAAAAGTAGAGGAAACCGATCACGTTACCGAGTGCCGGCAGTTTCAGGTTTTTGATCTCCGAATCCGCCAGCGTTGTCTTGGGCTGCCCCTTCATTTCGAACTTGGCAGGATCGGGTAGCTGTCGAGGGCAATCAGCGTCATCGCGCGGCGCATCAAGGCTGAGAAGTTGGCCGACTCCATGCGCCGCGGCATCGCGAGCTGTCAGAGCGGGCATGTCCAGCCAGGACTCCAGTGTTTTGGGCACCGATGCATGGCAATATTCGGTGTGATCCACGGTTCCCTTCGGGATCAGTGGCGACACGACAACTGCAGGTACCCGGACGCCGTATTGATCAAAGCCAAAGCCGCGCGGATTGACATGAGGCACGGTTTGCGCGTCGTCCGGCTCTGGTGTCACGGCGCAGCCCGGTTTGACGCTGTCATAGAATCCGCCGTGCTCATCGTAGAGAATGATCAGCAGGCTGGTCTCCCAAATCGGCGAGTTGCGAATCGTCTCATAGACATATTTGATCAGACCCTCACCGCCGGAGGGATCATCCTCCGGATGTTGCGACGAGCCGCTTTTGTACGTTGGCCCCCCAAGTTTGCGGCCCCCAAACCATTTTTGCGGCGCCAGAAAGCTTTTGCCGAAATTGGGTTCGATGAAGGTATAGGGCGTGTCGTAGGCCGGTTGGTTGTCGGCATCCAAAGCGTGCAGGTCGTCCTTGAAACGCCGCAGCGAATGCACGTCCAGCAAAGATACGCCCCTCTCTCGGCGCGAACCGGGGATCCTTCAGCCACTTGAAAATTAGGTTCGCGTTCATCGCATAGCGCCGTGCAACTTGTGCAACCGAAACGCCAGCCGTCAACGCCTGCGCGCAAATCGTGCGCTTCTCGTCATCAGACCAGACCCGCTTCTTCAAACCCTTCTTCCCCGCCATCACCAACCTCAAGATGTCCACTATTAATGGTGGACACTATCACCCACTCCATCACGCAGGCAGGGCAGTCAG
>JAGXIQ010000105.1 GCA_024635625.1 Loktanella sp. | reverse complement strand
GGTCCAAACCGTCTTCCGTCCGCGCCGCCATGCACTTTCAGCCGATGCCTATCGCCAGACCAGAGCCGATGCCCACTGGATTTGGGACGACATCACGCGTGAGTTGAAGGGCAGCCTGAGATCTAGCGCCCCGGCTTTCGCTGCCAGAAGGGCCGATAACTTGACGATGCCTCCTGCCCTACTGGGCTTTCGGTCAGCATGTATCCAATGCCGCGCACCGATTTGATCAGCAACGGGCGCGCCGGGTCCCTTTCGATCTTCTTACGAAGGCGGGCGACCTGATTGTCGATGGTGCGATCCAGCGGCACCCAGTCGGGCCCATCGATCAGATCCATAAGGCGGTCCCGCGACAAGGATCGTTTAGCGTTTTGTAGAAAGGCTGATAGCAACCTGAAGTCAGCAGTCGTCAGATCACAGTCCTTGCCGTTGCGGTCGGTCAGCACCAATCGTTCAAGGTCTACAGTAAGGCCATCCAGATAAAGCAAGGCACTGCTTTCCGAGGCATCAGAAATCTGACTGGCCTGTCTGTTGGTGCGGCCTTCGGTCCGACGCAGGACTGCGCGCACGCGGGCCAAAACCTCGCGAACATGAAACGGTTTTGTCAGGTAATCGTCCGCGCCCAGTTCCAGACCCACGACGCGGTCTATTACGTCATCCTTTCCAGTCACCATCATGATTGGAACGTCGTAACTACGACGGATATATCGCGCAATGTCGAGGCCATCCTCTGCCCCCAGATTGAGATCAAGCGTCACAAGATCGGGCAGGTCGTCGTCGAATGCACGGCGTACACCTTCGCCATCTTCTGCTTCAACAACTGAAAATCCGTCCACTTCAAGGCATCGCCGAAGAAGTGCGCTTATTTTTGGGTCGTCATCGACGACAAGAACCTTTTGTTGGACCATGGCAGCAATCCATTGAACTCGCCCAACGATAGCCAGATCTTCTAAAACTATCAATACGCCACTCTTTTCGGGGCGGAAAGATACAAATCAATACATTCCGATACGTAAGCGCGTGTCCGGACGCGACTATGCAACGTGAAAGTGTGTGTGAAACCAACAGGGGGAAGCACCATGTATGTAACACTTTCGACCGAACAAGCACCCGCATTTATGGTGTCCGGCACCAAGCTTCCATGCCAATCCAAAGTCACCGTGTTGAACCAAAGGCGACATGAAACGGGCACGCATTTTTTTCGTGAAGGTGACAAAGCCTCCCATGTCTATGAGGTTAAGTCAGGGGTCCTGCGCCTGACGCGGGTCTTGAAAAATGGTCGGCGGCAAGTCATCGCCTTCGGCCTGCCGGGCGATATCATCGGCTTTCCCAACGGCGATCAGCACCATACCGATTGTGACGTCATCGCAACCGCAGAGATTGTCGCCCATCGGCGCCAGAACCTTGAGGATGGCGAGGGCGATCCCGAGACGCATCAGCGTCTTCTTCGCGCTGCACTGCGCGAAATTAGCGCCATGCAGGACCATTTCATGATGCTCGCCCGCAAATCCGCGATGGAGAAGGTCGCTTCTTTTCTTATTGTTCTGTCCCATCGCACCGGCACACCTGTCGGCAATTACACGACTTTTTCACTTCCGATGAGCCGTGCAGATATTGCCGATTTTCTGGGCCTGACCATCGAAACCATCAGCCGATCACTAAGCATTCTGCGCAAACACGGGACGATCACGCTGGAAACGCCGCAGATTGTCCTGGTGCAGGACATGCAGGCACTGATCGACGCCGCACAAGCCACTGATTAGGGCCCTAGCTGAACCAACAGGCGCCGTCACGAAGGATGTGGTCGTAACCTAGCTCTTCCAGGCCGGTGGCGATATTGTCGGCTGCCCTGGGATGCGACAGAAGATAGCGAGACGTCGACGTATCCGCCCGCCCGACCGCATCGTGCGCATGGCAGAGGCACTCTGCTTCGCCGCATAATGTACAAAGTCGAGCTTAGATATCAGACGGCGCAGGTACCCCGGCTCAATCGTCAGTTCGTTGACCATATCCATTTCCACGATCTTGCGCCCTCAATCCGGCCACATGTCGCGGATCGCCCGCGGAAGGCCCGCTTTGACATCCCGGACTTCGCCCTCTGAAATCTTGCTATTAAGGGTCCGGAACACGGCAACAATGTCTTGCTGACCCCGCCAGTCGCGTACCTCACCGATCCGCTCTTCGATCGCTGCAACGAAGTGCTCTGCCTTTCTGTCGCGCACCGGCGTATGGGCTGGCTGCCAGCCCTCGAAGAACATGCCCCGGATCAGCAGAGGCATCTGCGCGGACAATTGCGCGACTTCTTCATGCCGCAGATGATCACGAAGGATCGCCAGCGTCACCCGCAAGAGACGCGCCGCATCCCGACTGCTGTCCCAATCCAGACGCTCGCGCAATTCGTTGATCCATTCGTGTGTCAGCTGCACCGTATGATCGATCACTTCCAATCCCTGAGTAGACATGATGTCCTCCTATTCCTTATCGCGTTCCATGGGCCCGTGGTCGACGTCCGTCGCAGGGCCAGCATTCCCTACCAGGCGTTCGAATAGCGCCGTCGTCATCCCGCCAACACCGAGTAGGACCAGCGCGAAATTTGTCATCCAGCCCAGCACCGGGATGTAGTTCAGCAGCGCGATGATCGTCACACCGATCACCAAAGCTAGCAGTCGCATCCAGATCTCTGGATTCTCGGCACCGCCAAGGCCGCGCATCGCCCGCATCGCCAGGACATAAGCCCCGAGTATGTATCCCAGTGTCCAGACGACCACCGTGGCCAGCAAAACAATTGGCACGAGTGGGATGCCCACGACTGTCAGCGCACTGATGGGGATTAGTCCGATTAACACTGACAAACCGATCACGCCGGACAGCAGTGCCATTCCGGGACGGGCGTCGATGGTGCGGCGCAGATGGCGAACCTGCTTTGGGGCAAGCGCAAGAAACAGCGCGCCGATCACGACGAAGAATCCAAGGGCGACCAGAAAACCGCTTAACCACGACAAGAAGGTCGGCAGCACCGGATATTCCCAGTCAGACCACATTTCGTACGATCTGTTCATCATCTCGCCACGTTCATAAGGCTCGAAGGTGACGCGATCAGCAGAAACAACACGTTCTGGAATATCCATAGGCGCAGGTGCGGAATAGGTCAGCGTCCCGCCAATACGTGCACCCGGACCGAACGTCAGCGTTTCGCCGGCAAGCAGCACGTCTCCAGCGATCTCGGAATTGAGCGTTACCTTGCCGCCAGCCGCAACCAGTGCCCCCAATATAGGACCATCAATCGTAACGCGACCTCCCGCCAATCTGGCGTTGCCCCCGACTTCGGCCCGGGGTCCGGTTCTGACACTGAAAGCAGACGCAGTCAGGTCGCCACCGACGGACCCGCGCAGGTTAACCGAAAACCCCACGGCGAAAAGATCGCCGCCTGTTGTCGCATCTACGTCGACGTCAAATCCGGCTGCATGGGTATCCTGCGCTATTGCGCCGTCGAGCGACACAGTTGCACCAGCGGCTAAAACATCCCGTGAAGCCTCTAAGGGCACAGTTGTTTCACCGACACGCAAGACATCGCCACCGATCATACGGTCTGCCGTCTCACCAAAACCTGGCCCTGCCACGGCAACCAAGAATCCCGCAATCAGCATGCTTTTTAATGCCATCATCGCCTCCTCTTCTGATCGAGCGTTATGAAGAGTGTGCAGTCTTTCGCCTGCCTGCCAGTTGATCGGGATCAGGTGGGAAGGTCGACTCCAGCGTAAGCCTGCCAGGGCCCACGAAGGCCAAGCACATATTCAGAACAGAGGTCGTTGATATGTCGAAAAAGAATCAAACGCCCAAGGCATCCGCAGAGCCGGTCGGATGGCCCTTGATCCAATCGTTCCAGACAGAATTAAACCGCATGTTCGATCGTTTCAATGCGACACCGCTGGGCGCCGATCACAAGGTTATGCCGCTGCTCGACATCGCTGAAACCGAGGATGCAGGCGAAATCACAGCAGAGATGCCGGGTGTGAAACCCGAAGATCTGGATGTTTCGATTGCGGACGAAACGCTGATCCTGAAAGGACAAAAGAGCGATACGCGAGAAGATCGTGGCAAGGACTGGCATCACGTCGAGCGCAGCTTCGGCATCTTCCGTCGGCACTACCGTTAGGGTTCGCGCCCAAGGATGGAAAAGTTGACGCAAAATTCGAGGGCGGCATCCTGACACTGCGTATCGCGAAACCTGCCAATGTCGCAGGGACGGCCAGAAAGATCGACATCACGGGGGCTTGATCACCGCACGGATTCCAACTGTTCACGGGATCCGTGCCACCGCAGAATCCATTACCCTCGAGAATAAGTAGGACCAAACCATGACGATCAAGACCATCATTGCCTGCCTCACCGACAACACCAGCGCGGACAAAGTAATGCGTGCTGCCAGCATTCTCGCGCGCCGCCACGACGCGCATCTTATCGGACTGCACACCGTCGAAGCGCTGATGGTCTATCCAGGCATCGCCATGCACATTTCGGATGCGGTCTACGAAACCTACGGTGCGTCACAGACGGAACAATCGGACGCGCTGAAGGCAATCTTCGAGCGACACACACAGGCAGAGGATTTTGTCTCTGAATGGCGTCTGCTCAAAAGTGAAACCGAAATGGCTGCCTACCGCATCGTTGAAAGCGCGCGATGTGCGGCTATTGTCCTAATGGCCGCCGCCGGGTCAGACAGTGACAACGCTGCCCATGTGCACCTTGTCGAAACGGTGATCAGGGATGCCGGAAGGCCGGTGATCGTCGTCCCGCCGACTTTTGATGGGGATACGTTGGGACGTTCGATCTTGATTGGGTGGAACGGAACACGCGAAGCCGCGCGGGCCGTCCATGATGCACTAGCCGTTCTTCAGAAAGGCGACACCGCCCATATCTTGCGGATCAATGACAGCAGTCGCGATGCGAATCGTGATGCCACGTCGATTGATCTGGCGGCTGCCTTTGCCCGCCACGGGATCGACACGACGTTGGTGTACAAGACATAGGAACAGCCCGGCGTCGCTGCGGCCCTCAATAAGGAAGCCTTTGCAAAGGGTGCGGACATGATCGCGATCGGGGCCTTTGGCCATTCCCGGGCATATGATTTCGTGATCGGTGCCGCCACGCGCGATCTTTTAAGGCATTCCGAACTGCCGGTGATGTTCTCACGCTAACGACATCGCAACGCAGCCAGATCCGAGACTGAGGGCGAGGGTCAACATGGGCCCCGCCCTCTCGGATCCAAGTTCAGGTTCGTTAACCGCGGACAAGGGAAGATAGGATCCGGGCGGCAAAGCATCCCTAATCGGACGTGGTGTCATCGACCGTCTGGATCGACTCAAGGTATTTGGCCAACAACAAAATGCGACCGTTTGCGTCCACGACTGAATCGTACTCGTCCCAAGTATCAACGGTCTCGCGCGCAAACAGCGGCGCAAAATATGGCATCGGTCCAATATGCCCCCGCAGCTTGGTTCGCCCGTCGATCACTTTGATGGCTTGGCCCATCGGAAACTCTCCATCATTGCGCTCTGATAGCCGGGTCAGGTCCGGCACTGCCAACGTCAGAAATGGCACCATCTCTCCATCCCCTAACGCGCCTGTACCGTGGCAGGTCGTGCAATAATGTTCGTAAAGTGCTGCGCCATATTTCGTTTCTTGCGCACTGACCTGTCCAGCAAAGGCAATTGCGGCGACCCATCCAAACAAAAGAGTCTTCATGATGTTGATCCTCAAAGGCTGTCCAGTCGTGTTTCCTGCATCTTGCATGGTTCACGATTAACGAAGGTGATCCCATGATCTGGATCAATTGCGCGCGCGGTGCCAGAGCGCGCTGCGGGCTATTTCAAAGGCAACGCGGCGCATCCGCTACTGGGCGGCTGCCGCTTCGTAAATGTCATCTTCTTGGGCATTGTGAATGCGGCAAACGCTCACAAGGGTTTCGATGACACGCTGGGCATCTTCAATCACATCACGTTCCGGAACTTGCGTATCTGTCGCATCGGTTAGTTCGGATAGCCGACGCGACAGGCGGTGGATCTCTTCGTGTGTCTGGCGCATCGATGTCAGACCCTCGTCGTCCGGCAGGAACGAGCGCACTTCTGGAAAAACGGCGCCTTCGTCAGACAATTCATGGTCCAGGATCTCGTTGGACACGATGCTGTTGGCGCTGGCCAAAAGGTCTTTTGCGGCGCGGGTATCATCTGCGTCAAGCAAATCAGCCATCTTGCTCAAGCGTTCGAGAGCCAGGTTCAAGTTTTGGTGGCCCGCCTTAAAATCAGCCAGTTTTTCTTGAGGCATCACCGCGCCCCGTCGGGCGCGACCCGGCACCAAAGTGCGCAGTGCATTCAAAATCACCGCGACGTCAATCGCCTCTTGCGTCAAGGCACCTTGCACGGGCGACAGCCAGCCAAAAGCCGCGGCGATCATGGCGACCCCAGACAACGACAATCCCACAATCATGCTTTGCAGCGCAATCTTGCGTGTGCGCCTCGCGATACGAAGGGCGTCCGTGACACGATCGATTCGATCCACCAAGATGACAACGTCAGCTGCCTGCGACGCAGCGCTTGCCCCCCGGACACCCATGGCGATACCGACGCTGGCGGCTGCAAGCGCGGGGGCATCATTGATACCGTCCCCCACCATCACAGTCGCCGCACGCGCCTGTTCAGCTTTGACAGTCTCAATTTTTTGGGCGGCGCTGCGCTTGGCCATGACTTCATCAAGCATCAGCGCGTTCCCAATACTTTTCGCCGTGTCGGCGCGATCACCGGTTAGCATGACGATACGGCTGACACCCTGATTGCGCAGTGTCCGAACCGTACGAGAGGCGTCAGCCCGGACCTCATCCCCGATCAGGATCGCACCGATCCCTACCCCATCGACCGCCACGAACACTGCAAGCGACGACCGACGTTCTGCGCGGCGCAGCGTGCGTGACGCCCAATTTTGCAGTTTCCCGTCCCCGAGTGCATAACCCTGCGATCCAATGCGCACGACATGCTTGCCGACGCGCCCAGAAACGCCTTCGCCTTGAACCTCAATCACGTCCTGCGGCATGGAAAGGGACAGATCCCGCTGTCTTGCGGCAGAGACAATCGCTTCGGCCACAACGTGGTGCGACGCTTGATCGAGCGAGGCTGCAAGCTGCAAAACATGGTCGGCCGACACGTCTGGCGCGGTCTCGATCGCACTTATCTTAGCACCGCCAACGGTCAGGGTTCCCGTCTTGTCGAAGAGCACGGTGCGCACCCGGGCAAGCGCCTCTAATGGGGCACCGCCCTTGATCAGGATACCGCGCCGCGCAGCTTGTGCCACGCCGCCGATAAATGCGACCGGGGCTGCAAGGATCAATGGACATGGCGTGGCAACGACCAACACCGCCAAGGCACGTAAAACATCGCCCGAAAAATACCAAGCCGCTCCAGCGACCAGCAGTGTCGCGGGCAGTAGGATCAGGGCAAACTGGTCGGCCGCGCGAATAAAGGGGGCTTTGGCCGTCTGCGCCGCGCTGACCATCCGGATAATGCCAGCATAGGCGCTTTCCTGTGCTGTCGCGCGCGCCGTGATCTTGAAGCTGGCACCGGCATTTACTGTCCCGCTTAGAACGATGGAACCCGCTTCCCGGCTAACCGGGATCGGTTCGCCCGTCAGCGCCGACTCGTCAATCACCGCAGAGCCCTCAATCACAGTGCCATCGACCGGAACGACCTCTCCGGCTTTT
This sequence comes from Loktanella sp., assembly GCA_024635625.1. Classification (GTDB taxonomy): domain Bacteria; phylum Pseudomonadota; class Alphaproteobacteria; order Rhodobacterales; family Rhodobacteraceae; genus Loktanella. The sequence continues at coordinate 5,773 of JAGXIQ010000105.1, read as the reverse complement.
ACAAGGACCACATCTTTTGGTGTCACAGCATCGACCGGAACGTCCCGGACCCCATCGGCACCAACCAAATGCGCCACCCTAGGCGCCCGGTCGACGAGGCCACGCAGATCTCTTTCGGCCCGCGCGACGGCATAATCCTCAAGCACGCTGCCACCCGCGTACATCACCGCCACGACAATCGCGGCAAGCATTTCACTAAGAGCCAGAGCACCCGACATGGAAACAAGAGCGATGACATCCACGCCGACCCGCCCCGAAAAGAAGGCACGCAAGATAGAGACGAGCAGGCTGATCGCGATCGGAACTGTTCCTGCTGCCCAAATCAGGGTCGCAAGATTGCCACGGCCCATCGAACTGGCCAGACCACCCCCTGCGAGGGCTAAAACCCCTACGACAAGAAGACCCCTCAGAATAAGCCTCGATGGGCTTAGAGTTTGGGACGAATTTTCAGCGATCTTGTCCGCTGGAATTTGCATAAGGGACCTCGGATTGGTGTCACCCTAGCCTAGGGCACATATTGGGACGTGACCGAAAGTACGGTGTCCAGCATCAGAACGTCTCTATGATATTACGCCGTATTTCTTGTTCGAGATCAATTGGTGAACCAACTGTTTGCTAGTTCTTTCCAGCTTAGCACCTGACAGTTCAGAAAAGCAGGTTTGCCGTGTTGGCTACTTCTCGCTATTTGCCACAACAGCAGCATCTATCGAAAATGCATGGGCCCGCACGCTGCGCGCCTATGCTGATCAAGAGCATACAGGTCAGCGGGACTGTGCTGGAAGACCTTGTGCGTTCACTTCAGTCAAGCAACTCGCGCAGGGTGCGTGCCAATTGCTTCATGTCATAGGGCTTGCGCAAAATCCTGTGTTCGGCTTGGGCGGACGCCATATCGCATGGCTCAACCCCTTTGGCATAACCAGTGGCCAGCAGAATTTTCAAGTCAGGCCTCAGCGCCAGTGCAAGGGTGGCCACTTCGAATCCGGTCATGCCGCCCGGCATCACGACATCTGACAGAACCAGATCGATATCTGGGCGCTGTTTCAAGATCTTTATCGCTTTTGGACCGTCCGTGGCAGCAATGACTTGGTACTTCAGCTCTTCAAGACGGGCGACAGTCAGTCGCAAGACCTTCGGATCGTCCTCGACGACAAGGATCGTCTCGCCACGTGCCTTGGACGCAAGTGCTGGCTTTGCCTTCACCTTTTTGCCCGCAGTCCTGAAGGCAGTTGGCAGGAACAAATTCACAGTCGTGCCTAGCCCGATCTCGCTATAGATTGCAACGTGCCCGCCCGATTGCTTTGCAAATCCATAGACCATGCTTAGGCCAAGACCCGATCCGGCACCGGGCCCCTTCGTCGTAAAGAACGGCTCAAACACTTGTAATTGAACCTCAGGCGTCATGCCGACGCCATTGTCGGTGACGGACAGGCAAACATAATCGCCGGGCGTCACGTCGATCTGCGCTGCCGCATAATCAGCATCCAGCGCGACATTGCGCGTCTCGATCGTCAATGTTCCACCACCCGGCATCGCGTCGCGCGCATTGATTGCCAGATTCAAAATGGCGCTTTCGATTTGGCCCGGGTCAGCCAAGGTGGCTTCCAGATCGTCAGCAAGCTGCGTTTTGGTGCTGATCTGATCGCCGAGGGTGCGCTCGACGATGGGAAGCATAGTGTTGACCAGATCGTTCAGGGCTACATGCTCTGGCGCAAGCGCCTGACTTTTTGAAAAAGACAATAACTGGCTGGTCAGCGCCGCACCGAGGTTAGACGCCTCTAGCGCCTCGTTAATCAGCTCATGCAGCTTGATGTCGTCGGTCCGCATTTCAAGCAGTTCAAGATTGCCGATAACGACGGTCAGCAGGTTGTTGAAGTCATGCGCGACCCCCCCCGTCAGCTGCCCAACGGCCTCCATCTTTTGGGCGCGCTGCAATTCGACCTGCCGCTGCTTCTCCGATGTCAGATCGTGCAGGATACCCAGAAAATGGCGTGCGCCGTCCAGCTCCAAATCGGATACCGTCAGCCGAATTGGCACGCGACTGCCGTCCTTGCAGCCGGCATCCATGTCGCGCCCGATCCCGATAATCTTCTTCTCTCCGGTCTTGATGTAATGTTCCAGATAACCGTCATGCCGACTGCGGTCAGGTTCCGGCATCAGCATGTTGACGTTATGGCCGATCACCTCGTCTGCGCGAAAACCCAATATTTCCTCGGCACCCGGGCTGAACGTGCCAACGATACCGCCCTCGTCAATGGTTAAGATAGCTTCGGGGGCGGCATCGAGAATGGCACTCAGGCGGGCTTCGCGATCGGCGACAGCCTGTTGGGCTTGCCTGCGCTCGGTCACATCTTCCAGCGCCAATAGGATCAGCCTTTTGTCTTCTAACCCGCCTTCAATGACGCGGGCATTCAGCACCATGTTCCTTTGACCTAGATTGCCAGACTGCAAACTAAGGTCAAAGGCTTCCACGGTCGTTTTTTCAGAAAGCATCGCGTCCAGCAACGCGCGTAGACTCGGGACGTCCCATTGCCGACCTTGTATCAAAAAAATGCTCTTACCGATCAGATCGGTCCTGTTCGTCCCAAACACCTTGTGAAAGGACGCGCTGACAGAAAGTATCGTCAACCCTTCATCAAGCACCATCAGCGGCTCTCTTACAGTATCGACGATGCTTTCAGCAAATTCGCGGGCCGCACTGGTCTTACCTTGCAACTTCTTAAGGTCCGAAATCTCTGCAAAGGTCACGACAACGCCATCAATCTTGCCGCTTTGAGTGCGATACGGAAGGATGCGGCGGATGAACCACTGCCCACTATCGCTTTCAACCTCACACTCTATCGAAACGAGGGTTTCAAGGACAGCTTCCGCGTCCTTTAACAAGTCCGGGTCCCTGACCTTACCGGTGATATCGCTGAATTGGCGTCCGATATCCTTGCTGATCAAATTGAACAAATCTCGTGATGCCGGCGTGAAACGCTTGATCTTGAATTCATTATCCAAAAACAACGTCGCAATGCCTGAACTGGACAGCAGGTTGTTCAGATCATCCGACACACGACGTTCGTCGTCGATCTTTTGCTGAAGCTGGGTGTTAAGCGTCGTTAACTCTTCGTTCAGCGATTGTAGCTCTTCCTTGGATGTCTCCAGCTCTTCGTTTGTCGATTGGAACTCTTCGTTCATCGACATGGCTTCTTCGTTGACGGCCTTCAGTTCTTCTGTGGACCGCTCATAGTCACTGATTGTGTTGCGCAGATCGGCACGTGTCGTTTCAAGTTCCTGTTCAAGTTGGCGGTATGCATCCCCAATCTGACTATCCAATGCGGCAACTGCAGGTGTCGTGGGCTGATCTGTGAAGGTCACCAGAAACAGCTGGGTTTCGTCCAGCGTTACGGGATGCACCTGAATAGTCACACCGACTTCGCCGGCCTCGCGCGAAATCACAGCAGTTTCTTTGGCCTCTTCCGCCCCCTGCCGCGCCGATCGAATGACACTGTTCAGGCGCGCGCGCAGCCCTTGTCGCGCCATGGCCAACACGTCGCGGCTAGTTTCGCCCGACGGCACTCTGAGGTATTTGTCCGTCGGCCCCATCAAATAAAGCGCCTCCGACTGGGCGTTGATCATTACAGCCGCCGGGCCATAGTATTTGACAAGAAGGCTTTGGCTAAGCTCGGCCAATTTGTTGGCCGGGGCGCGGACATAACTTGGCTCTGATATGACGCCTGCGCTGGCAAAGGAACGTTGCGCAACTGGAAATTCGAACGCGCGGCCCCGCACGTTGCCAATGCGTTTAAAAACCCGGTATTTTTTTGACAGTGGCTGAAACAATCCATCGTGATTGCCTGTCGTTTCGGACATACCCAGAAACAGAACGCCCCCTTCATTCAGCGCAAAGTGAAACATCCGGATAACCCGCTCTTGCGCGTCAGCTGTCAGATAGATCATCAGATTGCGGCACGAGATTAGGTCAATTTTAGAAAACGGCGCATCCGACAAGACGTTCTGGTTGGCAAACACAACCGCGTCGCGCAGTTCCGGTGTCACACGGTAACTATGGTCTTCCTTAAGGAAAAACCGCTCTAACCGGGCGGCCGAAACGTCTTCGGCAATTGAATCGGGGTAAACGCCGTTGCGTGCCACCGTCAACGCGCGTTCATCAACATCCGATGCAAAGATTTGCAGTTTCACGTCTTTGCGTAAGGTTGAAATCTTCTCGATCACCAGCATGGCCAGCGTATAGGCTTCTTCGCCAGTGGCGCAACCCGGCACCCAAATGCGCACCGGGTGCCCTGCATCGTGGGATTTGACTAACCCCTCTAGTATCGTTTTCTCCAGATGATCGAAGGCTTCGGGATCGCGGAAGAACGAGGTAACACTGATGAGAAGATCAGCACACAGACTCTGCGCCTCCTGTGCCGAGTCCTGCAAAAGCGCAACGTAGTCGCCCGAATTTTCCACGTGCCGCAGCGCCATCCGCCGTTCAATCCGGCGCAGCAGCGTGCCGTCCTTGTAAAGGTCAAAATTGATCGGTGAATGGGCCTTCAGAACGGCGAGGATCTGATCGAGCGAGCCCTTTGCATTCTCGCCAAGATGCTTTTTGGCATCGCCATTCTGAACAAACGGGTTCCTGATATAATTTGCGATAATGTCGGGCATTTTCGCAATCTCGATCACGTGATCGATAGCCCCGCTGGCAATCGCACTGCGCGGCATACCGTCATGCATGGCCTCGGCAGGTTCTTGGGCAAGAACAATGCCGCCCTGTTCCTTGACCGCACGAATAGCCGCAGATCCATCACTGCCGGTGCCGGACAGAATAACCGCTATAGCGTTCGGACCCAGATCACTCGCCAACGACCGTAGAAACCGATCAATCGGCAACCGCGTGCCGCGACGGTCTGTCGGCTCCGATAAGAGCAGCACACCGCCCTTGATCTCAAGGTATTTGTTCGGCGGAATGACATAGACATGATCTGCTTCGACACGTGACTGATCTGTAGCTAGCACCACAGGCATTGCGGTGTGTTTGGCCAAAAGATCGGCCATCAGGCTTTTGTGGTCAGGGTCTACGTGATGAACCAAAACAAAAGCGGCACCGGTGTCAAACGGAGTTGCATCAAAAAAAGCACTGTAAGCCTGTAGTCCACCGGCTGACGCTCCAAGCCCGACGACGGGAACCACGACGTCAGCCTTCATTGTTTTCGCAACGTTGTGCACTGTGGCAGGCGCTGGCTTGGAAATGCCTTTTGCAGCCGGTTTCTTCGTCGTTCGCGCCATGTCGTCTAAAAATCCTGCCAATAGGGTCGTGTTGCGGTCTTGATGCAAAACGACAAGTATTTTGCGCCTGCAGTGCGCTTAAACAACCGTTTCACGCCAGATTAGTAAAGCAAAACCGATGTATGTTATTGACGAGTATCAATGCGAATAGACATCAGTGGCCTAAGTCAGAGTCGTAATGCAGCCAGTCATACTGCTCTTCCACGGCCCCAGGGGAATCGCGTTTGGAACTGAGGGCGTGAACGGTGGCTCTTGCACGTAAAGACGAGATAGATTCTGAACTGGGGATTGGGTTCACGGAGTCCTCATCATCACGCAGATTTTTCAATCCGCCTTCGACGTCGTCCCCGATCCGCGGGCCAGTAACACCCGCCACGATCTCGGGGAACTGCTCGTCATCGCTTTCGTATCGGTTTTGTGCGGGTCGAGCTCGTGCGCCGAGATGGCTGCCTTCGGTCGGGCAAAAGAGCGCCTTTTCAGAGACTTCCTAAAGTTAAAG
>JAGXIQ010000104.1 GCA_024635625.1 Loktanella sp. | reverse complement strand
TTACGCCGTGGCTGCTACTGGACGAACCACTGTCCGCACTGGACCCACGACATGCCCGCGACATCATGGACCGGCTGCATGCGCTGACCCGCCCCGGTTCCGCAAGTCAGCGGAGCGTGGTCATCGTACTGCATGATCTGGGGGTGGCGGCGCGGTATGCGGACCGAATCGTCGCCCTGAAGGGTGGGCAACTGGTCACGTCGGGGCCGCGGTAGCTGACATTAACGGGTGCCATGCTAAGCGCCCTTTACGACACCCCGCTGGGTGTCGCGCAGATCAACAACCGGGCGGTGGTCATCCCGCTTTAAATCGGGACGCAGCGACCCAATTGCCACTGCGTCGCTGTCTTACTTCTCGTGCAGCGCTTCCTGCGACCGGTACAGTGGCTTTGTCAGGTAATGCAGGATCGTCTTTTCGCCGGTATGCAGTTCGACGTTGGCGACCAGACCCGGCCGCATCTCTATCTTTTGCTGACGGGCGCCAAGGTCTTCGGTATTCACCCGCACACTGACGCGGTAGTGTGGATCGCCATCAGGGCGGCGTTCGTCCTTGAAGGTATCGGCAGAGATGTTCTGCACAACACCCGACAGGCTGCCGTAGATGGTGTAGTCATATGCCGACAGTTTGATCGTCGCGGTTTGGCCTGTGGTCACGTTGGCGATGTCTTGCGGCTTCACGTGGGCTTCGACGAAAAGCGCATCGTCCAGCGGAATGATCTGAAAAATCTCCTCGCCCGCACGCACGACACCGCCGATTGTGGTGACACCCAAGTTATTCACGACACCGCGCATCGGTGCGCGGATCACGGTCCGGTCCAACTGGTCGGTGGCGTAGGACAACTGCTGGTTCAACTTCGACAGCTCAGCCAGCGTTTCAGAATATTCATTGGCGCGGGCAAGGTCAGCACCGGTGACGATCTCGTTATACTTGATCTCTGCGTCGGCAAAGGCCTTACGGGCGCGAGTCGTCTCTGACAGAGACACGATCTCGCGCTTCAACATATCTTCCATGTCGTCCAGCTCTCGCTTGGATTCGGCCATGATGCGCTGTGCACCGTCCACCTTAGACGCATAATCAGCCTGACGGGCAGACAGCAGGCCCCGCTCTGATGCGACCATATCGGCGCTGGCGTTGGCGATAGCGGGGGGAACCTCGAAGTCAAACAGGCCAGCCATTTCCGCTTCTAGGCGCAGGCGGCGAATGTCGGCAGCGTTGATCTGTTCGCGCAGGTCACCGACCTGTGCCACGAACTGCGTCCCTTGCAGCCGGGCAAGTATCTGGCCTTCTTCGACCGTGTCCCCCTCGCTGACAAGCAGTTCGCCCATAATGCCGCCTTCGAAGTTCTGGATGATCTGCGGGCGGGATGCGCTGACGACCTCGCCGGGCGCGCGGACGATTTCGTCGACCCACGCAAAGCGGGCCCAGATAATGAACAGCAGGACCGTCGCGCCAACCAACCAGATGATCAGCGAAGGACGGCGCATAGAGCTTTCGAATTCGTGATCAGCTAGGGCCATTACGACGCCTCCTTGTTCATGTGGGCGAGGACGTCGTCGCGCGGGCCGTCGACTGCAAGGCGACCATTGTGCAGCACCATCGTGCGGTCCGTCAGTTGCAGTAGCGCCATACGGTGCGTGGCAATCACCGCAGTGCGACCGTTCAGCCATGTGTGCAGACGGGCGACAAGTGCCTTTTCAAGCGTCTGATCAAGGGCGGAAGTCGGTTCGTCCAGCAAACAAACAGATGGGTTCTGTAACCAAAGTCGTGCCCAGCCGATGGATTGGCGTTGACCGACCGACAAGCCTGCCCCCCCGTCGCGGATATCCAGATCAAGACCCTTGGGGTGGTTGCGGACGACATCGCCCATGCCGCCGAAATCAAGGGCAGCCAGCATCCGGTCGTCGTCGCGTTCCAGCTGCGTCAGGTTCAGGTTGTCACGTAGGGTACCCGCGAAAAGTTTAACCTCTTGCCCCAGATAGCCAACGCCCCGGCGCAGATCACGGGCCAGCACTTGTCCCATGTCAACGCCATCGATCAAAACACGGCCCGTGGTGGGCTGGCTTAGACCAGATAGCAACTTCAGAAGGGTCGACTTGCCAGACCCGTTAGCACCCAGCACAGCCACACGCTGGCCGGGTTGGATTGTCAGCGCCGGAATGTCGAGCGCGCGCGCGCCGTCTTCGTCATAGGTATAAGACATCTCTCGCAGGTCAAAGCGACCGTTGATCTTTTCACGCCGCAGATAGGTACGATCCTCAGCGTGATCTTGGGGGGCCTGCACAATCTTATCCAGCGCATCGAGAGCGGCGCGGGTATTGGACCACCGTGCGATCAGGCCGGACAACCCGTTGAGCGGACCCAAGGTGCGCGAAGTCAGAATGCCGACGGCGATGATGGTACCGACGGTGAATTCACCCTTAAATACAAGGAAAGTGCCCATGACGACGGCCGCGACATAGGTCGCCTGCTGCACGCCCTGTGCCCAATAGGTAAGGGTCGTAGACAAGCGACGCTGTTCAGAGGTGGAGATTGCCGACAAACCGGTGAGCTCACCCCACTGACGGGCAAAGCGGTCTTCGCCGCGCTGAGATTTGATCGTGTCGGCTTCGAATACGGCCTCTTGCAGCAAGCGACTGGACCGGGTGGAGGCACCTTGGGTCGCCAGCGTCAGGGCCATCATCTTTTTCTGCGCCAGAAGCGATGGCAAAACCATCAGGACACCGCCGACGATCAGCACCCAGACGACGGGGCCGCCGATGGACCAGACAAGCGCAAGGAACAAAAAGATGAAAGGAATGTCGGTCAGCGATCCGATGGTAGAGGCCGTGAAGAATTCACGGATCGCCGAAAATTCGCGGAAGGCCGAAAAAGTAGTCGAAGGCGTCTGCCCCGGCAGGCCAGAGCGCATGCCCAGAAGTTTGCCCATCAGCATGTCTTGCAACCGCAACTCGATCCGGCGTCCGGCACTATCCATCAAGCGGGCCCGCGCAATGCGCAGGCACGCCTCTAGCAGCATGGCGATACCGGCACCGATCGTCAGCACCCAAAGGGTCGCGACGGATTGGTGCGGAATGACGCGGTCATAAACCTGCAGCGAAAATAGCGCTACGGCAACGGCCAGCATGTTCGCAACCAACGATCCAAGTGCGACCTCTGCGATGACGCGGCGAAAGCTGGAAAATTCGGACCAAAACCAATGGCCCGGCTTGGCTTTGATCGCGTGACGCCTGTTCAGCTCTGCGGCTGGGACCTCTGCACGGATTATGCGGCCGGTGAAGTATTCGACGAAGTCCGACACGGCCACTTCCTCGCGGTTATCGGCAGCTTCGGGATCGTGGATGATGATGGTGTCGCGGGTCTGGGACAGAACCAACACCAACTTGTCAGAGGTCAGACGCGCAACAGCGGGCCAGTCTGTGGGCTTTGGTGGCAGGGCTGTGCGGGTGCTTGCCCGCAGGCCCGCGTCGTTCAACGCAGTGACCAGCGTTTCGGTCGGCAGATCCTCGTTCGCGGCGTCGATCTGGCGATCCAGAATATCGGACGCCTTAAGATCCACACCAAGGATTCCGGCATAGGTCGCGATGACGTCAGCGCGGGCCCGCGCCTGTGCCGTGTCGCGCGTTGTCGGTTCCGCAGCGGGCTGTGCCACGGCCAATTTGACCGCCTGTGCTGCGGGGGCCTGAACCGGGACTGCGTCAGGCAGGGTGTCGGGGGCGGTGTCGGTGAGCGCAGGGGATGCCCCGCCGATACGGGTCAGCTTGCCGCCACGGGTCGCCATCACATCGAAGGCCAGCACGGGTCCGGTCATATTCTGTCTCCATCCACCAATACGCCCCGCAGGGCGGCAATTCTTAGTTCCACACGGGCCACATCAAACGGCAGACCGGCGGCTTCGCGGCGCAGGCGGACGGCGGATTCGAAGACACCGACCACATCGTTCACGCTGCGTTGTCCGGCCTTTTGCTGGGCGGCAAAGCTGCGATAATTTTCCTCTGCCCCTGCGGCGAGCGTTACGGTCTGCGCCTGCTGACGCCGCAACGAGGCGAGTTCACCTTCAAGGGCGCGCAAGGACCGTTCAGCATCTTCGCGAGTCTGGGCAACGCGCGCGTCGGCGGCCGCTGCCTGCTGTGCGGCGGCAGCAAGGGCGGCACCTGTGCCGAAACCGACGCCTTCATCCGATTGCAATACCAAGCCTGCGTCAAATCCACCTTTGGCCACGTTGCCGACGGCTGTGATGCCGGGCAGAAAACCAGCGCGGGCGGCTTTCGCCTCTGCGACGGTACGAGAAGCCTCTGCCTCTGCCTTGACCACGGCCAGCGGGGTCGCGGCCAGTTCATCAGGCAGCGCGGCAATACCATTCACACCGTCGAGTGGTTTGGCGGACATGGCGGCCAGTTCGGCGCGCGCGGCGGCGGCGGCTTCTTGGTCAGAGGCCATATCGGCCTGCATCTGGTTCAGCTTTTGCTGGACGACCATGCGATCGACGGAGTTCGACACGCCGCCTTTGACGCGTTCTTCCATGATCCACGCGAAGTGTTCCATATCGCTCATGGCGCTGGCATTGACCTGGGCGCGGGCTTCGGCCTGCTGAGCGTTCAAATAAAGTGTCAGACCGTCCAAAACGCGGTCATTGGTGTCCTGAGCAAGGGCGACGGCGGCGACTTCGACGTCGGCCTTGGCGTAGGCGCGTTCGGCCTTCTTGCGGCCATTATCGAACAGCACCTGTTCCACGACCATCGAGGTCACGATGGTGCCAAGCGAGGTCAAAGACACTTGTGGGCCTAGCGTGGGCAGCCAATTCTTGGACCGCGCTTCGGCGCGCAGGGTGGCGGCGCGCAGGTTCGCCTCTGCTGCGCGGGCGTTGGCTGCAAGTACCGCATCAGAAACTTGGGTATAGGGGCCTTGCGGCAGGATAGAGCGGCGGGTCAGCAGGTTCGCTATGACCTCTGACGCGGTGCCGTCTGGCGTTTCGGCATCAAGTGCCGGTACAGGCGCGGCTACGCCGTCCGCCCCCAGCGCGGTGGCCGAGAACGGAGAGCGCGTCACGCTATCAGAGCTGGCCGAACAGCCGCCCAATGCCACCAATGCGCAAAGCGCAATGAGGCTGTGTGTTCGTATCGGTTGTTTCACGTCTGCTCTGCCCCGGATTTTTATTTTGGTGGCATGCCCCCCGCCTGATGGGGCAAAGGGGGCCGGTCGTTGCCGGCCCCCTTGGATCGAACGATTTAGCCGACGATGGACTGGTTAAAGACGATGTCGTGGTCGATCTTGATCACGGTATCGTCGCCGATGTTGTAGACGTCATAGGCTTGACCATTGATCGACTCAGTCCCAGTCAGGATCGCGCCGTTGCCGATACCCTGGAAGGTAACTGCGTCATCTGTGGCACCATGGATTACCAGCACGTTGTCGTTGGACGACAGCTTGTCGATGTCCGCCTTCGTCAGCGATAGTGTCGACTTGTCCGCATAGGTAAGGTCGATTGCGCCGATGTTGAAGCCGTTCAGGCCTGCAGCGTTGACGTTGACCACGTTGGTCGACTGTTCGTCCAGCACCAGCAGCGTAGAGTTAGAGTTGCCGTTATCGTCGGTTGCGGTGACGACCAGATGCTTTCCGTCCGCGACAGGGTGATCCTTGCCAAAGTAGAAATCGATCCGATCGGCATCGCCGGGGTTGGTGTAACGATCCGCATTGGTGGACAGCTGGGTCTTTCCGTCGCCATTCGAGTTGTACGAATGGATTTGGATCGAGTCCGGCGTGTTTTCCATTGCGACTTGCGTCACACCACCAGTGATCTGGCCGGTGCCCTGACCCTGCAAGAAGATGCCGACCATATCGGGGGCATCGGGGGCGAGCGTGTCCACGAGGAACGTGTCGGTCAGCGACCGGGTGTTCCCAGCAGCATCCGTTGCATGGATGTTGATCGAAGCGGCGTATTCGCCGCTGCGGATATCGCCCGCAGCAAAGGTGACCGACCAGTTCCCGTTCGTGTCGACCTTACCGGGCAGCGTCTTGCCGTCGAAGACGACCAGAATAGAGGAGCCCTTTTCGACCTGACCTGTAAAGGTGATACCGTCAGAGGCTTCTTTACTGTTCACGACGTTGTCGCCTTCGACGAACTCTGCCGAGGTCAGTTTATTGACCCAGGTATCCATCTTGACCATTCCGTTCGTCGTGGCTGTGTTGCCAGCCGTGTCGGTGGCCTTGACGACGACGGGGTAGCTGCCCTCGATCAAACCCTGCGGCACTTCATTCAGTGCAAAGTTTGCAGCCCACTGGCCATTTGCATCTGCTTTGACTGTGTGGACACCGTTGTGAAAGCGAACTTCTACTGTCGCATCTGCGTCGGCGGTGCCGTGCAGCACAATCCCGTCAGAACGCTCTACGAAGTTCACGACGCCGTCTGCAACGTTCGTGTTTTCAGTATCAGAGGTATCGATCGTTACGGCGATTTCCGTATCGATATGGACCGTACCGTTTACCGTAGCGGTGTTGCCAGCAGCGTCCGTGGACACGGCCTTGACCGGCAGGATGTACTCTCCGCGTGTGACTTCGGAAGCGGCGTAGGTCGCCGTCCAGTTGCCAGCGCTGTTCGCCGTCACGGTGTGTGACACAGTGCCCATCGTCACGACGACCGAGGCACCCGCCTCGGCTGTACCGGTGACGACGACGCCTGCGTTACGTTCCGCAAGGTTCACGGTGTTATCGCCGCCGATAGCCTGCTCGTTCAGGGTCACGTTGGTGATCGTGTCGACTTCCAGCGTGTCAGAGGTCGACGCCGTGTTGCCGTGATTGCTGTCTCTTATACACATCTCC
>JAGXIQ010000103.1 GCA_024635625.1 Loktanella sp. | reverse complement strand
GGGTTGCGCTGTGTCTGCTTCAGACCAAGCGATACGCGACGCTTTGCAGAATCAATTTCCAGCACCATGACTTCGACTTCTTGCGATGTCGAAACGATCTTGCCGGGGTGCACGTTCTTCTTGGTCCAAGACATTTCGGACACGTGAACCAGACCTTCAACGCCCGGCTCCAGCTCAACGAATGCGCCGTAATCGGTGATGTTGGTCACGCGACCGGTGTGGGTGGAATCAAGCGTGTACTTCTGCTCGACGGCATCCCACGGATCGGCCTGCAGCTGCTTCATGCCAAGGCTGATGCGGTGCGTTTCTTTATTGATCTTGATAACCTGCACTTTGATCGTTTCACCGATCGACAGGATTTCGGACGGGTGGTTGACCCGACGCCATGCCATGTCAGTGACGTGCAGCAAGCCGTCAACGCCGCCCAGGTCAACGAACGCACCGTATTCGGTGATGTTCTTGACGACGCCGTCAACTTCTTGGCCTTCGGTCAAGTTGCCGATGACTTCAGCACGCTGCTCAGCACGGGACTCTTCTAGGATCGCACGGCGCGACACAACGATGTTGCCCCGACGACGGTCCATCTTCAGGATTTGGAACGGCTGCTTCAGACCCATTAGCGGGCCGGCGTCACGCACAGGGCGGACGTCAACCTGAGAGCCGGGCAGGAAGGCAACAGCGCCGCCGAGGTCGACGGTAAAGCCACCCTTCACACGGCCAAAGATCGCGCCATCGACACGCTCTTCGTCAGCATAGGCTTTTTCCAGACGGTCCCACGCTTCTTCGCGACGGGCCATTTCACGGGAAATGACGGCTTCGCCACGGGCGTTTTCCACCTGACGCAGGAACACTTCAACTTCGTCGCCAACCTTGATGTTGGGTTCTTCGCCAGGTTCTGCAAATTCTTTCAGATCGATGCGGCCTTCCATCTTGTAGCCGACGTCGATGATGGCCTGACCGGCTTCGATCGCGATGACCTTGCCTTTGACGACCGAGCCCTCTGCGGGCGTATCGATTTCAAAGCTCTCGTTCAAAAGGGCTTCGAATTCTTCCATGCTTGTGTTGCTTGCCATGTGGCGCTGATTTCCTAATCTTGTGTTTTATACGGGCCGTGCGGTTGTCTCCGCCGGTCTTTCAATTGCGTTTGGCCGGCTCACCGATACGAACATAAAACAACAGGGCCGGTATGATACCGACCCTGCTCGAGTCTCATGCCCGCACCTGTCTCGGTGCTTCAGCACGCGCTTTATATCGCGCGAGGCTGATCATCGCAAGCCCCGAGGGGCCGTGCGGGACTGGATCAGTCGATCCGCGTGAAAAGCACGTCGCGGTCACGGCGCACCTTAGGGGCGTCCTTTAACCAGTCGCCTTCAACCGCGCGGTAACCCAGCGGCAGAATACAGACTGTTTTCAGACCTTTGTCACGCAAACCAAGAATCTCGTCGAACTTCGCCGGGTCGAAGCCTTCCATCGGGGTGCTGTCAACCTGCTGCTCTGCAGCGGCGACCAAAGCAACGCCCAAGGCGATATAAGCCTGACGAGCGGCGTGCTGAAAGTTCACCTCGGCGTCACGGCCGACGTAGTTGCCTTTTAAGTTTTTATAGTAATTCACCAGTGTATCGCTGACACCACCACGGGCCGCGCCGGTTTCGTCGCGCACCATGTCGATCCGCGCATCTGTGTAATCATCCCACGCTGCAAAGACGAGCAGGTGACTGCTGTCGACCAATTGCGCCTGACCGAAAGCGGCCTCTTGCAGCTTGGCGCGCAGGGCCTTGTCAGTGATGACCAGCACTTCGAAAGGCTGCAATCCGCTGGACGTCGGGGCCAGCCGGAGGGCGTCAAGGATCGCCTCTACCTTTTCTTCGGGTACAGTTTTTGTGTCGTCCATTTTCTTCGTGGCATAGCGCCAGTTCAGGTCGTCTATCAGCATGGGAGGCCTACTTCTTAATAAGAGTGTCGCCCAATGTGGGCGCTGTCTATCACGTCAGATAGCAGGTGCTGTCGATCACAACAGTGGTGCAGACTGCACAGGCGCTGTGCGACGTCGCACTCGTCAGGTTCGGCATAGACGCCTTATCGTAGACCAACTGACAATCAGCTAAAGTGGATGGGGTCCCAAAAATTTGTCGGCCTTCGTCGTGACGATAGTTCAGATCGCATAAAATCTACCCCACCACGAGGCGTGATCTATATAACGCCGATGAAGAGTCAGGTTGATCAGTTCAGAAGCGCTTCGATTGGGGCCGTGATTGCCTCAGACATGGGCCCGGTCGGGGATCCCCATGTGCCGACGACCAGCCCGTGCCCGTCCAATAGAATCTTATTAAAGTTCCAGCCCGGCGCGAACCCCGCCTTGGCCAGTACATCTTTGTAAAAGGGGTGTGCCTGATCACCGCGCACATGGGTTATATCCGTCATCGGCATGTCGATGCCGTATTGCAGCTCGCAGAAATCTTTGACTTCTGCTGCCGACGACAATTCCTGATTAAAGTCGTCGGAAGGTACAGCAAGGACCACCAGACCGCGGTCGCGGTAAGTGTCATAGAGTTCCTGCAAGGCCGCAAACTGCGGAGTGTAGCCGCACATGGAGGCGGTATTCACCACCAACACCGGCCGCCCGTTCCAGTCATCAAGTGACAGGGTACCACCATCAATGGATGCAAAGGTACCGGACGGAGACGCCGCCCAGACCGGCGATGCAATACAAAGCGCCAAGACAGACAGCATAAAACGCATCGCGGTAATCCTTCTGATAATCCAGCCAAAAACTAGCGCAAGTTTTCAAACTGACCAGCTGCGACCGGATGAAGCACCGCTTATCGTATCGACTGAACCACCGGGATATTTTTGGCGCCAAAATGGATAAGCAGCGTCAGGACGTTCTGCGGCGTTCCGCGACGATAGTGATGGCTTGCATGACAGCCTCTTCAGCCGTCAGATCGGTGGTATCGATTTCAGTCGCGTCTTCAGCAGCCACTAGGGGGGCCTCTGCGCGGCCCTGATCGCGGGCGTCGCGGGCGCGGACCTCGGCAAGAATGGCAGCGCGGTCGGTCACGACACCTTTCGCATCAAGTTCAAGAAAGCGGCGCTCGGCGCGGGTTTCGGGGCTTGCTGTGACGAACAGTTTCACGTCGGCCTGCGGACAGATCACCGTGCCGATGTCGCGTCCATCTAAGACAGCGCCGCCATCCCGACGGGCGAATTCGCGCTGAAACACCACGAGCGCTGCCCGAACTTCCGCGATGACGGCGACCTGACTGGCGGCCTCGGCCACTGCCTGCGTGCGCAAAGCCTCATTTTCCAAGTCCGATGGGTCCAGCGTCTGCGCGACGGCCACCGGGTCACCGCCAGCTAGAACGCCAGCACCGACTGCACGATACAGCAACCCGGTATCGAGATAGGCAAAGCCAAAGTAATGGGCCAACGCGCGCGCCAATGTGCCCTTGCCAGCCGCGGCAGGCCCGTCGATGGCGACAGTAAAGCTCATGCTTGCGACTGAGTGATCTGTGCGCCCAACCGATCCATGAGCGGGCCGAAGATCGGGAACGACGTCGTTATCGGGCTGCCATCATCCACACACATCGGCTGCTGCGTGGCCATTCCCATGACCATGAAAGCCATAGCGATCCGGTGATCCAGTCGGCTTTCGACGGTCGCACCGCCCGGCACCTGGCCCGCACCCAGACCTATTACCTGCCACCAATCTTCGCCTTCGGCGACCTGCACACCCGCTGCCCGCAGCCCTTGCGCCATGGCATCAATCCGGTCGCTTTCCTTGACACGCAACTCTTTGACGCCCTGCATGTCGGTCACACCCGTCGCAAAGGCGGCCACGACGGCCAACACAGGGTATTCGTCGATCATGCTGGCGGCCCGTGCCGGCGGCACACAGATGCCGTGCATATCCGGAGAGTACCGCGCCCGCAAATCCGCGACCGGCTCGCCGCCCTCTGTGCGTTCGTTTTCGTATGTCAGATCGGCTCCCATCTCTCGCAGGGTCGTGAATAACCCGGCCCGTGTAGTATTAAGGCCGATACCGGGCACCAGCACGTCCGAGCCCGGAACAATCAATGCGGCACAGACAGGAAAGGCAGCACTGCTGGGATCGCGCGGCACTGCGATAATCTGCGGCTGCAGCTCTGGCTGGCCCTGTAGTGTGATCACGCGCCCTTCGTCGGTGATTTCAATCTCGATTTCAGCGCCGAAGCCCGCAAGCATCCGCTCTGTATGGTCGCGGGTCGCTTCCTTTTCGATCACGACAGTTTCGCCGGGCGCGTTCAATCCTGCCAGCAGCACAGCGGACTTCACCTGAGCTGACGGTACGGGAACAACATAACGCACCGGTACGGGGTCGGCGGCACCAACGAGTGTCATTGGCAGACGCCCCCCTTCGCGGCCAACGGTCTGCGTGCCGAACAACGCCAGCGGATCGGTCACACGGCCCATAGGCCGACTGCAAAGAGATGCATCGCCGGTAAAGGTCGCCGTAATCCCCGTGGTCGCCATAGCACCCATGATCAGCCGCACACCCGTGCCAGAGTTGCCGCAGTCGATCACCCCGGCAGGCTCTGCAAACCCGCCGACACCAACACCCTGCACGGACCATTCACCGCCCCCGTGATCAGTCACAGTCGCACCGAAGGCCCGCATCGCACGGGCCGTATCCAGAACATCATCACCTTCCAGCAGGCCAGTGATCCGCGTCTCGCCCACGCACAACGCCCCTAGGATCAGCGAACGGTGAGAGATCGACTTATCACCAGGCACCTCTGCCACGCCTTTCAGCGGCCCACAGGCAGATGACGTCATCGGAACGGGGGTGCCATGGCCGGACATAGTGAACTTCCTTTTGAAATGCCGCCGATTTCTAGCGCAGGCCTGCGTCAGCGTCGAGTGTGTTGAGATGGCAGGCGGGGCATCATCGCCGCTTTGCGGCAAACAGCGCCGCTTGCCGTCACAGGGGTTTGCGGAACGTCAGGTAATGCGGATCACGGCCCTCGCGCAGGGCTTTCTGCTCGTAGCGGGTCGAAACCCAGTCGTCCCAAGCTTTGTGCAACCCATCGGGCACACGTGTTTCCAAGACGAACCCTGCTTGCGGGACCTCTTCCAAGGTTTGCCGCACATAATCGGGAATGTCTGTCGCCACGCGTAGTTCCGCACCCGCTTTCATCACGCGAAACAGCGGTTCTAGATGCTCTGCTGTCACGAAACGCCGCCGATGATGCCGCGATTTTGGCCACGGATCGGGGTAATTCAGGAAGGCTTTTGAGAGACTTGCGTCCGGCAGCACGTCAAACAGATCGCGTACATCGCCGGGGTGGACACTCAGATTTTTCACATCCGCTTTACGAATTTTGCCCAGCAGCATGGCGACGCCATTGATAAAAGGTTCGCAGCCGATCAATCCAATTTCAGGATAACGTTCCGCCATAGCGACCAGATGTTCTCCACCGCCAAAACCAATCTCTAGCCAGATATCCTTGCCGTCGAAAATTGCAGTTGGATCCAGCGGCAAGCGGTCGGGATTCACGTCCCAGCTCACGGCCCCCGGCGATAGCGCGTCAAGGTCGTTTTCAAGGTAATCTTTTTGACTGGTCCGAATAGTCTTGCCACGGAACCGGCCATAGAAATTGCGCCATGGGGCGCCAGAGGGGTGCTTATCGTTCTGCATAAGCGCGCTTTAGCCCGTCAGGTGCGTCCCCGCAACAGGCAGCCGCCCATACAAAAGGGGGCGGACCAACGGCCCGCCCCCTTGTTGTCGCGATAATGTCTTAGACCGCGCGCTTCAACGCGTCGGCTAAATCCGTGCGTTCCCAACTAAAGCCGCCATCAGCCTCTGGCGCGCGACCAAAGTGGCCATAAGCCGCCGTGCGGGCATAAATCGGACGGTTCAGGCCAAGATGGGTGCGGATACCTTGCGGCGTCAGGTCCATCGTCTGGCGGATCGCGCGTTCGACCGCCGCAGGATCGACTTCACCGGTGTCATGCAGATCGACGTAGACCGACAGTGGCTGGGCTATGCCGATCGCATAAGACAACTGCAGCGTGCACTTGTCGGCCATGCCAGAAGCGACAATGTTCTTTGCCAGATACCGCGCGACATACGCGGCAGAGCGATCGACTTTGGTCGGATCCTTACCGGAAAACGCACCACCGCCATGCGGAGCAGCCCCACCGTAAGTATCCACAATAATCTTGCGACCTGTCAGTCCGGCGTCGCCGTCCGGCCCACCGATGACGAAAGTACCGGTCGGGTTGACCCACCATTCGGTCGCCTCGGTTATGAGCCCATCGGGCATTACTTGGCGAATATAGGGTTCTACGATAGCGCGGATGTCAGCACTGGTCTGGGTCTCGTCGCGATGCTGGGTCGACAGCACAATCGATGTGACTTCGACAGGCTTGCCATTTGCATAGCGTAAAGAAATCTGGCTTTTCGCATCTGGGCGCAATGTGGGCTCTTCACCAGACTTACGCACCTCGGCCAGACGGCGCAAAATAGCGTGGGCATACTGGATCGGCGCGGGCATCAAGTCAGGCGTTTCGCGCGTAGCAAAACCGAACATGATCCCTTGATCGCCAGCCCCTTCGGGCTTGTTGTCACCCGCGTCCACACCTTGCTTGATATGTGCTGACTGTTCGTGCAGCAGGTTCGTAATCTCGCAAGTCGCATGGTGGAACTTGTCTTGCTCATACCCGATGTCGCGGATGGCTTCGCGGGCAATAGCCTCGACACCTGCTAGAAAGGTGTGAGTCTTCTCCTTGGTGCTCAGCCCGACCTCGCCACCGATTACAACGCGATTGGTGGTGGCAAAAGTTTCGCAGGCGACGCGGGCCTCCGGTTCGTCTGTCAGGAAGGCGTCGAGTATGCTGTCAGAGATGCGGTCGCAAACCTTGTCAGGGTGTCCCTCCGACACGGATTCAGAGGTGAAGATATAGTCTTGGCGTGACATGGGACGTGCTCCAATCAAAAATTACTCCGCCACGTCAGGAAGCCGTTGTGGCAGGTCAACGGCGTGGTTACGCAGGCTGCCCGACCGGGTCAACGCAATTCGCGCGGCATACGACGGTTGTGAATTGCCATGGCGATCATCCCGATCAACACCAAAATCATAGCCGGCCAATCACCCCAGCGTACGTAGGGCGTTGCGGCATGCGCTGGCGGAAGTGCCGCATCAACGTATCCTGCGTCATCCAGCGGTATCATCGCCTTGATTCGACCATAAGCGTCGATCATGGCGCTGATACCTGTGTTGGCAGACCGTACCATCGGCAAGCCCTGCTCTATCGCTCGCAGGCGGGCTTGCATCAGATGCTGTGTTGGGCCGGCACCTTTGCCGAACCAAGCATCGTTCGTGATCATCATAAGCAGGCGCGGACGTTCCCACGTCGCAATCTCTTCGGCAAAGATGCCCTCGTAACAGATCAGGGCACGCGCTTTACCGATGCCGGGCAAGTCAATCAGCGGCTGCGGCACGGGGCCTTTAGCAAAGCCGCCACCTTCTGACGTCGCAAGTCCGTGAATGCCGAAGCGGCGCAAGGCCTCTCCTAAGGGTACGTATTCACCGAAAGGAACAAGGTGCGCTTTGTCGTAAATTTGCTCTACCTGACCCATCCGGCCTAACAAGATCAACGAATTATAATATAGTCCGTTCTGGCTGCGGTTGATCCCCGTGACCAACGGCGTGCCTTGTGCCGCCTCTGATATCGCTTCCAGCTCCGGTTGCGCATAGTCAAGCAGCACAGGCACGGCGGTTTCCGGCCAGACGATCAAGTCTGGCCGCGGTTCCGCCTGTGAATAGGCGATCATACGATCATAAAAGACGAGGTTCCTTGCAGGATCCCATTTTTCGTCTTGCGGCGCATTGGGCTGCACAATCCGAATGATTGGCGCATCGACTGCGATTGGATCTGCAGGCGGAATAAGGAGCGGCATGGCGGCAATGGACAACACTGCGGGGACTGCACCCATCCAGCGCTGCTGCGCAAGCCAGACGAACCCAGCGGCGACCGTCAAAACCAAAAGCGTTAAGATGTGCGGTCCGCCAAAAGAAGCGATCTGTGCCCAAGGCGTGGGGATCAAGACGTGACCAATCAGACCCCATGGGAAGCCTGTGAACAGATAACCACGCAGCGCCTCTAATAGTGTCAGTGAAAGGACAAGCGCCGATAAGCGTCCTGGTGCGATGATCCGCGCTACCATCGTCCCTGCGACCCAAAACAACGCCTCTCCTAGGGCTATCAGGCCGACGGCAAACGGTGCCGCCCAGCCCCACGTTGCTGCATCAACAAGGAATGGGGCGACCAACCAACGCAGCGTGAAACCGAAATATCCGACCCCGACCAGCAACGCCGCCACAAGTGCGGCACGCAGACTGGGTGCGGTGGCAAGGATCGAAAGGACCACCGCCCACGCAGGCAGGGCGACGAACCACCAGTCCAGCGGCGCCATGCCGAAAGCCACCACCAACCCCAGCAAAAGCAAGGCAGCCACGCGTGGCCAGCGGCCCAACCGCCACAGACGATCCGTCAGCTTGGTCATGTCAGGCCATTGTCACGCAGCAGGCATCCGCACCCGCAGGCGCTTTATCCGGCGCGGATCTGCATCCAGCACCTCGAATTCCGGACCATCAGGATGCAAAATGACCTCTCCACGTACAGGCACGTGGCCAGACAGCATCATCACCAGACCGCCAAGAGAGTCGACTTCTTCCTCGTCGATGTCCTCGTGCAGGGTCAGGTCCATACCAATCTCTGCCTCGAAATCCTCCAACGCAGTTTTAGCTTGTGCAATATAGACGCCCGGGCTTTCGAGGCTAAAACTTTTCACCTCGTCAACGTCGTGTTCGTCTTCGATCGCGCCAACCACTTGTTCGATCAAATCCTCAATCGTCACCAAACCATCGGTGCCGCCATATTCGTCGATCACAAGCGCCATGTGAATTCGTTCGGCCTGCATTTTGGTCAGCAAGATGCCGAGTGGCATCGATGGCGGGACAAACAGCAGTGGTCGCAAGAGTGCGCGTAGATCAAAAGCGACCGCATTACCGTTGAACCCATATTTCAACGCAAAGTCCTTGAGGTTCACGAACCCCATAGGGGTGTCCAATGTGCCCTCGTAGACTGGCAGACGAGTCAGCCCGCTTTCGCTAAAAACGGTAACAAGCTCGTCCTTGCTGGCTGTCACTGGGGTTGCGACAATGTCGGCTTTGGGAACAGAGACATCCTCAACCCGCATCCTGCGCAGGTTCAGCATGCCGGGCATGGTGACCGTCGCGGGAACATAGCGCGCGCTTTCAGTATCATCGTCGTCACCTTCGCCGTTGGGCGAAAGGGCATCAAACAAACGGCTAAAGAAATTGCCGCGTTGTTCGTCGCCCGGTTGTTCATGGGCCTGTTCGGGCTGCGCGCCTTGCGCCGCCGCCAAAGACCCGTCGTCGGTATCGCCCATCGTCTCCTGCCTATCTGTGCCTTGCGGCGTCATGTCCGGTATGGATCATCAAGACCCATCTTGCCAAGTATCTGCGTCTCTAATGCTTCCATTAAGGTCGCATCGTCGTCGCGTTCGTGATCATAGCCCAACAAATGCAACGTCGCGTGAACGATCAGATGCGTGACATGTTCCGTAAGCGGCTTGGCTGCCGCTTGCGCTTCCGCTTCGCAGGTCTCAAAAGCGATAGCAATATCGCCCAGTTCCGGATCGGCGGGATCGGGCGCAACCGGCATTTCCCCTGCAACAGCCACACCACGTTCGTCAGAGGGCCACGACAGCACGTTCGTCGGCGTTTGTTTGCCGCGAAAATCAGCGTTCAACGTGGCGATCCGTGCGTCATCACACCCCATGAGGCTGATCTCCCAAACAGAGGGTTCTAGTCCCACTTCAGTCAACGCCGCATCAGAGGCCACTACGGCCAACGCTTCCAGATCCAAGGCGTCCCAACGCGGGTCCTCGATCAGGCAATCCACAGTCATTCGTCTTTGTCCTTAATTGGTATAGCAATATGCGGAACTGACTGGCCAAAGCTGTCGTCCAGCAAGCCACTCAAGTCGTCGCGTTCGATTTGTTGAACCATGGTGCGCAACTGGCGCACAGCGTCTAGGCGTTTTAATACCGTATCAGCCCAAAGGTTTGCCGTTTCCGCATCCGTTCGACGGATTTCGGCATATGCCTTGCGCGTGTCTGCAGCCAGTTTAGCGATTTCGGCATCCAGTTTGGTGTTCTGCTTGCCCGGCGCGTCCAGCCAAGCCCTGACACGGCCCAATGCAGCCTGCGTCGTTTCGTCCAGTTCGGTCATGACGCTAGAGCCGCCCGGCAAAGGCATCGCAGCAATTGCAGCAAGCATATCGCCCAACTGACCGCGCAAAGAATTGCGCAGAGTTGCCCCCTCGGCCCCGTCGAAGACTTTCTCCATCGGTAAAGCGCCCCTACGGTAGGCCACGAAGGTTTCGGCCACGACGCGCGCGATGCGGTCTGCTTCATCCCCACGAAAGGCAGTGGCCAGCATGATGAAGCCCTGTTCGGAATACGCCCACGGCCTACCCCGCCGCCCGCCATGGGCGCTTGAAATCACAAATTGTGATTTCAAGTCGCGCCATTCTTCGGTGGTTAGTTGAAAGGCATAATCGTCCAAAAACCGGCCCACATTACGTTGGCGGTTTTGGTTAACGGCGGACGTCTTGCGACCGAAAATCGCCGCGACATCAGCGTCGAGGATCACGGATTGCCCGCGCAGGCGAAAGATCGCCCGCGCGACGCCGCCCGAAAGCTCGTTTGTCATCACGTCTTTTCCGCGTCTGCCTCGTAAGCCTCGATGATGCGTGCCACCAGCGGATGACGTACAACGTCCTTAGAGGTGAAGTAGTTAAAGCTGATCTTGGGGATGTTCTTCAACAACCGCTCAGCCTCCCAAAGGCCGGAATTCACACCCCGCGGCAAGTCGATCTGGGTGCGGTCACCAGTGATGGCCATGCGTGATCCCTCACCCAAACGGGTCAGAAACATCTTCATCTGCATGGTCGTGGCGTTCTGCGCCTCGTCTAGCACCACGGCGGCATTGGCCAATGTGCGGCCACGCATGAAAGCAAGCGGCGCGATCTCGATCCGCTTTTCTTCGATAAGTTTTGCAACCTGCTTAGACGGAAAAAAATCGTTCAGTGCGTCATACAGCGGCTGCATGTAGGGATCGATCTTGTCCTTCATGTCACCGGGCAAATAGCCCAACTTCTCGCCAGCCTCGACAGCAGGACGCGACAGAATGATGCGGTCGACATTACCGCTGATGAAATGGTTCACGGCCACAGCAACGGCCAGATATGTCTTACCAGTACCCGCAGGCCCAATACCAAAGGATAGTTCGTTTTCGAAAAGCGACCGAACGTAGGCCTTCTGTGCCTCGGTTCGTGGCTCTACCAGCTTCTTGCGAGTCTTGATTTCGACACGGTCAGCCAAAACGCCTTTGAACAGCTCTTTCTGATCGCCGGGCATCAGGCTTTCGTCTGGATGCATCCGCAGTTCGCGGTCGATATCGCCCGGTTCGACCGTCTTGCCCGACTCAAGGCGTTCGTAAAGTGATTTCAAAATCTCCAGAGCGTCCTTACGGGCCACGTCTGCGCCGATCACCTCTAGCCGGTTCCCACGTCGCAGGATCTGAACGCCCAGCGCGCTTTCTATGGCTGTCAGGTTCCGGTCAAACTGGCCACACAGGTCAATCAGTAAAAAGTTATCGGGAAATTCCAGAACGGATTCTGAAACGTCGACAGCGGTGGGGGTCAGCACGCCAGAGGGCAATCGTATCTCCTGAACAGGGGGCCTGTCGTCATGTTTGCAAGGGTGAACGCCGGCTGCAAGTCATTGGTGCCACCCGCGACGAAAAAAGGCCGCAGCAAATGCTGCGGCCCTTCAAATGCTCACGATGCGGGCAAATTACAAGAAGTCCGGAATCGGAGTTCCGCTCTTGAACGGACCGACCACAGTATTCGGTGGCGCAACGCCGGAACACACGGGGCGGCCATCGGGCGTCAGACGTTCCGACAAGTAACCTTCGACGCCGTCGTCGATGATCCAATGGTCGCACCCTTCTGGATCGACCCATACGCCAGCAACAAGAGTCGACAGGTGGTGAGAGTTCACACCGCCGTCAACGGTCTTATCTGGGCCAATGGTGCCAATACCTTCGCCACCTTCGCAGGCAGACAGTACGCCGGCGATGGCCAAAAGCCCGATCAGTTTCACGATTTTCATATCAGGGCTCCCTTTCAGCGGATGCAGTAGATTTCGACGCGGCGGTTCTGCTGCATGCCAGCGGCGCTCGTGTTCTCGGCGCGCGGCTGACGCTCGCCAAAGCCCTTCACGTCAACGACGCGCGCGCCGATGCTTTGTGCAACGCTGGCAACCGCGTTGGCGCGGTTGTTGGACAGGGTGATGTTATATTCATCCGACGCACGGCTGTCGGTGTGACCATAGATCATGAAACCGAAGGCGTTTGCTGTTTGGAAGAAGTTTTGCAGTGTGGAACGACCGGCCGCGCTGATCGCATATCGATCCGTCGCGAACAATTGGTCCGTCGGGATCACACCGCATATTTCAGAGCGGTGGCACACGGCGCTGCCGTCACGACGACGATGCGGCGACATGAAGCCTTCGGCACCATCATCCATCGCCCAATGCTCGCAACCATCGGGATCAATCCAGATGGTGGGCACGTAACGTTCGGACGTTGTCGCCTGCTGAGCAGACGCAGCCCCGGCAGCAACTGTCAGCGCCAGTACGCCCGCGAGCGCGGCCTTTACAAATTGGGTCGGGGTGGATGCCACAGCGAGTACCTCTTGATTGATCGAACAATACCATAACGGGTATGCTGCCGACCTTATAACACACAATGGCCGTATTATTAGCAAGTTTGGCGGATCATGAAAGCAGAAATCACCACATATTGTGCCTCAAGTCGCAACAGTCGTCGCGGTTACCGCCAATTACTTAATGCTACGTGAACGACACCCGGATCGATTCTACCTAGCCGACAAGAACGCCACCCAATGAATTCGGCCCGGCAGCAATGATTCTGACCGGTAAGACCCGGCCCAAAACAGTATTGGGGGCATCGGCATAGACTGCGTGAAGGTAGTCAGATTTGCCAATCATCTGCCCTGCGATCCGTCCGGGCTTTTCAAACAAGACGCCAACTGTGCGGCCAACCATATCTTCTTGCACCTTGTGCTGCTGCTGGGTCAGCAAGGTCTGCAGACGCGCCAATCTGTCGGCCATCACATCTTCGGGGAGTTGCGGCTTTTCAGCGGCGGGCGTGCCGGGGCGGGTTGAATATTTAAATGAGTAAGCCTGCCCGAATTCCACCGTACGGATCAAATCCATGGTGGCTTCGAAATCCTCTTCGGTCTCCCCCGGGAAGCCGACGATAAAATCGGACGACAGCATCAGATCGGGCCGTGCGGCCCGGATGCGATCCACTAAGTTCAGATAGCTTTCTGCCGT
Source organism: Loktanella sp. (assembly GCA_024635625.1). GTDB lineage: Bacteria > Pseudomonadota > Alphaproteobacteria > Rhodobacterales > Rhodobacteraceae > Loktanella. Next base: position 2,135 of record JAGXIQ010000103.1, on the reverse strand, counting down.
GTGCTTCCGGTTCATCGCCTTCAGGATACGATCGGACCCCGACTGCACCGGAAGGTGTAAGTAGGGCATCAGCTTTTCGCATTCGCCATGAGCAGCAATCAGGGCGTCGTCCATGTCGTTGGGGTGACTGGTGGTAAAGCGAATGCGCTTCAACCCGTCGATCTTGGCCAGATCCCAAATCAGACCGGCCAACCCCTTATCGTGACCGTGATAGGCATTCACGTTTTGTCCCAACAATGTGATCTCTGCCACGCCTGCATCGACCAACTCTTCTGCTTCGCGCAACACGCGATCGGCTGGACGGCTCACCTCTGACCCACGGGTATAGGGCACGACGCAAAAGGCGCAGAATTTGTCGCAGCCTTCCTGTACAGTCAGGAACGCGGACGGCGCGCGCTTCATCTTGGTGCGGGCCTTCAGCGTATCGAACTTGTCATCCTCGGGGAAATCTGTGTCTAGCGCTTTGGCACCGCTCCGCACGGCCCGCTCCATCGCTGGCAGCCGGTGATAACTTTGCGGGCCGACGACCAAATCGACCAGCGAGCTACGACGCATGATTTCTTCGCCCTCGGCCTGCGCGACACACCCGGCAACACCGATCTTCAGGTCTGGATTAATGTCCTTCAGCGCGCGCAAGCGACCCAGTTCGGAATAGACCTTTTCGGCGGCCTTTTCGCGGATGTGGCACGTGTTAAGCAGGATCATGTCCGCATCTTCTGGACGGTCTGTAGCCACGTAACCTTCAGATCCCAATACCTCAGTCATCCGCTCTGAGTCGTAGACATTCATCTGGCAGCCGTAGGTTTTGACGAAAAGCTTGCGGGGCGCGGACATGGGCGTGACCTGACGGATCGGGGAAAAGGGACGGCCCTGTCTGTATCGGTAAGGGGGCCGGCTTGCAATGCGGGGCGTTTTCGCGGACGGTCTGTCTGATCCCTCCAGTACCGGCCGCCACATGATACACCCCAGCCTTCGCGACTTTTTATCCAATGGCCGCACAGCGCTGGCAAAAGGCCCAATTGCCCTGATCTTGATGGAGGACTCTGTCGAGATCGAAAGCACGCTGCGTCACCAATTGGACGCGGGCTTTGAACAGGTCGTAGCGATCGGTGAGCGCGCGATTCAAATCCCCGACGACATGGCCAAAAACGTCATCCGGGTTCACCACGACATGAGGGCTGACGGCGCGCTGGAGGCTGTGGTGAACGGCGTCATAGACGCAGCCCCTGGGCAGTGGATATTCTACAGTTACAACGCGGAATACCTGTTTTTTCCATTCTGCGAAACGCGCACAGTCGGGGAAATGCTCTCCTTTTCGATGGAAGAGCGTCGGGACAGCCTGCTGACATACGTAGTCGACCTTTACGCTGGCGACCTGCAAGCCCACAGTACAGCCGTCAGTCTGCCGGACGCGCATCTGGACAAGTCAGGATATTATGCGCTTGCCCGTAAGGACAAGGCCGGGGATTTTTGCGAACGTCAGTTGGATTTCTTTGGCGGTCTGCGCTGGCGGTTCGAGGAACATGTGCCCCCGCCCCGCCGCCGGATCGACCGCATCTCGATGTTTAGGGCCCGCCCCGGTCTGCGGCTCAATGCGGATCACACATTCAACGTTGGAGAATACAATACCTATGCCTGTCCGTGGCACAACAGCCTGACAGCAGCTGTGTGTTCATTCCGCACAGCCAAAGCACTCAAGCGCAATCCGGGATCAGCCCCCCATATCGACACTTTCAAATGGCATAATTCTGCGCCGTTTACATGGAACTCGCAGCAGCTTTTGGATCTAGGCTTGATCGAACCGGGACAGTGGTTCTAGCACTTCTTCGACAATTTCGATCAAATCTGACTTAAAGTTCAATCAAACGTAGAGCCGAAGGACTGATCCGGGCCGAACGGATCGCGGCAATACGGCGCTATCACGCGAATAGGGCCAGTCAGAAGATCTTTCGACCAAACCAGCCAACACGGGTGCTTGACGGATCAGGTCACGACATTCGGCTAGTGTTCGCCGCCTGACAGAAGATTCCCAGTGTCGGCTCGATGTGCGATATTCGTGGGATGAGACGCGATGACATCTGCCTTTACCTTGGCCCCGCCGACCGATCTGAGCTTCAAGCCCTGATCAGCAACCG
>JAGXIQ010000102.1 GCA_024635625.1 Loktanella sp. | reverse complement strand
GCTCATCCACGAGAAATCCAAAAGATGGGGCAAAGATGTGTTCTCCCGTCCCCCCATATTGAGGACCAGCCCCTGCTCCTTGCGGCTTTCGGGCACCAGGCTCAGCCCCATATCGATGGCCTGGCGCGGGGTTGGAAATGGGACTTCCTGCCCTTTCCAGAAAAGCCGCCCGGAATCGGCGCGGCGCGCCCCGAAAATTGTCTCAACCACTTCGGAACGGCCTGCCCCGACAAGTCCATAAAGCCCCAGAACTTCTCCCGCTCGAACGGCAAAGCTGACATTCGCGAACAGCCCAGACTTGGTGAAGCCTTCGACCCGCAAAGTTTCGTCACCAAAGTTCGCCTTTGCACGGTGGAAAAAGCTTGCCAAGTCCCTCCCGATCATCATTTTGGTTACCGCACCAACATCCGTTTCGGCGGTGTTCACCGTGCCCTGCACCTGACCGTCCCGAAGCACGGTGATGCGGTCGGTGATGTCAAAGATCTCGTTCATCTTGTGCGAAATGTAGACGATCCCTACGCCTCGGTCCTGCAGCGCGCGGATCGTCTTGAATAGCTGGTCCTTTTCGGCGTCGGTGAGCGAGGCAGTGGGTTCATCGAAAATCGCCACATTCGCGTTGAAGGCCTGTGCGCGGGCAATCTCGACCATCTGCTGGCGTGCAATGGACAGATCACCGACCCGGGATTCTGGTTTGATGTCTGAGCCAAGTGCATCCAGTGCCGCCTGAGCATCGCGGCGCAGCTTGCGCTTTTTCAAAACGCCAAATGCGTTTGTCGGCCAAGCGCCAAGATAGATGTTTTCTGCCACCGACAGCTCGGGCGACAGGGACAATTCCTGATGGATGAGCAAAATGCCCCGTTGCCGCGCCTCAAGAGGCGAGGTCACGCGGATCGGCTCCCCCTGATAGATGATTTCGCCGCCATCGGGCGCATGAAGCCCGGCAAGAACCTTCATCAGCGTGGACTTGCCCGCGCCGTTTTCACCGACCAGCGCGTGCACCTCACCCGCGCGGATATCGAAACTGACCGCGTCCAGCGCCTTCACTCCGGGAAAGGTCTTTGTAATCTTTGAGACGGAAAGAACCGTGTCCATCAGTGTACCCCCTTGTGGGCCAGCAGTTTGTCCAGCGCCAGAGCCAGGATCAGGACAGCGCCCATCACCATCAGTTCGACGTAATTGGGTGTGTTCAGCAGGCGCAGACCGTTGCGCAGTACGGCCAGGGTCAACACACCGCCGATGGTCATCCACATGTTGCCAAAACCGCCGATCAGCCGCGTGCCACCCAGCACCACGGCAATGATCGTCCACAGTTCCCAGATCCTGCCGGCGTTGGGTTCCGCCGTGCCAAGGCGCATCGACAGCAGGATCCCGGCAATCGCCGCCATGGCACCGCAGATGGTAAAGTTGATGATCTTGTGGCGCTTGATCTTGATGCCCGCATCATGCGCGGCCTCGATATTGTCGCCCACCGCATAAGTTTCACGGCCATGCCGGGTGCTGGTCAGGATCCATTGAAAGAACAGCGCAAGCGCGAAAAAGATGATGGCGGTCAGGGACAGCGGCCCAAGATAGATTTCGGGGTATTCAGTATATCCGAAATCGGTGACCATCAGGGCATTTTCGCCCGTGTAGACGAACACCAGCCCGCGGATCCCGATCAAAGCACCAAGTGTCACAATAAAGGAATGCATTCCCGACAGGGCCACCAGAGTGCCATTCAAGGCCCCAAGTGCGACCCCGGACAGGAAGCCGACGAAAACCGCCGGCCAGATGCCGATACTGTCCTGCAATCCGATCGCCAGAGCAGAGGCCAGCGCCAGCGTCGCACCGACGGAAAGATCGATCTCGCCGTTGATCATGACCATGGTCATCCCAATCGCGAGGATGCCGATGAACGCGCCCTGGGTCAGCACATTGCCCAGATTGTTCAGCGTCAGAAAATAGGGCGACGACATGGAAAACACAATGATCGTCAGTGTCAGAAACACCCAGATATGGTTGCGCATCAGCAGATTTGCGACGCTTTTACGGATATCATGTTCAGGTGCGATTGATGATGCCCGGCTCATGCCACGATCCTCCCCCGTTTGGCGGCAAGATCGATCCACACCGCTATAATGATGACGACCCAAGTCACGAGCCATTGCACGTAATAGGCAAAGCCAAGCAGAAGCAGCCCGTTCTGTATGAACCCCAGCATCGCGATGCCGAATACCGTCCGCCAGATGCTGCCGGATCCACCAAGAAGGGACGTCCCGCCAAGGATGATACCGGCCAATACGGTCAGCTCATACCCTTGCCCGATGGTGTTCTGAGCGCCCATCACCCGGCTGCCCATGATCACGGCTGCAACGGCCGTGGTCGCGCCCGAGATCACGTAGGTCAAAAAAACGATGCGCGGGGCTGCAATTCCGGAAAACACGCTTGTCGTCTCGTTGCCGCCGACGGCATAGACCGTGCGGCCAAAGATCGTGCGCGCCAGGATGAAACTTGCAATAGCCGCACCCCCAAGAAACAGGATCACCGGAATCGGGATACCCAGAATCGCATCGCGGCCGAACACTGCAAACCAAGTGGAATCAGAATTGGCCACATTGACGTTGGCACCGCCGGAATACAGCAGCGTCATGCCCTGAAGGAATGACAGCATTGCCAAGGTGACGATCAGCGCGTTCAGGCGAAAATACCCAATCATCAAGCCGTTCCAGGCCCCGATCAGGACACCTGCAACCAGCGTCACGGCGATGGCACCGGCTGGCCCGAGAGTGTTGTGCTGATCGACCACGATGACGGTCAGCAGCGTTAGCATCGATCCCACCGAAAGATCCAGGCGCCCGGTGATCACGACGAAAGTGACTCCGATGGCCATCATCCCTGTGATCGAAACCTGGCGCAGCACGTCGACCATGTTTCCGACTGTCAGGAAACCATCGGCTGTGACGGCGACTCCGACCAGAAATAGGCCGAAAGCCATCAAAAGCCCGTGCCGCCGCACAAGCTCCATTGCACTCGTGTCCATGTCGTATCCTCCCTGCTTACAAGGCTAAGGAGTTTTTAGATGACGGTCCCAGTCGAAATTAAACCAATTTGGATATTACCGGATGAATGGAAGGCGTACATGGGAAAGACGCAGATGCGATGGCGCTGTTATCAAACTAAAAATTGCTTTCCGGGATGACCATGGCTGCCAAGTAATCAGATTTGGACATGTCTCGCGTTGTTAAAGCGTCCTCGGACGCGATCATGGCGGTATCCCAGTGGGTGAGAGGCCGAATTCGGTACTGGGTAAAAAATGACGAACGACATAACATGGAGGAGACAAGACATGACAAGAACCATAGGTGCGGCACTGCTGGTCAGTGCGTTGACCATCACCGGCGCGGCGCAAGCGCAGGATACCCCTGATTGGCTGGGTGGTGAGCTGAAGAAACCGATGTCCGAAACCCGTATCGGCATAACGGTGCTTTATCCCGGTTCGAACGCCTACCAGGCAAAGTATGCCGAAACGGCAGAAAGCTACACGGCCGAACTTGGCCTTCAAGCCACTGTCATGGACCCGCAGGGCGACCCCGCAACGCAGTTCAACCAGATTCAGGACATGACCTCGCAGAACCTTGACGTGATCATCGTCTGGCCGACATCTCAGACTGCGCTTATACCTGCCATTCGCGATGCATCGCGGTCCGGGATTCCCGTCATCACGTCGAATTCGCCCATCGGCGAAGCGGGCCGCCGTTATGTTGAGGCACACACAGGACCGGATGACTGTTCGCAAGCCGAACAGGCAGCGGAAATGCTGGGGGATTCGCTGGGCGGCGAAGGTAACATTGTCGTTGTCGAAGGCACCCCAGGCTACAGCGTTTCAATCCTGCGCAAGAACTGCTTTCTCGATATGCTTGCCGACAAATATCCGGACGTGAATATTCTTGCGAGTCAGACTGCGGAATGGAACCGTGAAAAGGCGCAAACGGTGATGGAGACGTATCTGACGCAATACGGTGATGAGATCGACGGCGTCTATGCTTTTGATGATGGTATGGGACTTGGCGTGGTCAGCGCACTGAAAGGCGCCGGCAAGGCTCCTGGCGACGTCAAGGTCGTCACTTGCAACCAGTTCGGCGAAGGCTGGGACGCCATGAAAGAGGGCTGGATGTCCGGCACCAACAAGCAGTCTCCCATCGACGATGCCATTCTCGCGATCCAGACCGCTGTGAAGGTCGCCAACGACATCGAGGTACCTGACAATCAGGGCATCGAGACGCCAAAGGTGACCCCCGAGAATGTCGACGAGTTCAAGCGTCCATCCTGGTAAGTCTCGACACTTGACGACGAAAGACACGTCCGGCGCTGCCGGGCGGGTTTTTCATCAATAGCGCCCGCGCGCCCGCATCAGGGTATCGGCCTCAGTCTGGGCCTGCGCCAGTGCTTCTGAAATCGTAGTCTCGCCTTGCAGCATCATGTAGATCCGTTCGCCCAATACACCTATAAGGTCATGGAATTCTGGGATGGGCGGACGCGGCCAGCTCTGAAGCTCGCCCCGGCGTTCCATGGCATCTACTTGGCCAATGACCTTGCTCATGGCCTGCACTTCGGGATCGGCGCTTGTGGAAAAGCGCGGACTGGTAAGGTTGCCGTTCTGTGCATACCACTTCATCAATTCGGGTCGCGTTAGGTATTCCATGACCTTCCAGGCGGTCTTGATCCGCGAGTCATCCAGATGCGTGGGAATCGCCAGCGAAAACCCCCCGATCGGGCTGACCAGATTTAAACCGGGGGCCGAAGGATGCGGTAGAAAACTTACCTTTCCATGGGCACGCGACGTTTCGTCCAGTTCGAAGACGGCTGATCGAATGGACCAGCCATAGGTCATGGCGGCCTCGCCACGCGCGAAGATCGCGATCCGCCTGTCCCAATCGCACAGCATGCTTTCGGGATGCGTGAATTCGGACAGTTGCCGCAGGAAATTCGCCGTACGGTGCCCGGCCTCGGTGTCGATCATGGGGCGGAATTGCTCGCCCTTGATCGTCTCGACGTCAAAGCCGTCGCCCCGTTGCGACAGGTTGATAATTGGCTGGCCAAAGTCGGCGAGCGTTTGCAGAAATGTATGCGCCACGGGCATGCCGCGCCCGAAGTTCATCACTATGCCCGACAGGTTAAACGCTGAATGATGCAGAGTGCGCGCCGCGAACAGCACGTCGTCTGTTGTGCGGGGCATGGACAGCCCCGCCTCTGCGAACAGGTCCGAGCGGCAGAACAACAACTCGGGAGTTGGCTGGATCGGCAAACCGTACTGCTTGCCGCCGTATCCCGAACCTTTCCAGGCGGCACTGTGAAAATCCGAGGCGTTGTAGCGTTAGCGTGCGACGATATCGTCCAGTGGACGGATCACGCCAGCCTCGGATAACTGGCCGACCCAAGGCAGGTCAATGGCGACGATGTCGTAATCAGATACCGCCTTTCTGTGGTTCGTCATGATTGCCTGATGCAGTTCATCAAGCGGCAGGTTGGTAATCTCGATGCGGGTGCCACACAGTTCGTTCAGGTTGCGAGAGAAATCGCTAAGTGTCTTAAAGGTCGGATCGCTGGGGCTGAGGATGCGCACGGTCCTGTCATATCCGGCACCGTTTCGCATTGCATTCGGATAGGACAGGATGCGTGAGGCCATGTAGTAGCCGCCGAAGTAAAAATCCTCGATCGCGCTTTCGTCTGTGCCGAAACCAAAGGTTTTTCCAACCATGTTTTTCAGCTGCAGAGCAAAGCTTTCGTATTCCGTAATCATCGCGCGTGTGGGGTGCAGGGAAAAGGACCGTCCCGTCTTCGACCGTGTCCGCTTCATCAGCAGCCCCTCTTTGATCAGCTCGTCGATCCTGCGCATCGCGGTACCGTAGGGAACGTCGGCTGCCATGGCGACCGAGGTCACGGTCAGCAATTTGCCCTCCATATGGCGCCGCATAGCATAGGAAATGATGTTCCAACGTGCATCGACCGAGGCAAGCGAGGTCCGCTTTTCGGACAGGGTGCGCATGCTGTCGACAAAGGTGAGGATACGCAGAAGCTCTTCGCTGGTCATTGTTGGATTCCTCCCGCGAGAGGAATGGTAATCGGGCCAGCGCCGGAGCGGCAACCGTATTTCATCCAAATCTGATATTTGCGACATTTTTTGAAAGTCTCGTTCATGAAATCATGAGCTCGAAAAGACAGGAGTGCGGGCGCCGTCGCGCGCTCTCTATCCGGCCCGATCTACACTGAAACAGAAGGGCGCAACTACGAAAGGTTAAGCCATGAATGATGGCAGCTATGATTTCATCGTGATCGGAGCGGGGTCTGCGGGCTGCGCTGTCGCCGGACGGCTGGGGGAAGCGGGTCACAAGGTTCTGCTGCTTGAGGCGGGTGGTGGCGCGTCCAACCCGTGGATCCACATCCCGCTGGGCTATGCAAAACTCTATTCCAACCCGGCAGTGAACTGGTGCTATACCAGCCAGCCCGAGCCGCACATGAATGGTCGGCGGCTGTTCCAGCCGCGCGGAAAGGTGATGGGCGGATCGGGGGCGATCAATGGCATGATCTATATGCGCGGCCAGCCTGAGGATTTCAACGGCTGGGAACAAGACGGCTGTCCAGGCTGGTCTTGGCCGGAAGTCCTGCCGTTCTTCAAAAAATCCGAGGACCAACAGCGCGGCCCTGATCAGTTTCACGGGTCAGGGGGCCCAGTCTCTGTATCGGACCTGCCTGAGCCGCACGAATTGGGTGAAGCGTTCCACGCCGCGTCCGAGGCACTTGGATCGCCGCGCAACGACGATTTTAATGGCGCAACGCAACTTGGCACAGGCTACGTTCAGACCACGACCAAAAACGCGAGGCGTTGGAGCACGGCGCAGGGATATCTGAACGGCCGAGCCAAGCAGAACGTGCATGTGGTCAAATGGGCGATGGTTGAACGGATCAATGTCGCGGAAGGGCGTGCTACCGGGGTGACGTGGAAGGATCCGACGGGTCGCAAGACCGCCGACGCAGCGCGCGAAGTGGTGCTTTCGGGCGGCGTGTTCAACTCTCCGCAGTTGCTGCAGCTGTCGGGCATCGGCCCGGCGGCGTTGCTTGGATTGCATGGTATCGATGTTGTGAAGGACCTGCCTGCCGTGGGCGCGCATTTACAGGACCATTTCGGCATTGGCCTGGAATTCCGGTCCACCCGCAAATCCACGGTCAACGACATCTATAATAATCCCCTGCGCGGCGGATACCAGCTGCTGCGATACTTGCTGTTCAGGACCGGGCCCTTTGCCGACAATGGAAACTATTCCAATACTTTCATTCATTCATCACCGGATATTGCGACACCTGACATGATGATCACTTTCATGGCCTGGTGCACTGGCGAGGACCTTAAACCGCTACCGTTTTCCGGCTTTACCATCCTGGCCGAGCATGTGCGCCCGGATGCACGCGGACACGTACGCATCTCTGGGCCCCGTCCGACCGACCCGCCGGACATCCAGTTCAATTTTCTTGCCACCGAAGCTGATCGACAGGCCGCGCTTTCGGGCCTCAGGCATGGGCGGGCGATTTCGCAGACGGCGCCGATGTCTGGCTGTGTCGAGCGTGAGATTTCGCCCGGGCTTGATCTGCAAAGCGACGACGAACTGCTGGCCTATTGCCGCGAGAGCGGGCTATCGCTGCTGCACGGGGTCGGCACCTGCCGAATGGGCCCGGAAGGCGACACCGTAGTCGATTCAAGGTTGCGTGTGCACGGCATCGACGTCCGGATGTTCCAGCACCGCATCCAGATCCGACATCGGCGTGCCGCCATAGGCCAGCGCGGCCTTTTCGGCGGAGGCGAGGTTGGGATTAAAAACGGCGATCATCCGCATGCCGGGATGCGCATTTACTTTCGG
>JAGXIQ010000101.1 GCA_024635625.1 Loktanella sp. | reverse complement strand
GTTTCCGTATGCATCAGCAGCTATGCCGCCGTCCGGGACGGGTCGTTTGCTGCAAACTAAACCCTAGCGGTATTCGGAATCTTGTTTGATCCAGATCAGCGCACCTTAGATTTGGGGCGTCTAAGCAAAAGGTGCCTTAAGGCCCTGCGCTGTTGCAGCGATTTCATAGGAGGTATCCATGTCGACACCATCCGCGCCTACCCCTCGCAAGTTCCATTTCCCCTCGGCCTTTACGATCCTGCTGTCGCTGATTGTTATTGTGGCAGCCCTGACGTGGATCATCCCTGCGGGCCAATACGACCGTGTCGCATCAGAGGTCCTTGGCAAAGACGTGCCCATGGCTGGCACCTACGCACCGATGGACGCCAATCCGCAAGGCTTTTTCGATGTCATTCTGGCCCCCATTGCCGGGTTTTATGATCCAGCAAGCTATACAGCCAATGCCATTGATGTGGCTTTGTTCGTCCTGATGATCGGCGGATTCCTTGGTGTCGTCACGGCGACGGGTGCAATTGATGCTGGCATCAAACGCGCCATGGCCCGCCTTAAGGGCCGTGAAAAGTGGATGATCCCGATCTTAATGGGACTCTTCGCTCTTGGTGGCACGACCGAAGGCATGGCCGAGGAGACATTGGTTTTTTACGTTCTGCTAACGCCAGTGATGATCGCCGCAGGCTATGACGCGTTGACGGCCGTCGCGGTGATCATGTTGGGCGCTGGTATTGGCGTGCTGGGGTCTACGGTGAACGCCTTTTCCACCGTGATTGCATCGGACGCAGCCGGCGTGCCCTTTACCGATGGCCTTGTGCTGCGTCTCGTGCTGCTGGCCGTCACCTTTGCGGCAACAGTCGCCTACGTCATGCGCTATGCGGCACGCGTCAAAGCGGACCCATCGCAGTCGCTGGTTCGCGATTTGCACGCCGGGCACGTCGCGCATTTTATGGGCAAAGATACCACCGATACGCTGTTTACCGGCCTGCACAAAATTGTCCTCATTTTAGCAGGCCTTACCTTTGGCGTCATGATCTGGGGTGTATCCCTTGGCGGCTGGTGGATGGCTGAAATGAGCGGCCTATTCCTGTTCGCCGGCATCGGCATTGGCATTGTCGGACGGCTGGGCGAAAAAGGGCTGGTTGACGCTTTTGTTGGCGGCGCACGCGACCTGCTGGGTGTGGCGCTGATTATCGGACTGGCCCGCGGCATTGTCGTCGTCATGGACGCCGGGCACATCACCGACACGATCCTGCACTGGGCCGAAGGCACCGTGGCTGGCCTGAACCGCGTTCTGTTCATCAACGTCATGTACTGGATCGAGGTGGCGCTGTCGTTCTTCGTCCCCTCCACCTCTGGCCTTGCCGTGCTGTCGATGCCGATCTTGGCCCCGGTCGCAGACTTTGCTGACGTATCGCGGTCACTGGTCGTCACAGCCTTCCAGTCCGCAGAGGGCGTCGTGAACCTCGTTACGCCAACCTCTGCCGTTGTCATGGGCGGCCTCGCCATCGCCAAAGTCCCCTACGAGCGTTGGCTGCGCTTTGTCTGGCCCGTGCTTCTGGGCCTGACCATCATCGTCATGGCCACGCTGAGTATCGGCGTGCTTTTGCAAGGAACCCCCACATGAAATATGGCGTCCATTCAGAGGCGGGCACCCTGCGCCGCGTCCTTGTTCACACCCCCGGCACCGAAATGGCACGCCTGACGCCCGCCAATTGCGCAGAGCTACTTTTCGACGATGTGCTGTGGGTCAAACAAGCCCGGATCGAGCATATGACTTTCGTCGATGCGATGCGCAATCGCGGGGTAGAGGTCGTCTTTTTGCGCCAGCTTCTAACCGAAACACTGGCCGATCCAGAGGCGCGGCGCTGGCTGCTGTCGGCCCGCGTGACCGATAACACCGTGGGCGTCGGTCTGGCCGATGACCTGATGGCGCATCTGATGGAAGTCGATGCCAATACACTGTCCACAATCCTGATCGGTGGACTGTCCCGCGCTGAATTGCCCATCGCGGACAAGGGCGTGCTGGCACCAATGCTGGATCCAGCTGATTTCGTGTTGCCCCCCCTGCCCAACCATATCTTTACCCGCGACACGACGGCTTGGGTTTACGGCGGCGTTGTGTTGAACCCGATGCACTGGCCAGCCCGCCGGTTAGAGACGCTGAACCTTGCCGCGATCTATCGCTTTCATCCCGACTTTAAGGACGCAGGCTTTCCGGTCTGGTGGGGCGACGCCATGACCGGCCACGGCCCGGCCACGTCAGAAGGCGGTGACATCATGCCCATCGGTCATGGCACGGTCCTAATCGGTATGGGCGAACGGACAACCCCGCAGGCGGTCAGCCAGATTGCGAAGGGTCTGTTCGCTGGCGGCGGCGCGACCCGCGTTATTGCGTGCCAGTTTCCCCGCGCGCGCGGGTCCATGCATCTGGACACGGTGTTCACCTTTTGCGACCGCGATCTGGTGACGGTCTTTGCCGAAGTCACCGACGCGATCCGCTGCACAACACTGCGACCCGGCGACGACGGCGGCATCATCGCCGAAGTCGAAACAAAGCCGTTTCTGGACGTCGTGGCAAAAGCCATTGGGGTCAAGGCGCTGCGCAGTATTCCCACAGGCGGGGACGCCTACGAATCCGCGCGCGAGCAATGGGACGACGCCAACAACCTGCTGTGCCTCTCTCCCGGTGTGGTGGTCGGGTATGAACGGAACGTCCATTCCAACACCTTGCTGCGCAAAGCCGGAGTCGAAGTCATCACGATCCCAGGGTCAGAACTCGGACGTGGACGGGGCGGTTCTCATTGCATGACCTGCCCGCTGATCCGCGACGAAATTTAAGGAATATTCCATGCCACAGAACTTGCACGGCCGCAGCTTTCTTAAGCTGCTGGACTTCACCCCCAGCGAAATTCGCCACCTTTTGCAGCTGGCCAGCAGCCTGAAGATGGCCAAGGCAGGCGGCTATGAACGCCCCATGCTAGAGCGTAAAAACATCGCGCTGATCTTTGAAAAAGACAGCACCCGGACCCGCAGCGGGTTCGAAGTTGCGGCCTACGATCAGGGCGCACATGTCACCTATCTTGGACCATCCGGCAGCCATATCGGCCACAAGGAAACCATGAAGGACACGGCCCGCGTGCTGGGCCGTTTCTATGACGGGATCGAATATCGCGGCTTTGGTCAAAAGGACGCCGAAGTGCTGGCCGAATTCTCCGGCGTGCCGGTCTTTAACGGGCTGACGGACGATTTCCACCCAACGCAAACGCTCGCCGACCTGATGACAATGCAAGAGTTCACCCGCAAACACCTGTCCGATATCGCGGTTTGCTTTATGGGCGACGCGGGCAACAACACCGGTGCATCGCTCATGATCGGTTGCGCGTTGATCGGTATGGACGTCCGCCTGTGCGGCCCGCACAGCTGCTGGCCTGACGAAGCATTGGTCACAATGTGCCGCAAAATCGCGGAAACAACCGGCGCACGGATCACCCTGACCGAAAAGCACGCCGAAGGGCTGAAGGGCGCTGACTTTGTCTATACCGACGTCTGGGTATCGATGGGAGAGCCGGATTCAGTCTGGACCGACCGCATCGCCTTGTTGTCGCCCTATCAGGTGAACGCAAAGGTCATGGCGCTGACCGGCAACGCCTATGCCAAATTCATGCACTGCCTACCCGCGTTCCATAACCGAGAGACCGAAGTCGGAGAGGCGACGTTTAAAACCTTCGGTATCGACTGCATGGAGGTGACCGAAGAGGTGTTTGAATCGGCAGCCTCTATCGTCTTTGATCAGGCCGAAAACCGGATGCATACGATCAAGGCGGTCCTTGTCGCCACGATGGGCAACTAGGAATGCGCATCGTCGTAGCCCTTGGCGGCAACGCGTTGCTTCAACGCGGCCAGCCTATGACGGCTGACGCGCAGGTCAAAAACGTGCGCGTTGCCGCTGCCGCACTGGCGGAACTTGCCCGCGATCACCAGATCGTTGTGGCCCACGGCAATGGGCCGCAGGTCGGCCTGTTGGCGCTTCAGGGTGCAGCCTATGCCCCTGACGCGCCTTGGCCGCTAGATGTGCTTGGGGCCGAAACAGAAGGCATGATCGGCTACCTGATCGAACAGGAGTTGATGAATGCTCTGCCAGCGGGCGCGCAATGTGCAACATTGTTAACCCGAGTCGAAGTGGCTGCGGACGACCCCGCATTTCAGGCACCGACCAAACCGATCGGACCCGTCTATGCAAAGACCGAAGCTGATGCCGTTGTAAAAGCACACGGCTGGGCGATGATAGAGGAGGCTTCGGGACACTTGCGACGCGTCGTGCCGTCCCCTCTTCCGCTTCGGATCCTGAGTGTGGACGCCATCAAGCTTTTGATGGGCGACGGCCAGACTGTAATCTGCGCTGGCGGCGGCGGCATTCCAGTCGTCAGGGATACCGATGGGATGATGACGGGCGTGGAAGCTGTCATCGACAAGGACAGAACGGCGGCCCTTCTTGCGCAGGAACTTCAGGCCGATGCGCTGCTTCTGCTGACCGATGTCGCCGCAGTCTTTCGGGACTTCGGCAGCGCGAGCCAAAGCGCCATCGGGAACACGACGCCTTTAGAGCTTGGCTCTCTTGATCTTGCGGCTGGTTCAATGGGGCCAAAAGTCAGCGCTGCATGTGCCTTTGTGAAAGATAGCGGGATGCGTGCTGGCATCGGTCAATTGTCCGACGCTCTGGCCATCTTAGAAGGACGCAAAGGAACCCTCATTTTGCCAGACCCGGCCACTATTTAAATTGGTGCGACTAATTCGGTGCCAGATATCACCACGTCCACAGGACAGACAAAACGAAGCAAAGCAGGCGTCGGGGATGCGAGGGACATCTTGGTTTTGGTGTTCCTGACCACCCTCATGGTCACACTTGGGGTTGCCGCTATATTTTCCCTAGCTGGCAGATCAGCCACCCAAGATTTCCCCGCGTTTTGCCGACCTGCGCATGAGGTCGCATTCCAGCCTACTTTTTAATTCCATTCACAAATATCGGTCGCTGACTTTCTTTGATGAAAGTCCATGCAATAAAGCGACTCGTTTTTTGCCCCTGCGCCATTTCAACCACTTTGTATTCTTTGACTTTTGCTTTCCCTAATATGCGATAGAGCGTCTGAAGGTTATCTTTTTTCGATACCAGAGAGCTAAACCAAAGACACTGGTCGGCAAATGCGACGCTCTGCTCTATCATGCTCGCGATAAACTTTATCTCGCCCCCCGGGCACCAAAGTTCTGCGTTCTGACCGCCAAAGTTAAGCTTGCTTGTATCGTCCTTACCAAGGTTGCGCCACTTACGTTCGGTGCCCTTACGCGCTTGTTCGATGGAGGAGTGAAAAGGCGGGTTACACAAAGTGACGTGAAACGCATCACCGGGTTCGATGACGCCTTTGAAGATATTCTTAGGTATTTTTTGTTGTCTAAGCGTGATTTTTAGCTTGTTAGACTCGCAAATGTGTCGTGCTGATTTGATAGCAACAGGATCGATATCAACGCCGGTAAAGTGCCAGCCGTATTCGCTCTGCCCAATAAGAGGGTACACCAAATTAGCGCCGGTGCCGATATCGAGGGCTTTGATATCGCGGCCGCGGGGGATTTCTTGATTATTGCTAGAGGCAAGCAAATCCGCCAGATAATGGACGTAATCAGCCCGGCCGGGGATCGGAGGGCAAAGGTAGTTATCGGGGATATCCCAATAATCAATACCGTAATAAGTCTTTAGCAATGCCCGATTAAGTGTGCGAACCGCCCTGTCGTCTTG
>JAGXIQ010000100.1 GCA_024635625.1 Loktanella sp. | reverse complement strand
GACAAAGCCTTTTCAGTTCGAGGGCAACAAGCGGATGAAGCAGGCCGAAGAGGGCGTCGAAGCCCTGCAGAAGGTCGTCGATACGCTGATCATCATTCCCAACCAGAACCTATTCCGTCTGGCGACAGAAAATACGACCTTTACCGAAGCCTTCGCGCTGGCCGACGATGTGCTGTACCAAGGTGTCAAAGGCGTGACCGACCTGATGGTCCGTCCGGGCCTGATCAACCTCGACTTTGCCGACGTCCGCGCCGTTATGGACGAGATGGGCAAAGCCATGATGGGTACAGGCGAAGCTGAAGGCGAAGATCGCGCCAAGCAGGCCGCACAGAAGGCCATCGCCAACCCGTTGCTGGACGAAATCAGCCTGAACGGTGCGCGTGGCGTGCTGATCAACATCACCGGTGGATACGACCTAACCCTGTTCGAACTGTACGAGGCCGCGAACGAGATTCGCGAAAAGGTCGACCCCGAGGCGAACATCATCGTCGGTTCTACGCTGGATACCAGCATGGAAGGTCGTATGCGTGTTTCCGTTGTGGCGACAGGAATCGACGCGCGGATCCGCGCCGATGACATGCCCGTACCGCGTCGTTCGATGTCGATGAACCAGCCGATCCGCAACCCAGAACCGGCACCGCGCGCCGCAGCACCTGCTGCCCGTACCCCGCAGCCTGAAACGCGTGAAGCACCCCGTCAGCAGCCTGCCGCCCGTCACGAAGAGCGTGCGCCGACCCCGCGTTACGAAGAGCGTGCGCCTGCAACCCGTCAGGCCGCGGCACCGCGCGCCGACGAGCGTTCCTTGTTTGAGGGGATGGACGACGCCCGCGACATGCAGCCGATGGATGACGACTTTGCCGATATCCATGCTTCGATGGATGACGACGCCCTGCCGCCGCCAGCTTACCAGCCGCGTCCCGAGCCGGAAATCGAAGCTGCCGAAACCTTCGTCGCCCCGCGTGCACCGCAACCTGGCACCCCCACGCCAGAGGCGATGGCCCGTCTGCAGGCCGCCGTTGGCCGCCAGCCTAAAGGCAACCCGACGCCCCGCGTTACGGAACAGGCGCCGCGGCAGGCTGAAGGTGAAAAACCCCGCTTCGGTATCAACTCTTTGATCAACCGCATGACCGGTCAGAACGACGCGCCTGCCGCGCAATCGCCGCGCCAACAGCCGCAGGTGAGTGCGCTGCGTGATCAGCCACGTGTCGACCACAATGACGACCCCGATCAGGAGCGGATCGAGATTCCCGCCTTCCTGCGCCGTCAAGCAAACTGATTTTCACGCCCGCGTGATGCAAAGCCGCCCGGTAACGGGCGGCTTTTTTCGTTCTATGGCAGTGACTTGCTGCGGTCGCGAACGGATGTTTCAGAACGTTGCAATGTGTGAATTGCGGGTCCGTGACCCGCGGCCTATTTGAAATGTTAACAATGTAAGACTGAAACAAGTTTAAGCCCGAGGCTTTGGCGTATCATGCAAACCACACTGGCATCCGTTCTGAAATTCGAAGGCCGCGGTCTTCATTCCGGTCAACCTGCGCGTTTGACCCTACGTCCTGCGGTGGCCGATACGGGGATCGTCTTTGTCCGCACTGATGCTGCCGGGCAGGGTGCCCGCATACCAGCTCTATGGCATAACGTCGAAGTGTCGCCGCTGAACACACGCCTGACGCAGGGTGCGGTCAGCGTATCGACAATTGAACACCTGATGGCAGCCCTGTCCGGCTGTGGTATTCACAATGCCGTGGTAGAAATTGACGGCCCCGAAGTGCCAATTATGGACGGCAGCGCCGCCGCTTTTGTGCGCGGTATCGTATCAACCGGTCTGACGCGCATGATGGCACCTTTGCGTGCGATTGAGATTCTGGATGAGGTCCGCGTGTCCCACAACGACGCCTTTTCCAGCCTTCGCCCTGCTACGAGCCTGCAGATCGATTTCGAGATCGACTTTCCAGACGCTGCCATTGGTCATCAGCAAAAGACGCTGAACATGGCGAACGGCAGCTTCGTGCGTGAACTGTGTGACAGCCGGACATTCTGCCGCAATTCTGACGTGGAAGAAATGCGCAGCCATGGTTTGGCCCTTGGTGGGACACTAGAAAATGCTGTTGTCGTCGATGGTGCGACGGTCCTGACCCCGGGTGGTCTGCGCCATGCGGACGAGGCCGTCCGTCATAAGATGCTGGACGCGCTGGGTGATTTGTACACCGCGGGACGCCCGATCCTTGGCCGCTATACGGGTTATAAGGCGGGTCACAACCTGACGAACGCCCTTATGCATGCGTTATTTGAACAACCTGCGGCGTGGCGCCTTGTCACCTGCGACACCCAAATCGCGGCTCGTTTGCCCGG
This sequence comes from Loktanella sp., assembly GCA_024635625.1. Lineage (GTDB taxonomy): Bacteria > Pseudomonadota > Alphaproteobacteria > Rhodobacterales > Rhodobacteraceae > Loktanella. The sequence goes on along the minus strand of JAGXIQ010000100.1, from coordinate 31,016 downwards.
TGTTGGTGTGTCTGTGGCCGATCTACACGCGGTGGCGTGACAGACCGCGTTGCACCTATCGCCTCACAACTGGCTTAACCCGGTCAAAAGGCATTTTGCCCCCGTTTGTTTTCTGCTAGACCCACGAACAACCGGGGGCGTATTGCCCCTAACGGGCAGAATACGCGGGGACTTTGCATGTCAGGCAGCAAGATCGGCACGGGTGCGCGGGCACGCTTGGGTCTGGCTTTGGCGTTGGCCCTTCTGGCCGGCTGCGGAAGCTACAACCCCCGCACACCAGGCGCATTGGATGCCTATACCGCCGAAGAGATCTATAAAAAGGGCGAGGTCGAGGTGGAAACCGGCGATCCCGCCGATGCCGCCTACTACTTTGGCGAGATCGAGCGTTTGTATCCCTATTCCGAATGGGCGCAGCGGGCGCTTATTATGCAAGCTTATAGCTATCACAAGGACAGCGACTATCCCAACAGCCGCGCCGCTGCCCAACGCTACATCGACTTTTATCCGGCAGAGGATGACACTGCTTACGCTCAGTATTTGCTGGCATTGTCCTATTACGATCAGATCGACGAGATTGGCCGCGATCAGGGTCTAACCTTTCAGGCTCTGCAGTCCTTGCGCACGGTGATAGAGCAATATCCCGATAGCGAATATGCGCGGGCCTCGATCTTGAAATTCGACCTCGCTTTCGACCACTTGGCTGCGAAAGAGATGGAAGTCGGGCGCTATTATCTCAAGCGTAAGAACTACGCTTCGGCCGTCAATCGCTTCCGCGTCGTGGTCGAGCAGTTCCAGACTACGACTCAGACGCCAGAAGCGTTGCACCGTTTGGTGGAAAGCTACCTCGCACTCGGCCTCAACGCAGAGGCGCAGACGGCCGGCGCGATCCTAGGGGCGAACTATCCTTCGACGCCTTGGTATCAGGATAGCTATACATTGCTGACCGGACAGAGCCTTAAAATGGAAGCGCAAGGCGACAACTGGCTCGCCTCGATCTATCGGCAGGTCGTGCGCGGCGAATGGCTATAAAGACAGGCGGGATATTTCCCCGGCGGATGGCACGATGCTGCGCGCATTAGAAATCAGGGATATGTTGATCATCGACCGGCTGGCCCTTGGGTTCCAGCCGGGCCTGAACGTGCTGACCGGAGAGACGGGCGCAGGTAAGTCTATCCTGCTGGATTCATTGGGATTTGTCCTTGGTTGGCGTGGCCGGGCCGAATTGGTGCGTCAAGGTGCCGACCAAGGCGAGGTGACTGCTGAATTCGATCTGCCCCCCGGCCATGTCGCGCGGTTGGTTCTGGAAGACGCAGGTCTACCCGTCGAAGACACGTTGATTCTGCGACGAGTCAACAATCGCGATGGACGCAAGACCGCATGGGTGAACGACAGGCGGGTATCGGGAGAAGTGCTGCGGGCGCTTTCTGACACATTGGTTGAGCTGCACGGTCAGCACGATGATCGTGGCTTGTTAAACCCGCGTGGTCACCGCGACATGCTTGACACTTATGCAGCGCTGATACCGCAGCTTGCCACGGCACAGGTCGCTTGGACAGATCTGGGCCGGGCGCGCAAAGCGCTCTATGCTGCAGAAGCCCGTGTCGCAGAGGTGCGTCAAGAAGAGGAATACCTGCGCCACGCGGTTGGCGAATTGGACGCCGTCATGCCAGAGGCCGGCGAGGAAGCGTCTTTGGATGCAGCCCGTCGCACCATGCAAGCAGCGGAAAAGATCAGAACCGACGTCGCCCGTGCAGGTGATGCGTTGGGGATGCAAGGGGCCGAAGGCCAAATGACCGATGCAAATCGTTGGTTGGGGGTCGCGGCCGACCGCGCCGATGGCCGCCTTGACGCGCCATTGGCGGCGATCGAACGCGCCATGCTGGAACTGGATGCGGCCCAACGCGGGGTCGAGGATGCACTGGATGCCCTGACCTTCAATCCCGCAGAGCTTGAGCAGACAGAGGAACGCTTGTTTGCGATCCGCGGGCTTGCGCGTAAACACAACGTCCTCGCCGACGATTTGGGCCCTTTCGCCGACGATCTGCGTGCGCGCCTTGCCCTGCTCGATAACTCTGAAAAGGGTTTGGCAGAATTGCAACGGACAGAGGCAGCAGCGCTCGCGTCATATGACGCTGCTGCCGTAGCCTTAAGTGATGCGCGCCGTAGCGCTGCGATCCAGCTTGATGCTGCGATGGCGGCCGAACTCGCCCCCCTCAAAATGGAACGCGCCGTTTTTGTCACGGTTGTCACAGACGGCACCGCTGGGCCTGACGGACGCGACGACGTGTCCTTTACGGTCGCAACCAATCCCGGCGCACCACCCGGGCCGCTGAACAAAATCGCATCTGGCGGTGAGCTGTCCCGCTTTCTGCTGGCGCTGAAGGTCTGTCTGTCACAGGCGGGTCAAGGTGGCGTCACGATGATCTTCGATGAAATCGACCGTGGTGTCGGTGGCGCCACCGCAGATGCTGTGGGTCGCCGCCTAGCGGCACTGGCTGAAGGGGGGCAGGTCCTCGTCGTAACCCATTCGCCACAGGTTGCGGCCCTTGGCGGTCATCACTGGCGCGTGGAAAAACGACAGACCGAAAACGAGACGACGTCTACCGTTATTCCCCTCGATGCAGATGCCCGTATCGACGAGATCGCGCGCATGCTTTCTGGCGATCAAATCACCGAAGCCGCCCGCGCAGCTGCCCGTGCCCTGATGCCAACCTGATCTACGTGTTATCAGTCAGAAACATCCGCGACAGGCATGCTGCCCCGCGCGCCCTAGCTCTATCTGAAATACGCCTGCCAGCGGCTTGGTTTTTCAGCGAAAAATCAAATTAGTCACGGACAAGCTTGCCGGGGTTCATGATCCTTGTTGGGTCCAAGGCCGCCTTGATCTGCCCCATCACGTCCCAGCCTTCTCCATGTTCTGCTTCCATATACCCACGCTTGCCGACGCCGATACCGTGCTCTCCCGTGCAAGTGCCGCCCAGGCGTATTGCACGCAGAGCCATGCGGTGGGATAGCTCTTCGGCTGCAATCCTGTCCGCGTCGCTAGCGGGCTCAATCAGCAGGATCGCGTGAAAATTGCCGTCTCCGACATGACCTAGGATTGGCCCCGTGATCGGGCTTGCGGCAATTTCGGCCTGCGTTTCTGCGATAGCTTCAGCTAATTTTGACACAGGGACGCAGACATCAGTGACGATGGCACGATGTCCCGGTTTGCTGGCCATGATCGCGTAATGTGCGTCGTGGCGCATTTTCCACAAACGGTTCCGATCTTCGGTCCGTGTGGCCCAGTCAAACCCGGCCGCGCCGAAGTCCGTCGCGATCTCTTTCACCGTCTCGGCGTCTGCGGCGACTGCCGCATCAGAGCCGTGGAACTCCAACAACAAGTGTGGCTGTGTTGGTAAATCCATCCCCGCATATGCGGTCACCGCAGAAATAGATGCTGCATCCAGCAGTTCGATCCGCGCCATTGGTACGCCCATCTGGATCGTGGCGGTAACGGCGGCCACCGCGTCGGCGACGGTCGGAAAGGCGCAAACTGCGGCCGCAGTAGCCTGCGGCTGACCGTGTAACCGCAAAGTCAGTTCTGTGATGATGCCCAACGTCCCTTCTGCCCCAACAAAAAGTGCTGTCAGGTCATAGCCTGCGCTGGATTTCCGGGCACGGCTGCCGGTGCGGATGATCCGACCATCGGCCAGAACAACCTCTAGCGCCATGACGTTGTCACGCATGGTGCCATATCGCACAGCAGTCGTGCCTGATGCGCGGGTCGAAGCCATGCCGCCCAGACTGGCATCCGCACCTGGATCAACGGGGAAAAACAGTCCGGTATCGCGTAGCTGGGTGTTCAGCGCCACACGGGTCAAACCAGGCTGGACGACGCAATCCATGTCTTCTGCGTTTACGGCCAGCAGGCTGTTCATTCTAGTCATGTCCAGCACGATACCGCCGCTGAGGGCTAAACTATGGCCTTCCAGCGATGTGCCAGTCCCCCACGCTACAATGGGGCACGCATGAGCCGCGCAAACTTTGACGATTTCCGCCACCTGCGCCGTGTCGGTCGGATAGGCAACTGCATCGGGCGGGCATTCGGCAAAGTGGCTTTCTGATCGGCCATGCAGGGCCAGATCGGACTTGGACCGTGTCAGCCCATCCCCTAGAAGGGTTGCAAGGGCATCAATGGCAGTCTGAATTGTCATGGGGCAGGGTCCTTGGATGTCGGATGCGGCAGACTAACGCCGCCTACGCCAAAGGGCCAGAGAGGGAGCGGGATGGGAACTGTGGCACCGGGGCGGATCGCAGGGTCGGTCGCACGCGGGCGAACTGATCTGCGCCGCGCGTGGTTGGTGCTGAAACTGCGCGGCCCGTCACAGGTTCAGTTCTGGTTCATCGCGTTGTTTCTGGGAATTGCGTCTGGGGCTGCCGCGGTGGCGTTCAAGCTTGGCATCGACCTGATCCAGCGGACGGTCTACGGCAGCGACGATCCCACCCATTTGCACAGCTTCGTGGCGGGTCTGCACTGGACCCAAATTCTGATCATACCCGTGATTGGTGGACTGATCGTTGGATACGTTTTGAACCGCTTCACCGACGATGGCCGTGTAAGGTCTGTCGCCGACGTCATCGAAGGGGCCGCCCTTTACGAAGGTCGAGTTGAATGCCGCAAAGGCCTTGCATCAGCCTTTGCCAGTCTACTGACGTTGTCTACTGGCGGGTCGAGCGGCCGAGAGGGCCCGGTCGTGCATATCGCCGCCGTGATTTCGACTGCGATCTGTCGCGCGATCCGGGCCGATGGCATCACTGGGCGCGACCTGCTGGGCTGTGCCGTGGCTGCTGCGGTATCCGCCAGCTTTAACGCGCCCATCGCGGGGGCCTTGTTTGCGCTAGAGGTCGTTTTGCGTCACTTCGCCGTGCACGCCTTTGCGCCCATTGTGATCGCCAGCGTTGCGGGCACCGTCGTAAACCGCCTTTGGTTCGGCGATGTGACAGAGTTCATTCTACAACGGGACACCGTGCTTGGCTTCTATGTCGAGTTGCCCGCTTTCCTCATCCTCGGATTACTGTGTGGTCTGGTTGCCGTGATCTTGATGCAGGCGATTTTTTGGTCCGACAGCATGGCCAGCCGTCTGCAATTCAGCCTTAAAATTCCGGCTAGCCTGCGCCCCGCCGGGGCCGGTTTGTTGCTGGGTGGGATCGCGATCTTTTTCCCTCATATTATCGGTGTTGGCTACGAAACGACCAGCGCGGCGCTGACTGGTCAATTGGTGCTGTCACAGGCGCTGATTTTCGTAGTGGTCAAGGTCGCCGCCGTTGCGATCACCATGGGCGGGCGCATGGGGGGGGGCGTGTTCTCGCCTGCTCTGATGGTAGGCGCGCTGACGGGGCTTGCCTTTGGCATCGTTGCGACAAGCATTTTTCCGACGGTGTCCGGCACTGGCACATTGTATGCGTTGGCAGGCATGGGCGCTGTTGCGGCGGCGGTACTAGGAGCGCCAATTTCTACAACGCTGATTGTGTTCGAGTTGACTGGCGACTGGCAAACCGGCCTTGCAGTCATGGTAGCGGTATCGATGTCCACGGCACTGGCATCACGGCTGGTCGATCGGTCGTTCTTTTTGACGCAACTTGAACGGCGCGATGTGCATCTTGCGGCGGGGCCGCAGGCGTATCTGCTGGGGACATTCCGCGTTGGCACCATCATGCGCGCCCCAAACGATCCCCGCGCGGCCGCGGAAAAAGTATGCTGGGAGATGATCGAGGGAGGCACGTGGATCGACGCAAAGGCGACCTTGGAACAAGCCATGCCAATATTTGAAAAGGGCACCTATCCCTTCATCCCGGTCGTTTCGATCGCGGAAAAGGGTGCGGCCCCGGACCTGCAAGGCGCCTTGTTTCACGTCGACGCCTTGCGGGCTTTTAATCGTGCCCTGGCCGCCCGCGCGGCCGAGGAGCATTCGTAACGTTTTAGACCTGCTCGATGGCTACTTTGTCCGTGTAGAATGCAAGATGGCCAGCTATTTCGGCTACCGCATCGTGTGGTGCCTCGTAGGACCAGACAGCATCAGCAATTGTGCCGTTCTTTGTCACGATGGAATAATAGGTGGCGACGCCCTTGTGCGGGCAGGTCGTGGTCCGGTCGCTTGGGTCCAGAAAAGTCATCGCGATGTCGTCGCGCGGAAAATAAATGACCGCGTTGTAGCCGTTTTCGGTCAATTCCAGCGCGCGTGTGGTTTCACCCAGCACGGCCCCGCCGGCGCGCACCACCCATGTTCCGTTGGCGGGGCGAATGGTGATGTGATCGGCCATGGCCAGATATTCCTTCGTCTAAATCAAGAAGATACGTCGCGCCGTCACAAGGGCGCACAGGCCTGCGTCAGCCAGTCCCGCGCTGCCTCCTCCAACAGCGGCGCGATACTGCGAACTGTATCGGCATGATAGCGGTCGATCCAGTCCCTTTCGGCGGGCGACAGCAGGGACGTTTCAATCAGACGCCGGTCAAGTGGGACGTAAGTCAACGTCTCGAACGCCAACAAGTCACGATCGTCGGTGCCTTTGGGGGCGGTGGTGACGACAATCAGATTCTCGATCCGTATGCCGTACTCGCCTTCCTTGTAGTATCCCGGTTCGTTCGACAGGATCATGCCTGCTTCCAGTGGCGTGGTGGATCGACGCGATAGACCCTGCGGTCCTTCATGCACACTAAGGTAGCTTCCAACGCCGTGTCCGGTACCGTGGTCGTAATCAAGGCCCGCCGTCCACAGGGGATATCGCGCCAGCGCATCCAGATGTTGTCCTGCGACACCAGTCGGGAATTGTGCCCGGCTGATTGCGATCATGCCTTGCAACACGCGGGTATAGCGGTCGCGATGTTCGTCCGACGCATCCCCCACGATAACTGTGCGGGTGATGTCAGTTGTGCCGTCAACGTATTGCCCACCACTGTCGATCAGCAGTAACTCTCCCGGTTTTACGGGGCAGTCAGTGCCCGTCGTCACGCGGTAATGCACGATTGCGCCATGGGCACCGGCACCGCAGATCGTTTCAAAACTGATATCACGGAGTTGGTTGGTGTCGCGGCGAAACCCTTCCAAAGCGGTGACGACGGCGATTTCTGTAAGGTCACCTTTCGGCGCATCTGCATCTAACCACGACAGAAAACGCACCATGGCGGCGCCATCACGCAAATGGGCTGCCCGCGACCCTGCGATTTCGACGTCCGTTTTGCGCGCTTTTGGCAGGATGCAAGGATCCTGCGCTTCGATGACTTCGGCCGATATCAAATCACGCACGGCTTGCGGGCAGGATTTTGGGTCGATTCGTACCGGACCGCCTAACGCAGCCACGGCCCCATCAAAAGTCGCTGGACCGCACAGGTTCACGTCTGGCCCTAGATGATCCGACAGCGCCGCCACTTTGGCTTGGGGTGCAAACAAATCTACGTGCCCATCGTGGTGAAGGATGGCAAAGGCCTGCGGCACTGGATTGCGGGGAATATCAGCACCGCGAATGTTCAAAAGCCAGGCAATGCTATCGGGCAGGGTGATGACCCACGCACCAGCCGTTGTGTCCTTTGTCAGTCGCGCACGCTTGTCGCGGTGGGCCTCGCCCGTCAATGCGATAGGTTGCGGAAAGAATGGGGCGTCCGGGCGTCCCGGCCTGTCGGTCCAGATGCGGTCCACTAGATTATCGCTGGACTTCAGCACGATACCCAATGGCGTTAACTTTTCGGTCAGACCGGCAATTTCTTCCACGGTGTGCAGCCACGGATCATAGGCGACAGTGCCACCGTGCGGCAGTTGATCCTTCAGCCAATCATACAACACGGTTTGCGGCCAGTAGACCGGCGTGAAGACGTCGGCCACTTGATCGCGGACTTGGACCCGGTAGCGCCCGTCGATGAAAACGCCTGCCACATCCGGCAGCACTGCGGCGAACCCAGCCGACCCGGTAAAACCGGTCAACCACGCCAGCCTTTCGTCGCAGGATGCGACGTATTCGCCCTGATGCTGGTCGGCCCGGGGCACAAGGAACCCATCAACACCTTCGGCCTTCATGACATTTCGCAGTGCCAACAGCCGATCCGGCCCCTGCGCAGGGTTGCTGGTTGCGTCAAAGCTTTGAAACATCGTGCTCTAATCCTCGCATCATAAAATAATTCCGCCGCAGCGATTTGGCCAAGCCAGATGCACCCGCAAAGGTTCGTCGTTTTGCCGCAGCAAACCGAAGATTATCTTACCTTGCGCATCCCCAAAACCCGCGCACGCTTGCGTGGATCGTTGTCGAACAGGCTGGCAAGCTGTTCCGTCATCGCACCGGCCAATTGTTCTACGTCCGTAATCGTCACTGCGCGTTCGTAATAGCGGGTCACATCATGGCCAATACCGATGGCTGCCAGTTCGACGCCTTTGCGTTTTTCGATCATTGCGATGACATCGCGAAGGTGCTTTTCTAAGTAATTCGCAGGGTTGACTGACAATGTGCTGTCATCGACCGGTGCACCGTCAGAAATCACCATCAACACTTTGCGCTGCTCTGGCCGATTCACCATGCGGCGATAGGCCCATTCCAGCGCCTCGCCGTCGATATTTTCCTTTAGCAGACCTTCTTTCATCATCAGCCCAAGGTTGGGGCGGGTCCGGCGCCAAGGCGCGTCTGCGGATTTGTAGATGATGTGACGCAGGTCGTTCAGGCGGCCCGGTGTCGGCGCGCGGCCTTCCTTCAGCCATGCCTCGCGGGATTGGCCGCCTTTCCACGCCTTGGTGGTAAATCCAAGGATTTCGACCTTCACGTCGCAGCGTTCCAGCGTCCGCGCCATCACGTCCGCACAGATCGCCGCAATAGAGATGGGCCGCCCCCGCATAGAGCCGGAGTTGTCGAGTAGCAGCGTCACGACCGTGTCGCGGAACTCTGTGTCTTTTTCGACCTTGAACGAAAGCGACGTTGTAGGACTGACAATCACCCGCGCCAGACGACCGGCATCAAGGATACCTTCCTCGCGGTCGAACTCCCATGATCGGTTCTGTTTAGCCTGCAAACGGCGCTGCAGCTTATTGGCGAGGCGCGACACTGCGCCTTTCAGTGGCTCAAGCTGTTGGTCAAGGTAGGCGCGCAGACGTTCCAATTCCGCAGGCTCTGCCAGATCGGCAGCGCTGATTTCTTCGTCGAAGGCGGTCGTAAACACTTTGTAATCCGGGTCCGCGTCAGAGGCAGGTGCGGGTTGCGGCGGATCCATCGGGGCCTCCCCCTCTGGCAGTTCTGTCTCGTCGCCCATTTCCGAGTCGGCGGAATCGTCCATGCTGACCTGCGCTTGGGACGCGTCCTGCTGGTCTTCCTGCGCTTGCTCTGGGCTGGCTTCGGCTTCTTCGCCCTCGCTGTCGTCGCCGGTGCTGCCGGGCTGCTCTTCTTCGTCGGACCCTTCCTCGGCCTGATCGTCCTGATCATCGTCAGGCGCATCGGGGTCATCACCCAATTGGTCGCCGTAGCCCAGATCTTTGATGATCTGCCGGGTAAAGCGGGCAAAGGCGCGCTGGTCGGCTAGGGTCTCTTTCAAGCTTTCGAGCGTGCCGCCAGCCTGTTCCTCGATAAATCCGCGCCAAAGGTTCATGACGTTATCTGCGCCGGGGGGCAGGTCACGACCAGTGGCAAGATGTCGGATCAGGTAGCCTGCCGCGGTCGCAAGCGGCGCGTCGGCAGCTGACGTGATCTGGTCATAGCCCTTACGCTGTGCCTCGTTGCCGATCTTAGCGTCGATGTTGCCTGCAGTGCCTGGCATATATTGCGCACCGACCGCCTCTATCCGGGCGGTTTCCATGGCATCATAGATATCGCGGGCCATCTGCCCCGGTGGCGCGTATTTAGTGGCGGTAGCAGCGTCATGAAACTTGTGGCGCAGGGCAAAGGCATCGGCGGTGCCACGCGCCAACAGAACTTCTTGACGCGACATGCGGCGACTGACCTGCGGCAAGCGGATCGTGTCGCTGGTCTGGCCTGCGGGGTCGACGGAATAGCTGACAGTCAGGTCGGCATCGTCGGCCATGACCTTCGTTGCCTCGGCTAGCGCCTTTTTGAACGGATCAGCGGGGTTGTCGGATGGTTTGTTCATGATGTCGGTAAATCACTCTGTGGCCTGCGGGGCAAGGTGGGGCGCACGGGTGCGACGTCCAGCATGACGGCTAGGCTAAGACGGCTGGTCCTAGCAGTCGAGTGTCGCTGGGTATCGTCCGGCAAAACGCTGTGCCGCGCTTGCAGGCAGAACGGCGTCCCGATTGTCGGCTGCAATGGTATAGATGACGGGTGCCACTGTGGCAGAGCAGCCGCGTGGTGCTGCGCGCCGGGCTGCCGCCTCTATTCCCGCAATGGTGGAGCGGTCCGTGCGGGGCACGACCAACGCCAGCTTGCCACTGTCGGACAAGCTGACGTCATAGTCAGTCGATTCCCCGGTCCCGCCGCACGAGGACGACAGGGTCAGCGCTGCCACACAAGCAAAGGCGGCGCGCTGCATCACGCGAGGCTCATGCTCGCAGCACTTTCCGGCAGTTCTTCGTCAAAGCAGCGCTGGTAGAACTCTGCAACTGTCTGGCGCTCCAGCTCGTCGCACTTGTTCAAGAAAGACAGGCGGAAAGCGTAGCCAACATCGTTGAAGATGCGCGCATTTTCGGCCCAAGCAAGCACCGTGCGCGGCGACATGACCGTCGACAGGTCGCCATTCATAAAGGCAGTGCGGGTCAAGTCGGCGACCGTGACCATCTGGCTGACGATGCGGCGGCCCTTTTCATTGTTGTAATGGGGCGACTTGGACAGCACGATCGCTGCCTCGGCGTCGTGGGACAGATAGTTCAGGGTCGCGACAAGCGACCAGCGGTCCATCTGTGCTTGGTTGATTTGCTGCGTGCCGTGATACAGGCCCGTCGTGTCGCCAAGACCCACGGTGTTGGCGGTGGCGAACAAGCGGAAGTATTTGTGCGGCGTCAGAATCTGGTTCTGGTCCAGCAAAGTCAATTTGCCGTCCGCTTCCAGTACGCGCTGGATCACGAACATGACATCGGCACGACCTGCGTCGTATTCGTCGAACACGATGGCGACGGGATTACGCAGCGCCCACGGCAGAATGCCTTCGTGGAATTCTGTAACTTGAACACCGTCGCGCAGTTTGATCGCGTCTTTACCGATCAAATCGATCCGGCTGATGTGGCTATCAAGGTTCACGCGCACGGCGGGCCAGTTCAGCCGGGCCGCAACCTGTTCGATATGAGTCGATTTGCCCGTGCCGTGATAGCCCTGAATCATGACGCGGCGATTGTAACCAAAGCCTGCAAGGATCGCGAGCGTGGTGTCGGGATCGAACTTGTAGGTGCTGTCGACCTCTGGGACGCGGTCCGTGCGGTCGGCGAAGCCTTTGATCTTCATGTCGCTGTCGATGCCGAAGACATCGCGGACGGACACATCCTCTGTCGGCGTTGCATTGATGTCGGTGGTGCCATCGGCCATGGGATACTGCCTTTTGCTGTCGCGGATCGCGGAAATCTTATCTGTTTTCGGGATGCAACATATCGCGGCAAATGCCAAGGGGAAGGGGCGCCACACTCACAGTTGTCGTGGTCGTATTGCGGTCAGTGTCGTTGCCTTTTCTGGCAGATGCGCCAATGTAGTGGCAACTTGGGTATAGTGAGTGACAGATGACCACGACCAATGACATCGAAGAGATGATTGCACGGATGGCCATTGGCGACCGCGCGGCCTTCGAAGGGCTTTATGCCGCAACCTCTGCGAAACTATTCGGCGTCTGCCTGCGTGTGTTGGGTAATCGGGCGGAAGCCGAGGACGCGCTGCAGGAAGCTTTCGTCAAGATTTGGCGAAATGCGGACCGTTACCGGGTCAACGGCCTTAGTCCTATGACGTGGCTGATCACGGTCACACGCAATCACTCCGTGGACCGCGTGCGGGCGCGGAAATCGAAAATGGGCGCTGGTCTGGATGAGGCAGCCGAGGTTGCTGACAGCACCCCCGGACCAGAGGCGCTTGCCTTCGCGGCCTCTGATCGGGGGCGGATCGTGGATTGTATGGGCCAGCTGGACCCCGACAAGGCTGGCGCCGTGCGCCGCGCCTATCTGGAGGGGGAGACCTACCAAGAGTTAGCAGATCATTACGATGTGCCGATCAACACTGTAAGAACGTGGCTACGCCGTAGCCTGTTGAAGTTAAGAGAGTGTCTGTCCCATGACGGATGAGATCGAAAAAGAAGACGAATATGCACTGACGGCGGAATACGTCCTTGGCTTGCTGACGCCTGCCGAGACGGAAGCCTACGAAGACGTGCTTTCCGTTGATCCAGAGCTGCGTGAAGAATACGCCTTTTGGACAGAGCGCATCGCCGCTTTGACCGACGATATCGCGCCCGTCACGCCGCCGCCTCATATTCTGGTGCAGATTAAGGAAACGCTCTTCCACGAACGCTCTGCGAAGGGAGACATGGCCACAAACGGTAAGTCGTGGCTTCAGCGGCTAGGTCTACTGCCAGCGATGGCGGGCGGATTGGTGGCTGCGCTTGCGGTGCTGTGGCTGTTCACCGCCGTCTTGCCACCTGCTGACGTGCCCGGCGCAGCGCCGATTTACGTGGCGCAAATTGCATCGGCGGATGAATCCCTAGTTGTGCAAGCAAGCTTTGACGCCGCCGCTGGCAATCTGCAGGTGACGCGCGCGGCTGGTGAAGCGCGTGAAGGCCGTGTGCTGGAACTGTGGCTGATCGCAGGTGAAAATCCGCCGGTCTCACTCGGGGTTTTACCAGAGACGCAGTCGGGTGAAATCCCGGTTAGTCCGGAAATCGCGCTTGCCTTGTCGGGCAGCACGTTGGCGATTTCGGACGAACCACCGGGCGGATCGCAGACCGGCGCCCCCACGGGTGACGTGCTGGCCGTGGGACAAGTCATCGACGCCTGATTTAGACTAATCTAGTGCAGTAAAATGGGCCGCACCTTCAAAGAGTGCGGCCCATTTTATGTCGGGACTGTCACGAATTTTCACAACCACGTGCGTAATACAGCCATTTGAATACCAAAGGGGCGGGTTCTGATAGCCTTGGCGAAAGACACCTTGGGAAGGAAACTGTTATGGACCGTCGTCGCTTTATGATCGCCGCCCTCGCGGCCAGTGTGGCCCCGATGGCCTTGCGGGCCGAAACTTTTGAAGTGACCCGCACGGACGCGCAATGGCGGGCTATGCTGACGCCGACCGAATATGCAGTCATGCGAGAGGAATCGACAGAGCGCGCAGGGACCAGCAAGCTGGATAAAACCTATGACGCTGGCACCTATATGTGTCGCGGCTGCGATCTTCCGCTTTACCCCTCGACCACGAAGTTCAACAGCGGGACTGGTTGGCCCAGTTTTTATGCGCCACTGGAGAATGCTGTCGCAACCAAGACAGACAAATCCCTGTTCCGGACCCGGACAGAGGTTCATTGCCGCCGCTGCGGCAGCCATCTGGGCCATATCTTTTCCGACGGACCGGCCCCTACGGGTCAGCGCCACTGCCTGAACGGGGTAAGTCTGGTGTTCCGGTCGGCCTAAAGCGTGAACGCGGAAACGGTGTGTTCTAAGTCGGGTGCCTTAACGGCACTCCTGATCTGGCGTATGCCTAATCAGGAATAGGCCGCTACAGGACCGTTGCGCCGATGAGAGACCGATTTATCCATCCACTTCGCCCGTCATACGGCGAGACGCGGCTTTTAGCCGCGGCGATTGGTGTGGGGGTCTTTGGTGGCTTGCTCAGCTTTTTTGTCGTGACCCAGATGGGTAAGTCTAAAATTCTGCTCCGCACACTTAGCCATGCGGACCTTTGGTTCGTTGTCGCTGGCATTCTGGGGGCGCTGGGTGGCTTGTATATGGCCCGCGGTTGGTTTGGGTATTGCGGTCTGCGTGGCCACATCCACGCCGTCTGCGGCGTATTGGTGATCAGTTTCGTCGGCCCATTGATCGGCGGTACGTTGGCGCTGCCGTTCTACGGAACCATGTTTGGGCCAATGATGTTCGGACTGACCCTGATCAGTAACCCCATACTGGGTTTGCTTTGGCTGGGGACGCTGTTCGCGGCGCATGCGCTGATAAAAAGTTGGCGGCGCGAGCGAGAGACTTTGTTCATCCCGCTGGCCACAGGCGCGACCCGCATGACGCGCGGGTCGCCTAGCATAAAAGAGAACTGGCTGACGCCGTCGCTGGACCGTTCCAGGCGCTAACGGCATCTTTAGCCATCAATCCTTTTCGCGGAAGTTGCGGCTCGCCTTGATCTGGTCCCACGCCCAGACGACCTCTGCCAGCTGTTCCTCTTGGCTACGGTCACCGCCGTTCATGTCGGGATGCAGGACCTTGATCAGCGCCTTATAGCACTTGCGGATCGCGGTCTTGGACATGCTGTCCTTGGCATCAAGGATTTCCACCGCGCGCCGTTCCGTTGGCGGTAGCTTACGCGACCCGCCGCCGTTCTTACCGGGGTTCCGGGTGGCGTTCTCTCCCAGCACTTCGTGCGGATCTGTCACGCCCAGACGCGCCCACGCCAATTCTTCGACCGAACGCTTGATCGGCTTCGTTGGGCGCTCCCACGTTGCGCGGTCTTTTTCCATCTGGGCCATCAGTTCGGCTTCTGACGTGCCGTCGAAGAAGTTCCACTTCAGATTATACTCTCGCACGTGGTCCTTGCAGAACCACCAGTAGTCGTCGATTGAGTCCGGCGACTTGGGCGCGCGGTACTGGCCCGCCTCGTCGCAACCCTCTTGATCGCATGCTCGGGTAGAGGTTTCGGACGCACCCGACATACCCCGCCGCCCGCGCGGGTTTTTCTTCTTACTGCTCGACACCGACATGTCGAAACCGAAGGGGTCTTTTTTATTCATGGGGATCGTCCCTTTCCGACTCGGAGAATGCACTCTAAACCCATGGGCGGCAGATAGAAGAGGCAGGGGAAAAATAATGGCACTTGACGCGGATATTCGGGACGCTTTGACACGCGGATTATCGCCCGAACACCTAGAGGTTATTAATGAAAGTTCCCAGCACGCTGGTCACAGTGGCGATGATGGATCAGGAGAGAGCCATTGGCAGGTGGTTATAGCCGCCTCGTCGCTGGACGGCAAATCGCGGTTGGCAAAGCATCGGGCTGTGCATGACGCACTGGGGCAAGGAATTATAGACCGCCTGCACGCGCTGGCGATCACGTTCAAGTAATTAGGGTTTTTTGGGGTCCATCGCCCCTTCATCCGCTGGCGTAGCAATCGGTTCTGGCTGCGCTGGTGGAGCCTTGCTGACGGTCGTGTCGGCATGCGACTGCTCTGCGCTTGTGGCGTCGACACCTTCGACACTGCGCCGCTTATCTTCTAACTGAGCTGGGGGTGGTGCCACTGGTGCAGCTACGACAGCCTTAATCTTGCGAAAGACCATCATGTTCTGAAACACGGTGGCCTTGCCCATCAGGCCTTCACGTTCTTCAGAGGGCAGGGTTTCTGTGCGCTGATATTCCCAGCCTTCCGCCGCTTGCGCGTTCATCACACTGCAAAGCGCAATGGCAAAGCGATCCTCTGACGCTTTCACGCCCCGCACCCGCTCGCCTCGTTTCGGCGCCGGAACGACCTTGTATTCGTAATGCGTCATAAGACCCTCTGCCTGTGTCCGGGGGCTGTAACAGCGGGTCACGGCCGCGCCAAGGGTGTTTGGCGGTGTCGCGTACAACACCGCCAACCCGGTTTAAAGACCCAGCTTTTGCGCAACTAGCGCGTTGACCGCCGCCGGGTTGGCCTTGCCGCCTGTCGATTTCATGACCTGACCCACGAACCAGCCCGCAAGCTTTGGGTTCTGCTTGGCTTTTTCGACTTGTGCCGGGTTGGCGGCAATAATCTCGTCTACTGCGGCTTCAATGGCGCCCGTGTCGGTGACTTGCTTCATGCCTTCGGTCTCGACGATCTCGTCAGGGTTGCGATCTTGCGTGTAGGCCATGTCGAACACGTCCTTGGCAATTTTGCCGCTGATCGTCTCGGCCTTGATCAGGGCCACGATTTGCGCCAACCGCGTGGCCGAGATTGGGCTATCGGTGATACCCTTGTCGCCGTCTTTCTTCAGACGCCCAAAAAGTTCGTTGATCACCCAGTTTGCAGCCAGTTTACCGTCGCCGCCTTTAGCCACATCCTCGAAATAGGCCGCGTTTGCCACATCAGCGGTCAGGACGCTCGCGTCATAGTCCGACAAACCGAAATCCGCGACAAAGCGCGCCTTCTTGGCGTCCGGCAGTTCAGGAAGAGAGGCGGCGATGTCATCCACCCACGCCTGTTCGATTTCCAAAGGCAGCAGATCGGGGTCTGGGAAGTAGCGGTAATCATGCGCCTCTTCCTTGGACCGCATCGACCGGGTCTCGTTCTTGTCAGGACCGTACAGGCGGGTTTCCTGGGTGACACTGCCGCCATCCTCGATAATCGCAATCTGGCGACGGGCCTCGACCTCGATTGCCATCTGGATGAACCGCATAGAGTTCATATTCTTGATCTCGCACCGCGTGCCAAGGTGGCTGAAATCCTGCGTCGCCTGATATTTTTCGTAATCGCCCGGACGACAGATGCTGACGTTCACGTCGGCGCGCAGGTTGCCGTTCTGCATGTTGCCGTCGCAAGTGCCTAAATAGCGCATGATCTGACGTAGCTTGGCGACATAAGCGGCGGCTTCTTCGGGGCCACGGATGTCGGGACGCGATACGATTTCCATCAGGGCCACGCCCGTGCGGTTCAGGTCGACGAAGGACATCGTCGGGTCCATGTCGTGGATCGATTTGCCAGCATCCTGTTCTAGGTGAATGCGTTCAATGCGGACCAGACGGGCAGTGCCGTCACCAAGTTCGACCAGCACTTCGCCTTCACCCACGATGGGATGGTAAAGTTGCGAAATCTGATAGCCTTGCGGCAGATCGGGGTAGAAGTAATTCTTGCGATCAAAAGCTGACATAAGGTTGATCTGCGCCTTCAGGCCCAGCCCGGTGCGGACCGCCTGCGCCACACACGCCTCGTTGATGACGGGCAGCATGCCGGGCATGCCTGCGTCCACAAAGGCTACATTGCTGTTGGGTTCGGCCCCGAACAGGGTGGATGCACCAGAAAATAGCTTTGCTTTCGTGGCAACCTGCGCGTGGACCTCTAGGCCGATGACCAGTTCCCAGTCGTGCTTTGCCCCGGCGATGACTTTTGGGGCAGGGGCGGCGTATTCAAGATCGAGCATGGCGGTCCTCATCAGCTGTTGCGCCCTTCTAGGCTAGCCCAAAGCGCGGAACAAGTGCCGGGGGGTATCCGTTAATGGGGCAGAACGAAGCGAACCCTGCGAAGGAGAGCAAGAAAGACTGCTATTACGGAATCAAAAATCCTCATCATGTCTACTGATGGCTTTGAAGAGGTTGAACTGACAACGCCGCTGAAAAAAATGCGCGAGGCCGGTGCCACGGTTCACGCCGCCACGCTTGACGGTGATAAAATTAAGGCTTGGGATCAGGATCACTGGTCGATCGACGTGCCGGGCGATTTGAAAATCGCTGACGTCAAGGTCGAGCATTTCGACGCCCTTGTGTTGCCAGGCGGTCAGATCAACCCGGACTTGCTGCGCGTCGAAGTAGACGCGATCAAAGCAATCAAAGGTTTCGTAGAGCATGGCAAAATCGTCGCCGCCATCTGCCACGCGCCGTGGTTGTTGATAGAGGCCGGCGTGGTCGAAGGCCGTGAAATGACGTCCTATAAATCTATTGGCACCGACCTAAAGAACGCCGGTGCCAATGTGGTCGATAAAGAGGTCGCTATTTCGAACGGGATTATCACTAGCCGAAACCCCGACGATCTAGAGGCCTTTGTCGCCAAGATCATCGAAGAAGTGAAAGAAGGCGATCACCAGCGCCACGCGGCCTGATCCACTCTCTAAAACGATAACAAGAGGGCGTCCCAAGATAACAAGAGGGCGTCCCAATTGGGGCGCCCTTTTGCCGATCGCTGTTGTAGCGGGCAGAATAAGGTTGATCCCAGACCCGAATGGCGTGCAGTTTAGCCGCCATGCGCCTGAAAGCGATCATTCTGGGGGGAGTGATTTCAGGTCTTTGCGCGACCGCCGTCGCTGCAGACCTGCCCGAACGCCCCCTTGCCCGCGCTGATGCGGCAACTGCCCAAGTGGTGGCAGACCCAGCGCGTCTTACCGCATTTCGTCCTGTCGTGCGGCCCGTCCACATGATCCGGTATCCGGTCAAGGTGATTCAGGGTGCGCCCAGCGTTCGACCGATCGTTCGCCCAGTCTTTGTACCGCGCACCCGGTGGGGTAAAGGAGATGCCGCGCGCGTATGTGCGCGGGCCACGATGAAGGCTGTGGGGACGCATGGACTCGATTCGGTCGTGCCCCGCGATATTGAAACGTGGTGCCCTGCCTACACTGAAAACGGCCCAACAGAGCGTCGGGCGTTCTGGGTTGGTATGATGTCGGCGTTGTCGAAATACGAAAGCGGCGGAGATCCGCAGGCTGTCGGCGGTGGTGGCCGTTGGTGGGGGCTGCTGCAGATCCTGCCAGCCACGGCGCGCGGCTATGGCTGTCGGGCGACAACGGGCCCTGCATTGCAAAATCCTGTCGATAATCTGGCCTGCGCAGCACGGATTATGGCCCATACTGTCCGTCGCGACCGGGCCGTTGCATTGAATGACGGACGTTGGCGCGGGGTTGCCGCCGATTGGGGCCCGATGAGCAATCGTGACAAGATTTCTCAGATGGCCGCTTGGACGCGCGAGCAAAGCTATTGCGTCAAGACGCAATTCCCGGGCAAGGTGCTTCGTCCTGTTGCGCGACCTTCAAAGGTTGCGGTAGCCGTTACAGTTTCAACAATGGGCGGCGTGTCATCCGAATAATGTTCACGGCCGGGGCGTCGATGCCGCCCAATGCCAGCGTCGCCTTTTTCAACATCTCGATGCCCTCTTCCGAGGATTTGGGCAGCGCAGAGGCCTGAATAGGCTCTCCGACCGTAATCCGGTACGGCTGCCGATCCTTGTTAAGTGTCTCGTGGAAGAGGGTCACATCGCGCAGGGTCGGGTGAATCATGTCAAACATATAGAACAGTGCCGAATTGCGGGCCTGCACGTTGATCGGAATGACGGGCAGGTCGAACTTTCGCGCCAGCATGGCAGCAGACGCCATCCAAGGCCTCTCGTGCAATTTAAAGCCGCGCCGCTTTGCCAGTCGACCCGACGGAAAGATCACGCCCAAACGGCCAGCCTCTGTAGCTTCGCGTACGTAATCCAACGTGTTACGGGTCTTTTCGCGGGTGCGCTTATCCATCCGCCATTCGACAGGGCAGATCATGTCCTTCATCTGAGGCATGACCCGCAGAATATCCGAGTTCGCGAAGAAATAGATATCCGGGCGTGTTTTAGCGATCACGTGGTGCATGATGATTCCATCGGCAATGCCGGTGGGGTGGTTCGCCACAACCAACGCAGGGCCTTGTAAGGGCAGATTTGATAGCCCCGAAACTTCAACATGCTTTGCCAGCAGATCCCCCATCGTACCCATAATCTGGGACGACGGAGCATCGCGCAGGTCCTGCGCGATGTCGACAGTCTTGTCATAGGCCAACGCTAGATGCATCAAGCCGCGCACATACCGCATACCCGGAAAGGACCGGTACATCCACGGTGCGCGTTCCACGATCAGTGGGTCAATGCGGTCTTTCATGAACTCTAAATGCCTTGGAAGCCGTAACGGTTCCATGACATTTACGCCTTCTTAACCTCAGCGCCAAGTACATCATGACAAAAGCCGTAATACCATCTCGGTCGTATCGCGCGACAAGCCCTGTTTATCGCGGATTTTGGCAAGCGCTGCGCGCATCAGTTTTTTCCGGTCAGAATCGTAGCGGCGCAACCCCTCGAAGGCCGTCACCATCCTTGCTGTTGTTTGCGGATTGACTGGATCAAGGCGCATCAACCAGTCCGCCAGCAAGTCATATCCACTGCCGTCCGCCTGATGAAAACCGGCGGAATGGCCTGCTAAGGCACCGAAAACGCTGCGGAAACGATTGGGATTTTTCCAGTCAAAAGCAGTGTGCTGCGTCAATGCTTTCGCCACGGGAACGGCGTCGCCTGGTTTTGCCATCGCGATTTGGATGCCGAACCATTTGTTGACGACCAGCCGATCGTCTTGCCACTTTTCATAGAACCGCTGGGCCGCGCCGTCACCTGCGCCAACCGACAGTAGGGCAGCAAGCGCAGCATAGCTTTGCGTCATGTTGTCAGCAGAGTTGTATTGTTCCGTGGCAGCACGACCGTCATCCGTCAGCGATAGCAGCATTAGAATTGCATTGCCCAAGGCGCGTTTGCCAGCTTGCGCGGCAACCGGCGCAAAGGGTTCGTCGATCCGCATGGCGGCAAAAGTTGTCGCAAGAGTATCGGCCAAAGCCTCTGCAGTGCCCTGACGCACACTTTCCCGGACAGTATGGATCAGATCTGGGTCCGGCGTATCACCCGCTGCGGCAAGGGCGATGGCGAGGTCTGTTTCGGACGGCAGTTGCAGCACCAAAGCGCGAAAGGCTGGGTCGAGGGCGTCGTCGTTCAGTGTCGCCTTCACACCTTGCAAGTACCCTGCGTCTAGTCGACCACCGCCTGTGCGGATCAGGTCCAGTAACATGTCATGGGACAGCGCGCGACCGGCGGCCCAGCGGTTATAGGGATCAGTGTCGTGAGCCAGCAAAAATACGTTTTCGCCCGCGGATGTGGTCCGTTCGACCGTCACCGGGGCAGAAAACCCGCGCAGGATCGAGGGGACGGGTTTCGCCGCCAGATTGTCAAAGGTGAAGGTCTGTATGGCCTGTGTGAGTTCCAGCAGCGTGGTCGGTAAGACTTCGGCACCAGATGCATCTAACAGGCCGACGGCGACGGGAATGTGCAGCGGCACCTTATTGGTCTGGCCAGGTGTTTCAGGTGTTTTCTGTTCGATATGAAGGCTATATGTACCGTCTTTAAAGTCTTCCGTGACTGTCAAATGTGGCGTTCCCGCCTGCGCATACCAGAGTTTAAACTGGGTCAGGTCGCGTCCAGTGGCATCAGTGAAGGCGGCCAGCCACTCCTCTATTGTAACGGCCTGACCGTCATGTCGGTCAAAATATAGGTCCAGCGCTGCGCGGTAGCCATCGTCACCGACCAAGCGTTTCAGCATGCCGACGATCTCTGCACCCTTTTCGTAGACGGTCGCTGTATAGAAGTTGTTGATCTCTACAAAACTCTCTGGACGGACGGGATGTGCCAGTGGGCCAGCATCTTCGGAGAATTGGCGATTTTGAAGTGTGATCGTGTCGGCGATCCGCTTGACGGCGTGACCGTGCAGGTCACCCGTGAAGGACTGATCGCGGAACACGGTCAGTCCTTCTTTGAGGCACAATTGGAACCAGTCGCGACACGTGATTCGGTTGCCGGTCCAATTGTGAAAATATTCGTGTGCAATGATCGCTTCGACCCGTTGAAAGTCAGCGTCAGTCGATGTCACCTGATTTGCTAGAATGGCGCTAGAGTTGAAAATGTTCAACCCTTTGTTCTCCATCGCACCCATGTTGAAGTCATCTACAGCAACAATATTGAAAACGTCCAAGTCATAGGCGCGGCCATATACCTTTTCATCCCAGACCATCGACCGCTTTAATGCGCCCATACCAAATGCGCATTTGTCTAGATCCGGCGCGCGAACCCAAAGGTTGAGCGCGACCTGTCGCCCCTCCATCGTCGTGATCTGATCGCTGTGCGCCGCCAGATCCCCGGCAACCAATGCAAACAGATAGGATGGTTTGGGCCACGGGTCATGCCATTCCGCCCAACCGTCACCGGATGCCATAGGATTACCGTTCGACAGCAAGACCGGCAGTTCACTTTCGATGCGGACAGTGAAGACGCCCATCACGTCGGGCCGGTCGGGGTAGTAGGTGATCTTGCGAAAACCTTCCGCTTCGCACTGGGTGCAATACATGCCGTTCGACATATACAGCCCCTCTAGCGCCGTGTTCCGTGCAGGGGCGATCTCGACCTCTGCCTCCCAGGTGAAGGGGCCGTCGGGGACAGCGCAGGTCAATCCAGCCGGGTTAACGTCAGGCGAGACGGATTGGCCGTCTATGGCTGCGCTGATCAGACGCAGGTCCTCTCCATGCAATGCAAAGTCGCGCGATGGGCTGTCTGGGTTGGGTTTGAACGCAATCCGGGATAACACGCGCGTCGTGTCGGGGGATAGGCGAAATGTCAGGTGCACACTTTCCACAAGCCAACCGGGCGCCATATATTCTGACAGATAGACTGTTTGCGGTGCGGCATCTTTCATGAGTGTGACCTTTTGGGTGAACATCTGGGTATGCTGCGACGTTACGGATCAGAGGAAACGGCCGCAAGCGACGGCCCTTAGGAATTACGACGGAGAAAGAAATGTCAGCACCCAAGACGGACATCGACAAGCAGGAAAAGCGCCATCGCGGACCGCTGCGCGGCATGGCTATAGTGGTGGTTTTCACCCTTATTCTTTTGGCGGGCCTGATGTTCTGGACCAGCGGCAACGGCAATGACCCAGAGGGCGCCGATACTCAGATCGATGGCAGCACCGGCGCCGAAGCTCCCGCTGAAACCAACTGATCAATGGCGCGAATGCGCAAAAAGGCTGAATTGCCGACCAAAAGTTGTGTCGTGTGCGGCAGGCCGTTCACATGGCGCAAGGCTTGGGCCAAGGTCTGGGGCGAAGTACGCTATTGTTCCGATAAATGCAGGGCGGCCAAAGGGAAATCAGGCAAAACCTGAATTGGTCATAAATTCTGACCACATCTGGACAGGCCTCCTGCGATGATATAGCACATGACCCAACACGCACGAGAGGGGTCATGTCATGTCAGAGCGGATCAATAAGGCCGGGTTGCAGGTTGCGCCCGTGCTGGCAGAATTCATCGAAACAGAAGCCTTGCCGGGTACCGGCATAAGCGCTGACGTCTTCTGGAAAGGCTTTGCTAAGCTTGTCGACGACATGGGACCGCGTAATCGCGACCTGTTGGCCAAGCGTGAAGACCTTCAGGCGAAGATCGACGCATGGCATGTGGCGGATCGGGGCAAGCCTTTCGATGCGGACGCATACCGATCGTTTCTGACTGAAATCGGTTATCTGGTCCCAGAGGGCCCGGATTTTGCAATTGGCACGCATAGCGTTGATCCTGAAATCGCGGATCTACCGGGACCGCAGCTTGTTGTGCCGATTATGAACGCCCGCTTTGCCTTAAACGCTGCGAATGCACGCTGGGGCAGCCTGTATGATGCGCTTTATGGTACGGATGCGCTGGGCGACCTGCCGACCGGAAAAGGCTACGACGCAGACCGCGGCGCGCGGGCGATTGCTTGGGGGCGCGCGCATCTGGATAAGGTTGCACCGCTTGCAAACGGGTCATGGGCGGACATTGAACAGCTAAGCGTCGATGACGGTATGCTGACACCGCAACTCGCGGATCAAGGCCAGTTTGCAGGATACACCGGTGCGGGTGCGACACTGACGATCCTATTGCGGGTCAACGGCTTGCTGGTCGAAGTTGAAGTCGACCCAAAAAGCCAAATCGGCGCACAAGACCGGGCGGGCATCAGCGATATCCGCTTTGAATCTGCGATCTCTGCCATCATGGACTGCGAAGATTCCGTCGCCGCAGTTGATGCAGACGACAAGGTTCTGGCCTATAGTAACTGGCTGGGCCTGATGCGTGGCGACCTGACCGAAGATGTCACAAAGGGCGACAAGACGTTTACCCGCGCCCTACACGGCGATCGCACCTTTATCACGTCGGAAGGTCATGACCTTTCGGTGAAAGGCCGGTCTTTGATGTTGATTCGCAATGTCGGCCACCTGATGACCAGCCCCGCCGTGCTGGACAGTGAAGGCCGCGAAGTTGGCGAGGGTCTGTTGGACGCCATGTGCACAGTGATGATCGCCATGCACGATCTGCAAAAGGTCGATGGCATCCGTAATTCCGTCGCCGGATCCGTTTATGTGGTAAAGCCAAAAATGCATGGCCCCGAAGAGGTCGCTTTTGCAGATGATATCTTCACTGGCGTTGAAGCTGTCCTTGGCTTGCCTGCGAACACGGTAAAGCTGGGGATCATGGACGAGGAACGCCGCACCTCGGTGAACCTCAAAGAGTGTATCCGTGCCGCTAAGAACCGGGTCGCGTTTATCAATACGGGCTTTCTTGACCGTACTGGAGACGAGATTCACACCAGTATCGAAGCAGGCCCGATGATCCCCAAGGGAGAGATGAAGAACGCTCCTTGGATCAAGTCCTACGAGGATCGGAATGTTGATATCGGTCTGGCATGTGGCCTTCAGGGCAAGGCGCAGATCGGCAAAGGCATGTGGGCAATGCCGGACCTGATGGAACGGATGCTGTCTGAAAAGACCAATCATCCGCAGGCTGGCGCAAACTGCGCTTGGGTACCATCGCCGACAGCAGCCACGCTGCACGCAAGCCATTATCACGCGATTGACGTGCTGGCGCGACAAGAAGAACTAAAGCAGGGCGGCCCCCGTGGCACGCTGCACGATTTGCTGACGATCCCTGTCGCAAGTGGCCAAAACTGGTCTGACGACCAGATCACTGCTGAACTGGAAAATAACGCTCAAGGTATTCTTGGCTACGTCGTGCGCTGGGTTGATCAGGGCGTGGGCTGTTCCAAGGTGCCTGACATCCACGATGTGCAATTAATGGAAGACCGCGCGACCTGCCGGATTTCCGCGCAGGCATTGGCAAACTGGTTGCTTCATGGCGTGATGACCCAAGACCGCATGATGGAGGTCATGAAAAAGATGGCTGCCGTCGTGGATGGTCAGAATGCCCATGACGCTGCTTACACGCCGATGGCACCGGGCTTTGACGGACCAGCCTTCAAGGCCGCCTGCGATCTGGTCTTCAAGGGTCGCACCCAACCTTCCGGTTATACCGAGCCCTTGCTGCATGAATGGCGGCAGGTCGCCAAGGCAAACTGAACATAAAAGGATATACCATGACCGAGATTACCGCCGCACAAGCGACCACGATCATCGAAACCGCCATGGCGACCGGGGCAGAAAAAGGCTTTAAGCCGCTGTCCGTCGTCGTGCTGGATGCGGGCGGCCATGTGAAGGCCTTTGCCCGCGCTGACGGCGCAGCTCCTGGTCGGTTCGGGATCGCCCATGGCAAGGCTTACGGTGCTGTAATGCTGGGTATGCCCGGCAGTGCTCAGATGGCCCGTGCCGAGGCGCAGCCATATTTTATGGCTGCGGTGAACGGCGTCTATGGCGGACAAGTTGTGCCCGTGCCGGGTGGTGTACTGGTTAAGGTGGACGGTGTCGTGATCGGCGCGGTCGGCGTGACAGGTGACACCTCTGACAACGACGTGGTCGCAGCGACGGCCGGTCTGGCAGCGGCAGGGCTTCACGGCGAAGCCTAATCTGCTAAATTTGAAGGCATTGCGCGAAATTTAAGCCTGTATTCAGGGCGGCCAATGTAGATTGGCCGCCCGTGCCGTGACGCAGGTCGGCCTGTGCAGCGCCTGACCTAGGCAAAGCTGCAGGCATGAGATAGCTAGGCATCAATTCCGCGCACCAAGGAGACCGCCCTTGTCACGTCCCGTCATCGGTATCATCGGTAACAGCCACCTGATCCACGACACCTATTTGGTGCAAGGTGCGGGGGACATGAATATGCAAGCTGTAAGAGATGTCTGCGACGCAGTGCCCGTTATCATACCCGCCGATCCCGCGATGATCGACGTAGACGATCTGTTATGTGCTTGCGACGGTTTCATCTTTCCGGGTGGGCGGCCCAACGTTCACCCCGAAGAATACGGCGAGGCCGAAACCGAGGCGCACGGCACATTTGACCGTAATCGCGATCGTCTGGCACTGCCGTTGATCCGCGCCTGCGTCGATGCCGGTCTGCCAATCCTTGGTATTTGCCGCGGATTTCAGGAAATGAACGTGGCTTTTGGCGGTTCACTTTACCCGGAAATCCGGGATCTGCCGGGCCGCGATAACCATCGCATGCCCCCTGACGGGACCATCGAAGAAAAATTTGCAATGCGCCACACCGTGACCTTGACCGAAGGCGGCGCCTTTCACCGCTTAATGGGTGCGACCGCTATTCAGACCAATTCGCTACACGGGCAGGGGATCAAAGACGCGGGCGGCCGCATCGTCGTAGAGGGGCACGCCCCCGATGGCACGCCAGAGGCGATCACGATCGCTGATGCGCCGGGCTTTGCGCTGGGCGTACAGTGGCATCCTGAATATCAGGCGGGCCTCGATATGGTGTCGCGCCCGCTTTTTGCGGCTTTCGGTCAAGCTGCGGCTGCGTGGGCTGCAGGGCGGCGTATGCCCGCCCGCCGCACGGGTTAATTTCCGGCAAAACCCCCGATGCCCGATGCGCTGGTAGGCGCACCGGGCTGGGATTGCGCCACAGCGTCACCGAGCAGAATGACGGGGCGCAAAAGGCATTTCGTGTCAGACGCGTAGAAGCTCTGCCTCGTGGCGCTTTAGGCAGCGACGCGCGGTATCGCCATAGACGCTAACGTCAGACCGCAGCTCTGGGAAAATCGCAAACAATTCGTCGCGGGCAGCGTCGTGGATCGCGTTCATGCCAAGGTGTCCGGGGTGAAAGCTTTCGCTGGCTGCACCCTCCGCATAGACCAACTCGTGCTCGTCGAACATCATGTGAATGTAGGTCACATCGCCGCCATCGTCCTGCGTAACCGACAATCCATCGATCAAGTGCTTTGCGGCAACCAGTACTTCGGATTCGCCGAATAGCAATTCTGCCCGGTAACCTTGAAACAGCACCCGGTGTTGCGGTGACACCAGCAGGTCACGTTCCAGCCCTGTAACGACCCCGGGGCGGATGCGAACAGGGGCGAACTTGCCCTTGGCAGGGACCGTGCGTGACTGGATCCAGCGGATCGGCTGCAAGCCATGGTCGCGAGTCATCACCAGATCACCGGCGCGAAGGTTTGCAATATCGCGGGCGCCTTGGGGCGTGGCAATCCGGGTGCCGAGGGTGAAGCATATGATGTTTTCGATGTCGTAGAAATGCACGATGCTGCCGTCGTCCAGCTCTACCGTGCCGGACTTGGAACCATTTACTTCACTCGTGATGATACGGGTCGACAGGTCGGCACCATGACCAAGCTGAAGCGTATCGCCCAACGCGCCGTTGTCGCCGCCATAAATGTAGATGTCGGCTGGCGCACCGTCGGCAGAGTCTGTCAGGATGAATGTGTCGTCGCTATCGGGCCCGCTAAAGGCATCGTCGCCCCAAACCAGATCGCCGCGGCCGAAGGTGATCGTGTCGTTGCCAGCGCCCGCATAGATGCGGTCCGCGCCGGAACCGCCGTCGATGATATCGTTGCCATCCCCGGCTTGAAGGTAATCGGCGCCGTCACCGCCCAGCAGGGTATCATTGCCGTCGCCAGCCAAGACTATGTCGTTGCCATCCCCGGCATCCACGTAGTCGTTGCCAGCGCCGACGTTATAGATGTCGCTGCCTACGCCGCCGTAGACGGTATCGTTACCTTCGCCAGTGATGATGACGCCAAGGCCGTCACCCATTCCACCATAGACAATATCGTCGCCTGCGCCGGTGACGATATCCTCGACCTGAGAAAAGATTACAGTGTCGCCACCGGACGTGATTGTCCCAGCCTCGGGGCCACTGATGGTCACGGTGACATCTTGGGTCAGCGCGCTGCCGTCGATGCGGTCGGCGTCCATGTTGTCGGTGTCTTCACCACCGACAATGGTGTCCGTGCCAAAGCCGTCACCAATCAGGAATGTATCGGTCCCTGTGCCACCGTAAAGGCTGTCGTTGCCAGCCCCTCCGTCAAGGATATCTTCGCCTGCTTCACCGACCAGCGTGTCGTTGCCGTCACCGCCAAAGACAGTGTCATTGCCCGTCCCGGCATAAACCTCGTCGTTGCCATTGCCTGCATATACAATGTCATTGCCCGCGTTCGCATAGATCAGATCGTCGTTACCAGCATCCCCAACAAAAATTGCGTCGTTGGCATCGACCCGGTCACCGTCAGGGTCGCCCGTAAAGGCGTTGTCGATCACGTCGTCACCAGCGGTGCCGGTGACTGTGCCATCGGGCATCGGGATGCCCATCGCGCCCAGGACGTATGGGTTCGACAAGGCTGCAGGTGGCACGCCGTTCAGCGTCAGGCTTGTACCATCCGGAAAGGTCAGGACTGCGTTGCCGTTGCCATCGTCGCTGACAGCCACGTCCGCAGTCGTGATCGAAAGGCTGCCGTCGCGCGTAACGCCGCTGACATCCAGCTGGTCTACACCGTTCCAGCCTCCGGCGCCGTCGCTGACGGGGATGGCGAAGCCGTCGATTTGATCAGCGCCGCCGCCATCGGCCAGTTGCAGGGTGTCGATACCGGCACCCAGCGTGATGTGCTCGATCTCGGTGAAGGTTGCGGTACTGGTCCCGTCACTGACGCTTCCGGCCTCGGGATCGAAGGCACGCAGATCGACGGTCAGATTGTCGGTGACAGCCGACAGTTCAAGAGAATCTCCCGTGGTCTCTGCCGTCTCGCCACCGATGATCGTGTCGTTCCCAAAGCCATTTGCGATAACGAAGGTATCGTCGCCCCCAGCGCCGGTCAGTGTGTCGTCGCCAGCATCGCCATGCATTGTGTCGTTGCCGTCGCCGCCCAGCAGGGTGTCGTTACCAGTGCCTCCCAATAAGACGTCGTTGCCGGTACCACCGAGCACTTCGTCATGGCCGTCGCCAGCATAGACCGTGTCGTTGCCTGCACCAGCAAGGATCACATCGTCATTGCCTGCGTCCCCGGCAAGGATTGCGTCGTTGGCATCGACAAGATCACCGTCGGTATCACCTGTATAGCCCGCGTCGATGATGTCGTTTCCAGCAGTGCCGTTGACGATCCCGTCTGAGAGCGGAATTCCGATAGCGTTCAGATAAAACGGATTGGCTGCGGCTGCTGGGGTGATGCCCGGCAGGCGCACGCTTTCGCCATTAGGGAAGGTAAGCACGGCGTTTCCGTTACCGTCGTCGCTGACGATCACGTCGTTGACGTTGACGGGTTGGCCTCCTGCATCCGTCAGATCGTCCACGTTCAACTGGTCGCGCCCGGTAAAGCTGCCGTCGCCGTTGTCGGTCGGCCCCTCAAACGCAAAGACGACATCGTTGCCGCTGCCGTCTTGCAGCACGACCGTATCATCCGCGCCGTCTGCGGCACCAAGGTCGATATTATCGTTTCCGGCGCCGGCATTGATAATATCCGCGCCCGCACCGCTGGCGATGGAATCGTCACCTGCGCTGCCGGTGATCGTGTCGTTCCCGGCCCCCGTGCGGATGTTTTCCATTTCGGCAAATATCGCCGTGCCGCTGCCGTCGCTGATTGTGCCGGCTTCTGGGCCAGCCATGACGACGGTCAGGTCATCGGTTACGCCGCTTGCGTCAAGTGTGTCGCCGCCGGATTCGCCAGCCTCGCCGCCAGTGATGCTATCGTTGCCGAAGCCATTGAACAGGCGGAATATATCGTCGCCCGCACCAAGGTTGACAATATCGTCGTCGCTGCCGCCGATGACAGTGTCATTGCCAGAGCCGAGGAAGAAACTCTCGATCTCGGAAAAGGTGACGATGTTGTCGGTCGCCGGAATACCATCCGCAACGCTGGCGATATCTGTCAATGACCCTGTGCTTGGGTTCGAAAGATCAAGGACCGTGTCCACGGTCATCATGCTCGCATCGAGGGTGTCGCCGAAGGTTTCTCCGGTTTCGCCACCGGTGACGGTGTCTTGACCGTCGCCATTGCCGACGACGAAGGTATCGTCGCCGTCACCGCCCAGCAGTACGTCGTTGCCAGTGCCGCCGGTCAGCGTGTCGTTGCCCGCGTCACCGTAAAGCGTGTCGTTCCCCGAACCGCCGTAAAGATCGTCGTCGCCGGTGCCGCCATAGACAGTATCGTTGCCCATGTTGGCGTAGACGGTGTCGTCGCCACCCCCGGCCTTTACCAGATCGTCATTGCCAGCCGACCCGGCAAGAATGGCGTCATTTCCGTCCAAGCGGTCGCCGTCGGCATCCGTGTAACCAACACCGATCACGTCGGCCCCAGCGGTGCCGCTCACGGTGCCGTCGGGCAGGGGGATGCCAATGGCGTTCAGGAAGAACTCGTTATTGGCATAGGCAGGCGCTAGGCCTTGCAGTACCAATTGCTCGCCGCCCGGAAAGGTCAGCATCGCGTTGCCAGCGCCGTCGTCACTGACGATCACGTTGCGGGTGTTGACCGGGTTACCCTGCGCATCATGCAGATCGCTGACGTCCAACTTATCAAGTGACGTGAACTGGCCACCGGCGACAGCGACAGCGGCATCAGCGCCGATGACAGTGTCGCGCCCAAAGCCGTCGCGCAGCACAATTGTATCGGCCGCGCCATCGGCACCGCCAAGATTAATGGTGTCGTTGCCTGCACCGCCCTCAACCCGGTCGGCCCCGATGCCAGCGTAAATCGTATCGTTACCGCTGCCGCCAAGAATGCTGTCGTCCCCAGCGCCGGTATCAAGCCGTATGCCGGCAGTCGCAGCACTTGCATTGACGGTATCGCCATAGGCAGTTGTGACGACGCTTTCGATGTCGCTGAAGGTGGCGGTTGCTGTTGTCCCGCTAAAGACGACAGAACCTGCCTCTGCCCCGGTATATGTTACTGTAGTGCCGCCCGTCGTAGTCGCTGCGGTCAGATTCAGCGTATCGACATCGGTGTTACCCGCGTCTTCGCCACCATAGATTAGGTTCTGACCATCGGTGTCGGTGACGTTGAAGACGTCGTTGCCAGTCCCGCCATACAGCGTGTCGTTGCCCGGCCCGCCGAACAGGGTGTCATTTCCCGTGCCGCCGTACAAAACGTCGTTACCAGCCCCGCCAGAGACGGTGTCGTTCCCGGCGTCGCCATACAGCGTATCATTGCTGTCTCTTAT
>JAGXIQ010000099.1 GCA_024635625.1 Loktanella sp. | reverse complement strand
GATGTGGGTAACGGTCTGACCGCCTACGCTGGTTATATCCAGAACGACGGCGACAGCGATGCATACGAAGCATATGTTGCTGCGACCTACGACCTGGGTGGCGGTGCTAGCCTGATCGCTGCTTACGGCGACACTGGCGACACCTACACTGGTGCAAACGACGAGATCGGTAACTCCTTCGAAGTAAACGAAGGCACAACCGTGGCCGTATCCTTCACGTTCTAATCGAACCTGAAGAGTTTAAAGTTCGGGCGGTCCTTCGGGGCCGCCCTTTCTTTTTGTGATGCATGGTTTGGGATGGGGCTACCTGAACCCTAACGGGCTTGTGACGGATGCCCCCCTTGGTTACACATTTCCTAGCAAGGAACACGGAACGGGATAGCGACATGACACAGACTGGCCGGATCGGACGCTTTGCCGTCCTTGTTGCGACTTTGTTTGCGCTATCGTCGTGTGGCATTTTTGGTGGCAGCAAAAGGGCCCAGCCCAATGCAGTCCAGACCGCTGTTCGTGCCCAAGGGGCGGAAAGCGTAGCAGTAAACCGCTATCTGTGGGCCGCCTCTTTGGATGTTCTGAACTTCCTTCCCATTGAAACGGTCGATCCGTTCACCGGCGTGATTGTCTATGGCTACGGTACGCCGCCAGGGGGTGGAACGGCCTATCGGGGTACGATTTATATCGTAGACCCCGCACTTGATGCCCGTTCGCTGAATGTTGCTTTGCAAACCCGATCCGGCCCGGTCAGTGCGGAAACACAGCGCGCGATCCAGGATGCGATTTTGTCCCGCGCCCGCCAATTGCGCATTGCCGACGGCCGTCTTTAACCCGCCGTCCGCCTGTTTGATTTTTCCGCCGGGCCATTGCCCGGCGTTTTGCCCGATGAAAGTCCCCGCGACATGACCACCTACACCCCTTCAGAGATCGAGGCCCGTTGGCAGGCCGCTTGGGCCGAGGCTGAGGCCTTTAAGGCTATACGTAGCGACGACAAGCCAAAGTATTACGTGCTTGAGATGTTCCCTTATCCTTCGGGCCGTATCCATATCGGCCATGTGCGGAACTACACGATGGGCGACGTGATCGCGCGCTACAAGATGTCGACCGGCCACAACGTACTACACCCGATGGGCTGGGATGCCTTTGGCATGCCTGCAGAGAATGCGGCGATGGCCAGTGGTGGCCATCCCAAGGATTGGACCTATCAAAACATCGCTGACATGCGAAAGCAGATGAAGCCGCTTGGCCTGTCTATCGACTGGTCACGCGAACTGGCGACCTGTGATCCTGAATACTATGGGCAGCAACAGGCACTTTTCTTGGATTTTCTTGAAAAGGGTCTGATCTATCGCAAGAAGGCCATCGTGAACTGGGACCCAGTCGATATGACTGTGCTTGCGAACGAACAGGTCGAAGATGGTAAGGGGTGGCGTTCGGGCGCCGAGGTAGAGCGACGCGAGTT
Source organism: Loktanella sp. (assembly GCA_024635625.1). Classification (GTDB taxonomy): domain Bacteria; phylum Pseudomonadota; class Alphaproteobacteria; order Rhodobacterales; family Rhodobacteraceae; genus Loktanella. Next base: position 24,590 of record JAGXIQ010000099.1, on the reverse strand, counting down.
GACCCAGTGGTTCTTCAAGATCTCTGACTACTCGGAAGAGTTGCTAGAAGGTCTTGATGGTCTTGATGATTGGCCAGCCAAGGTCAAACTGATGCAATCCAACTGGATTGGAAAGTCGCGCGGCCTGCAATTCGCCTTCGGCTTGATCGACGGTCCAGACGGCCATGACCGGGTCGAGGTTTACACCACCCGGCCAGATACCCTGATGGGCGCGTCTTTCGTTGGCATCTCTCCTGATCACCCCCTTGCGAAAGCACTGGAGCGTGACAACCCTGAGATCGCGGCTTTCTGTGCAGACGTCCGAAAGGGAGGCACCACCGAAGAGGCTTTGGAAAAAGCCGAGAAGCGTGGATTTGACACCGGCCTGCGTGTTCGTCACCCGTTTGATACGGCGTGGGAATTGCCGGTCTATGTCGCAAACTTCATCCTGATGGATTACGGCACAGGCGCGGTCTTTGGTTGCCCGGCCCATGACGCGCGCGACTTTGAGTTCGCCACGAAATACGACCTGCCGATTACCGCGACCTTCTTGCCGTCAGACGAAGCAAGTCCAGAGCTGACAGAGGCTTTCGTTCCAGCAAAGACCGAAAAGGTCTATTATACTAAAGGTTTCTCTGGTGAGGACTGGCAGACTGGGGCAGAGGCCGTCGATGCTGCTATTTCATTCTGCGAAGCGAATGGCGTGGGTCACGGGGTGACAAAGTTCCGCCTGCGCGATTGGGGTCTGTCCCGCCAGCGCTACTGGGGCTGCCCGATCCCGATTATTCATTGTGACACCTGCGGTGTCGTGCCGGAAGCCAAAGAAAACCTGCCGGTAGAGCTGCCCTATGACGTGACATTTGATGTGCCGGGAAACCCGCTGGACCGTCACCCGACGTGGCGCAACTGCGCATGTCCCAAGTGCGGTGCGGACGCGCGACGCGAGACGGACACGATGGATACGTTCGTCGACTCGTCTTGGTATTACGCGCGTTTTACAGCACCCCGTGCCGATACGCCGACCGTCCACGATGATGCGGCCTATTGGATGAACGTCGATCAATATATCGGTGGCATTGAACACGCTATTCTGCACCTGCTTTATAGCCGCTTCTTTGCGCGAGCGATGCATATGACAGGCCACCTGCCCAGTACAGCGTCGGAACCCTTTAATGCGCTGTTCACGCAAGGGATGGTGACACACGCAATCTTTACGACCAAGCGTCCGATAGATGGCCGCCCAGTCTATCACTATCCTGAAGAAGTCACGCTACGTGACGGCGGCGCTTTCCTTGAAGATGGAACACAGGTCGAGGTGATCCCCTCTGCCAAGATGTCGAAGTCTAAAAACAACGTCGTTGATCCGGACCGGATCGTCGCGCAGTACGGCGCGGATACCGCCCGATGGTTTGTGCTGTCCGACAGCCCACCGGAACGTGATGTGGAATGGACTGCGGCTGGCGCAGAGGCTACTTTTAAGCACTTGGGGCGTGTTTGGCGTATCGCAAACGAGATTGTGCATACCACTGAAGAGGGTGACCCGACGGCTGACGCGGCGCTGCTCAAGGACATGCACCGTGCCATCCGCGATGTGACCTTGGGCATCGAATCTTTCGGCTTTAACGCCGCCATTGCGCGTCTGTATGCCTTCACGAACACGTTGTCCCGTTCCAAGGCAGGCAGAACTGCGCGCAATCACGCGGCTATGACTTTGGCGCAATTAATGTCGCCCATGACGCCGCACTTGGCCGAAGATATTTGGTCCATGCTCGGCGGTGCGGGCTTGATCCTGCACGCCCCTTGGCCGCAGGCAGACGAGGCGATGCTGGTCGACGCTGAAGTCACTTTGCCTATTCAGATCAACGGCAAGCGGAAGTCGGAGATTACCGTCGCGGCTGACGCCGATGTCGTTACTGTCGAAAAGCTGGTGCTGGCGCAGGACGCGGTGCTTCGCAGTCTAGATGGGGCCACGCCGAAAAAGATCATCGTTGTGCCCGGTCGGATTGTGAACATTGTCGTCTAGGGTCATCACCCGTCGCAGCGCCGTTTTGGCGCTGTTGGCCACCGGGGCCTGCGGGTTCACGCCTGCACTGGCCCCCGGTGCGCCGACACTCGCGTTGCGCAACAGTATTGCGGTGACGACCGACGATAGCATCCCGGGTTTCGCGATCCGCAATCATCTGATTGATCGGTTAGGCCGTGCCGTAAGCCCGGCCTACACCTTGGCGGTCAGTCTTGATGGGGCATTAGACGTCGCGGCGCTGTCGCAGGCTGGCGACGCGTTGCGCTATAACGTGGTCGGCGCGGCAGGTTGGCAGTTGACCGATATCTCGGGCACCGTTTTGGGTAATGGAGAGGTCGAAGGCTTTACCAGCTACGCTGCAACTGGATCCACAGTCGCCACGCAGGCGGCTGCGACTGACGCGATTGGTCGGTTGATGATCATTCTAGGCGACAAAATCGTTTCTGACTTAATGTTACTGGACCTGCCGCAATGAAATTGGCCGGGCGCGACGCTGCAGCTTTTCTGCGCAAGCCCGACCCGGGACGACCCGGAATCCTGATATACGGCGCGGATCCAATGCGGGTTGCAACGGCACGTGCGCAGGTGGTTAGCACCCTTGTAGGGCCGCAGGGCGAAGCAGAGATGCGTCTGACTCGGATTGCCGCGTCCGACTTACGTAAAGACCCTGCATTGGTAAACGATGCGATAAAAGCGCAAGGATTTTTTCCCGGCCACCGGGTTGCACTGGTCGAAGAGGCCACCGACGGTCTGTCCAAGTTGATGAACGATGTGCTGGAAGATTGGCGCGACGGCGATGCGCAACTGGTTGTTACCGCTGGTCAGCTGACCGCCAAATCGCCCTTGCGCAAAGTGTTCGAAGGCCATCGTAATAGCGTAGCCATCGGCCTTTACGACGATCCGCCGACAGCCGAGGATATCCAGAGCCTGCTTGACGGGGCCGGAATCGAAGTCCCGAACCGAGAGGTTATGGATGCGATCACTGCTTTGGCCCACAGCGTAACACCGGGTGATTTCAGGCAGACAGTCGAAAAATTGGGGCTTTATAAGCGGGGCGACCCAGAGCCGTTAAGTGTTGCCGAACTTGGTCTTCTGGCGCCGCAATCTGCAGACGTTGATGTCGACGACATTCTGGAAGTTGTGGCCGGGGGGCAAACCCAACAGATTGGCCCTGTCCTTCGCGATCTTTATGCGCAGGGTGTGCTGCCCATTACTTTGTGCATCGGTGCGATGCGACATTTCAGGCAGTTACATGTCGTGGCGTCGGACCCCGGTGGACCAGGGCAGGGGATTAGTCGACTGCGGCCGCCCGTTTTTGGCCCGCGTCGTGATCGAATTATGCGACAGGCATCCCAGTGGGGGCGTGATCGTCTAGAAAAAGCGATTGCGGCGTTGACCGACACCGATTTGACGATGCGGTCTGCCAGTCATGCGCCACAACACGCCTTGATGGAGCGCACGCTGATCCGGCTTGCCATGATGGCGCGCCGCTAAAAAGGTGAAGCGCTAACTCGTTCCGAGGGCGACAAAAAGCGCCAAGAACCCCATGATGATAAGGTCGCCGGCTGGTGCGGGCGGCGTCGGTGTAGCCACCGACGCGATGGTTGCGCTTGTCGGGCTTTTGGCCAAAGCAGCGGGCGCGGTCAGCGCCAAAGTCACTGCAAGGCCCACGGTGCTGGACAATTTGAAAAACAAAAGTCTCTCCATCTGTGGTTGCGTGTGGGCAACGCCTAACAAACGGGTTCACGCGATGTCAAATCAGTGTGAAATGGGATTCGAATTCCAGCTGGCGGCAGACAGGACAAACAAAAAGGGCCGGCACAAGGCCAGCCCTTTCAAATCTTGTTTAATCCGATGAAGGATTAGTAGGAGCCGGAAGCGGCAACCAGAGCGGCCAGCAGGCCGAGAACGATGTAGCCGGAGTTCACGGAACCGGTGGGTGCCATCGGGGTGTCGACGACGACGACCGGAGCTTCCATGACTTCGGGGGCCAGGCCGCCAGCGGAAGCTGCGGCACCGGTCACTGCGATTGCGGCAGCGGCTGCGAGAGTAGTGGTGATGCGCATTGTGGGTACTCCAATTAGATGCACGTGTGTGGACGATCACAGGTTGTCTACTGACGTTTATGCGTCAAAACAAGCAACTTGTTAAAATCGGACAGCACTGTTGCCGCATGCCGCAAGCCGCGATTTGCATCTATTGGCCGAATGGCTCACCGATTGGTGGCTGGCTTCTGGATAACTTGTCCTGATGTGTCCGCAAGGCTCTGTATGAAAAGGATATTTTTCATCATTAAATTGCGTAGCTGCTGCTGGATGCAGTATTTTGGCGCCCTTTCGTGGCAATGAGAGTGTCATAGAGCGATGCTGCAGTGCAACAGTTCCGTCCAATTCAGAGGTTGATAACGTCGCGCAAACTTTCGCCAATCACGCAAACAGTACGGCAAGGACTGTCCGGAACACACGTCTGCGCAATCCAGATTCTACGCATTTTGGCGCTATATCTGAATTGGTGCCGCTGGTCTAAGCGCCCGAAACTTGCAATCTTTCTATTGCAAATTGCGAATCACGGAGTGTCTAAAAAATCCCGTGCCGCCAGTGCTGCGGCGTATCCGGTCGCAAGGCTTGCAGTGATCAGATAGCCGCCGGTTGGTGCTTCCCAATCCAGCATCTCGCCCGCGACGAACGTTCCGGGACGGTCGTTTAGCATTAAGCCGTCTAAGGCGTCGAACCGCAGCCCACCTGCGGTAGATATCGCTTGGTCAATTGGTGTTGGTCCATCGTGACGGATTGGAAGTGCTTTAAGCAAGCTGGCCCGATCCTTGGCATGGATTGGCAGGGCATGCCGTGCCATTTCGTTAAACAATGCGATCTTTGCGGGCGGCAGGCGCAGGCCGGATTTCAATTGCTGCGAAAGACTAGACTTGCTGCCCTTCGATTCAAGGCGGGACTGGACTTGATCCAATGACAAGTCGGGGACTAAATCGACTGTCAGCGGGGCGCCCTCTCTGGCCGCTGCGGATATGCCGTAGATTCCGCCGCCTTCTATTCCGTCCCGGGTCATGACCCACTCACCACGGGATTGTTGCCGTCCGGCGGTCAAAGCTGTCGCTTTGACTGGCTTACCGAAGAAAGGGATCATGTGGTCCGACCACGCGACGCGAAAACCGCAATTTGCGGGTTTGAAGGGTGCGACTTTGTCGAAACGGGTGGCCCATTCGCCGTCAGACCCTAATCGGCGCCAGCTTGCCCCACCGAGCGCAAAAATTGTAACATCTGCGGTAATGGTCTGCGGGCCATCCGGTGTCGCAAAGGTTGCCGCATTGCCGGTCCAACCGGTCCAGTTCCAGCGTGCCCTGACCACAGTACCTTGCTGTGCCAACCGTGCCATCCAAGCCCGTAATAAGGGCGATGCTTTCATTGCGACTGGAAAAACGCGACCGGTCGATCCGGTGAACAGCGGTTGCCCCAAGCTTTCGGCCCAAGCTATGACCTCTTGCGGCCCGAAGCTTGCAAGTGCGTCGCGCAGTGCGGGAGGTGCCTCGCCGTAGGCGGCGTCGAAATCCACTTTCGTTTCAATCTTGGTCAGGTTCAGGCCGGATTTGCCCGCCATCAAGAACTTGCGTCCGACAGAGGGCATGCGATCCGCCAGCGTCACGGCCACACCTGCAGCGGATAGCACATCAGCGGCCATCAATCCTGCAGGCCCTGCGCCGATGATCAGCGCGGTCTTTGGTGTGCCGTGCATCCCTTGCCTCCTACCGTTGCGCGTCCCTCGTCATGGCCCAAAGTACCCAGCCCACGCAACCCAGATGACCGACCCGGATACGATCGGTCCCCACTATTTGCGCGCGACTCCTTCTGGTGTGCCGCAAAGCATGCATCACCTCATGCCCAGACTGAAAGGCGGCAAGGGCACGCCGACAGTTCGGTTTCAGTACATCCGCGACAAAGAAATCCATGCCTCTATGTCAGAGGCGGATTTTGCCTGCGCCTATCACATGCCACCAGCGCTTCGCGATTATCCCCGACTGGCGGCTTTCGCCGCATGGGTCGGTAGAGGCCCGCCGGAATTCAAGTCGAAGGTTTCAAAGTAAAGGACGATGTCGATCTTAGCCTAGGTATATCCAGCCAATTTCTTTAGGAACCTCTGTCGATGTCCAGTTTCTTCAAATCACTGATAGGGGGGTGAAAGCTGACGCGAAAACTGACGGAGCAGTTGAAAGGCGATCCGGCTTCGTAATGCTATGTGACCTGTAGGGTGGTCCTTTCGATTAATGATGGATCGGATGCGCAAAGAGTCCAAGATCAGGTCTAATGCGCTGACGCCGAGAGTTTAGCTTGCAGAGCCAATAACTTGCTTGCGGGCGCCAGCTGATGCCGACGCCCGCAAAATACAGATAAAGATGCTTGCTGACCTGCAGGCCTGACGTGGCATCAGGATGGAACAGCGGCGCCGCAGGTGTTAAGCCAGCATCGCTTTGATCGCTGCAACATGGGCCAGATCGGCCGCCACCGCGTCGGCGCAAAGGCTACGTGCTTCTGCTAGCGGATCGTCTGCGATGCGATCAATCAGGCCGGTCGCCAACGCATCTTGCGCAGCAAGCTTTGCGCCGCTGAGCAAAATCAGCTTTGCACGCGACAGGCCCGCCAAAGCGATAAGTCGCGCCGGGTCGGAGGGTTGCGGCAAAACACCAAGTTTCATCACCGGATAAAAGACTTTCGCCCCAGGCGCAGCGACGCGCAGGTCGCAGGCAAGCGCCATACCGCAGGCCCCGCCTGCTAACGTGCCATTCAACGCTGCAATTGTCAGGCCGGGCATCGCGGCGATGGCGGTAGACAACTCTTCCCACAGGGGGGATGTCTTAAGCACTGCAACGTCCTCTAGGTCAGCGCCGGCGCTAAAGACGCGGCCTGTGCCTGTCAGGATCAGCGCCTTTGCATCCCGCGCAGCCTTTACGGCTTCGACGAGGTCGGCCAACATTGCGGCGGTTAGCGCGTTTGCCTTGTCCGGCCGATCCAGCGTGATGATGGCCAGATCACCTTCGCGCTTGGTGCGGATCATGCGACGCCGACCATCTTGCGAATCTCGTCCTCGCGCAGGGAAATGTCTTTGCCCAGCCAAGGGTCGGCCTCTGGCGTGCACATCCAGACCAGTGCCTGTGCGGCCCACTCTGGCGGGATGTGGGCAGACCAATCTAGCTGCGCCACTGGACCAACACGCGACTCCTTGATCTCTCGCTGCATGTCAGTGGCCACCGTGCCGGGCGACAAACCCATCACGCGCAGCCCTTTACCCCGATTTTCGCGGTCGGCGACCTGCGTCAGCATGTATGCACCAGCCTTACTGCTGCAATATGCCGACCAGCCTTCGACTGGGTTGTGTGCGGCACCAGATGACACCGTGATAATCGTCCCGGCGCCTTGGGCGATCATCGGACCCATCGCGGCGCGCATACCGTGCATCACTCCCTTTAAGTTAATGTCGATGGTCTTGCCCCATGCTTCTGGGTCTAGCTGTGACAGTGCACCCATTGGATCAACGACACCGGCGTTGTTGACGATGATATCGATGCGGCCAAAGGCCTGCACCGTGGCACCAACCGCCTGTTCCACCTCCCAGTAGCGGGACACATCGCAGGGAATGGCCAGCGCAGTTTTGCCGATCTGGCCAGCCAGTTCTGTGATCCGTTCACGTGACCGGGCGACAAGGGCAACATTTGCACCAGCCGCGGTAAAGGCATGGGCGGCGGCGGCCCCGATCCCTCGGCTGGCTCCGGTAATCAGAACGGTTTTGCCCGTCAGGTCAAAGTTTTTCATCGCACTCCCTTTCCGTCCCAAGCGGGACGCTTTAGCGTCCGCGACAGAATTCCCCACTTGGGCGCGAACGGCAAGGGTTACGCCGTCGCCGCTCCCTTCGCATAAGGATCGCCCACGATGAAAACGACTTACGCCCTGCGTACTGGCGCTTGCCTGTCTGCCTTGCTGTTCGCGCCTGCCGCATGGGCCGACGTTACTGCACAGCAGGTCTGGGAGGCGTGGCAGGCCAGCATTTCTGACACGGCAAACGGCGCGTCCGTAACAACCGGCAACGTAGCTGAGGACAACAATACCGTCACCGTGACTGACTTTGCCCTGACGAGCGACACCGAAGGCACGAACGTGAATATGACGATTCCGCAGATCGTATTCGCAGGGGCGGACGATGGCACCGTTGCCATCACACTGACCGATACGGTCCCAGTGTCGATCACATCTGATGATGGTACCGAAATCCAGATGTCCGTTACGGCTGAAGGGGTGGATATTAAGGCCAGCGGCACGCCAGAGGATCTGACATATGACGTTGCGGCCGATGAATATGTCATCAGCATCGACAGCCTGACGTCTTCCGAAGGTGAAGTGATCGGCGATATGATGGTGACCCTCAAAGGGTTGTCGGGCACCTCTTCGGTCACCTCTGGTGACGTGCAGGACACGACTTATGATGTAACTGCGAACGCTATTGACCTGTTGTTCGACGTGGTCACGCCAGACAACACCAGCCTGATGGTCTCCGGCAAGATCGACGGTATCGCCTCGGCTGGTCGCAGTAGTGCGCCTGCTGATCTTGATTACAGCGACCCTGCGGCGATGTTTGGCGGCGACTATACGGCCGAGGGTAGCTATTCCAGCGGCCCCTCTGCCTACATCATTGCGGTGGACGGGACGTCGCAGATGAACGGCACCTCGACCAGCGGTCCTGGCACCCTGACGTTTTCCGTAGGAAAGCAGGGTCTCAGCTATGAGGCGAAAGTCACCGACGTTACCGCAGATCTGACTAGCAGCGAAATGCCCTTTCCATTCCGTTTGTCTGCGACGTCCTACGGTTTCGGCCTGACTGCGCCGGTCGCCCCAACTGATACGCCAGCGCCGTTCCGCCTGTTGGTGGACCTGACGGATGTGACCGTGAATGATGAAATCTGGGCAATGTTCGATCCGGCTGCAAACCTGCCGCGCGATCCTGCGACTGTGCGGCTTGATGTGACCGGGGCAGCACAGCTTGACGTGTCTGTTATCGACACTGCGCAGGCCGCGAATTTGGCTGATGGAAATGGCTTTCCTGGTAAACTGCAAAGCCTAAGCCTGAACGAGTTGACGATTGACGCCGTTGGCCTATCCGTCGATGGCACTGGCGAATTTACGTTCGACAACACGGACACCACGACCTTTCCCGGCATGCCGCGTCCGGAAGGTAAGGCAACGATCAATGTGGTCGGGGCGAATGCGTTGATCGACAAGCTGATCGCCATGGGGCTTATCCCCGCGGAACAGGCGATGATGCCGCGCATGATGCTGGGTATGTTCGCTAAGCCCACCGGTGATGATGCCTTGCAATCGGTGATCGAGGTCAAGGATGGACAAGTGCTGGCGAACGGACAGCGGATCCGCTGACCCGCAATCGGGCCGTCACCTTGCAGGGCGGCCCGGTCGAGGTTACCTCGTGAGGTGACCCCAAGGATATCGCCCCATGACCGATCTTGCAGCACTGACCCAACAAATTCTCGACGCCGCTCGCCGGGCTGGCGTTGACGATGCCGACGCCATTGCGGTGCAGGGCACGTCAATTTCCATAGACGTGCGGCAAGGTGCTTTGGAAAAGGCGGAACGGTCTGAAGGTGTAGATATCGGGCTGCGCGTGTTGCTGGGTCAGCGACAGGCCTGCGTTTCGTCATCTGACAGCCGCCCAGCCGCAATCGCCGCCATGGCAGAACGCGCTGTGGCAATGGCGCGCGAGGCGCCAGAAGACCCGACCGTAGGGTTGGCCGATGCATCCCAATTGGCAACCCAAACAGATACCGCCCATCTGGAACTGTACGACGGATCGCCTGAACCTGACCCCGCTGCACTGCAAGACGCAGCGCTGCGCGCAGAATCTGCAGCGCGTGAGAATCCCGGCATTTCGCAGATTTCGGAAACCAGTGCGGGCTATTCTCGACGCCAAATCCACATGGCTGCGACCAACGGTTTTTCCGGCGGCTACGCCCGGTCCGACATTGGCTTGTCATGTGTTGCGATCAGCGGCACTGGCACTGGGATGGAACGGGACTACGACTACGATACCCGAATCTATCAGGCAGATATGCGCGATCCTGCTGATATCGGCCGCACCGCTGCCGCCCGTGCGGTGGAACGCGCAGGATCGCGGAGGCCAAAGACTGGCGCCTACCCGGTACTCTTCGACGAACGTGTCGCATCCTCTTTGATCGGCCATCTGGTCAGCGCGATCAATGGCAGTGCCATTGCACGCGGTGCGTCATTCCTGCGGGATGCGCTGGGTGACCAAATCCTGCCCGACGGCATGAGCCTGATCGAAGACCCGCATCGTCCCCGGGCCTTTGCGTCCAAGATATTCGATGCCGAAGGCTTACCGACCGTCCGCCGCGCGTTAATCGACGATGGCACCCTTACGGGGTGGACGCTGGACCTTGCGACGGGCCGTAAACTGGGGCTGCCGTCCACCGCCAATGCGGCACGCGGCACTTCTGCACCGCCGCAACCTAGTGTGACCAACCTTGCGCTGACCCAAGCGACCGCCAGCCGCGCCGACCTTATTGCGCAGATGGGGACGGGCCTGCTCGTGACCTCGATGATCGGGTCCACGATCAACCCAAATACTGGTGACTATTCCCGTGGGGCAGCAGGTTTCTGGATCCAAAACGGAGAGATTAGCCATCCGGTCAACGAATGTACCATCGCTGGGAACCTGCGCGACATGTGGCGCACGATGATTGCGGCAAACGACGCCCGCCCGCACCTGTCGCGGGTCGTGCCGTCGCTTCTGGTCGAAGGCCTAACCCTTGCCGGCGATTGACCTGCCCCTGCTTATGGACGCCGCAAACGCGGCAGGAGAGATCGCGTTGGGTTTCTTCAAGTCGGACCCGCAGGTCTGGGATAAGGATGACGACCAAGGCCCGGTGACCGAGGCCGATTTGGCGGTCAACGATATGCTGATTGAACGGCTTCGTACGGCGCGGCCAGACTACGGTTGGCTGTCGGAAGAAACGCCGGACGATACCGCCCGACTAACGACATCTCGGCAATTCATCGTCGATCCTATCGACGGCACCCGCGCTTTCATCAACGGCAGCCGCGACTGGGCGCATGCCATCGCAGTAGTCGAAGATTGCCGCGTGATTGCGGGCGTCGTAGCGCTACCCGCGCGTGGGCTGACTTACGCTGCGGTGCTGGGCAATGGCGCAACGCTTAATGGACGCCCCCTAAGAGTGACTGATGTAGCAGAACTGTCGCTTGCCAACGTTCTGACCACTAAGCCCAACCTAGCGCCGCAGCATTGGCGGGACGGTGCGGTGCCGACCTTTTCAAAGGGCTTCCGATCCTCTCTTGCTTATCGTCTTTGCCTTGTCGCAGAGGGACGTTTCGATGCGATGCTTACCCTGCGCCCGTCGTGGGAATGGGACATCGCCGCGGGCAGCCTGATCGTGGCAGAGGCATTTGGGATCACGACCGATCGCAGTGGCGCGCCGCTGCGGTTCAACAATCCGCACCCGCAAGTGAACGGTGTTATCGCCGCCGGAAATGTCCACAGCATGTTACGCGATGCGCTGGCCTGAACGAATCCTTTAGGAATTTTGCTCAGACCTGTGCTTGCGGTCCATGATGGGCCGGTTGTAACGCCCCCGCGCCCTGCGTAAGTTGCGGCGCATGACCTCCCCGATCCAAGGACTCCTCCCATGACCCAGCGCCTACACCTCGTCTTCGGTGGCGAATTGATCGATCCGACCAAAAATGCCTTCAAGGACGTCAAGGACATCCATATCGTGGGTATGTTCCCGGATTATGCCAGCGCCTATAACGCGTGGAAAGCCAACGCCCAGCGTACCGTAGACGACGCGCATACCCGCTATTTCATCGCACACATCCATCGTCTGCGTGACGAGGAAACAGCAGCCTCGCCGACCGAAGAACTCGGTCTCTGACAGGGGCGCGCGGGTGAAAGCCGTCGTCTGGGCGCGTTGTGCGACACCGGAAGCACATCCGGTGATCGCGGCGCTACAGGCGCGGTTGAACGCCTCCGGAGAGGACGTGTCCTTCGCTGTGACCTGCACCGGCCAACATCCGGAAGGCAAGCGCGGGGTGCGCACCTATCTGGCCCAAATCGAACCAATGCTGTTACTGTGGGTCGGCGGGCAACTGGATGCCCAGACCTTGATTGCGGCGCAAGATGCGGGCGTCCCGGTGATTGTGATCGATGTTGATACCTCGGCCCTAGACGCGTTTACAAGTCGTTGGTTCCGATCGCGTAGCCGTACGATCTTGGGTCAACTGCACGCGGTATTTACGCGGGACCAAGCTGGGGCGAATGCCTTTGTTACCGCTGGGGCGCCGCCTTCGCGTACGCATGCCGTTGGTGTACTGGAAGATCCCCCTGACGTACTGGCCCATATTGAAACCGACCGTCGCGATATTGCAGAAGCCTTGCGAAGTCGCCCGGTTTGGTTGGCAACCCAGACAGAGCCAGCGGACGTGCCGACACTTGCAGCAGCGCAACGTCACGCGGCGCGGCGGTCTCATCGGTTGCTTCTTGTGGTGATGGCCGCGCATGTCGAAGACGGCCTGGAATTATCAGAGCGTTTCCGGCTGTTAGGCTTGCCAGCCAGTTTGCGGTCCGTGACCCCCAAACCGGAGGAAGGCGTGCAGGTTCATGTGATCGATACGCCTGACGAGTTGGGGCTGTGGTTGCGGCTTGCCACGGTGACATTGGCAGGCGGCACCATGACGCAAGCTGCAGCACAAGATCCGTTCGAAGCGGCGGCGTTAGGGTCGGTGTTGATCCATGGGCCGCGCACACATCCCTATACCGCCCGCTACGACAGATTGGTGAGGGCGGGCGCAACACTTCAGGTCGACAACCAGGCCGCCCTCGGTCGCGCGGTCGAGGCGTTATTGTCCGCGGATCGGGTTGCCGCAATGGCGATGGCGGGATGGGACGTAACATCTCGTGGGGCAGAGGCGACTGATCGTATCGTCGGGTTAATCCGCGCGCGCCTTGATGATGCGGGGCTATAGCATGGGTGCGCCCGCTTTCTGGTTTACGCCACCTGATGCCCCGGATTGGCGCGCGCGCCTGCTGGCGCCGCTTGGGGCGGTCTATGCTTCTGCCACGGCCCGACGCATTGCAAGGCCAGGATATCGCGCAGGCGTGCCTGTGATCTGTATCGGTAACATCAATGTCGGTGGCACGGGTAAGACTCCGACAGCGATGGCCTTGGCGCAGATGTTGGCGGCGCGCGGGCAAACCCCGCATATCGTCAGCCGCGGTTACGGTGGTAGCCTAAGCGGGCCGGTGCGGGTTGACGAACGTCGTCATACTGCTGCCGAAACGGGGGACGAACCGTTGTTATTGTCCGCTTTTGCCCCCACATGGGTCGCGCGGGACCGGGCGGCAGGCGTCAAGGCTGCAGAGGCAGCAGGGGCCACGGCGATTCTGCTGGACGACGGGTTCCAGAACCCCGGTGTGGACAAAGATTTATCAATTGTCGTTGTCGACGCGGCACGGGGCTTTGGGAACGGGCGCGTCATGCCCGCAGGGCCCTTGCGCGAACCGGTCGCCGTCGGGATGCAGCGGGCGGACTTACTGCTCGCTATTGGTGATGCTGCTGCGCAGGATCGTTTCGCCACCCAGTGGATGCAGCCAGATCTACGTGGCGAACTGGTGCCGCTTGTCACGGGAATGCCATGGAATAGCCTGCGGCTTTTAGCATTTGCGGGCATCGGCTACCCACAAAAGTTCTTTGCGACCTTACGCGCCATGGGCGCTGATGTTGTGCGCGCTGAAGCGTTGGAAGATCACCAACCGCTGACCGAAGCCCTGATGACAAGGCTAGAGTTAGAGGCAAAAACCCGTGTTGCCCAACTGGTCACAACCGAAAAGGACGCAGTGCGTTTGCCGCCAACTTTCCGCGCCAAGGTTCTGACCCTACCCGTGCGGTTGCACGTTGATGATGCCAACCCGCTTGAAACGGCTTTGGCCCGCTTGGGTCTTTAACCGTCTTGTTGCGAAAATATCGTTACGTTCGCCCGATAGGGTCGGGGACTGCCCCCCCATTCCCTATTTATCAGTTATACATCGCCGCTGTCGCGTACCGGCGCCGGACCACGCGGGCTGGTATCCGCATCCGAAAACCGGATCGGTGTTCGCATTCCGGGCACGCCGTCTAGATCGACCTTTAGACCACGATGAACGATCTGGGGGTCCGCAAAGACCTGTTCCATGTCGTTGATCGGTCCCGCGGGGATGCCATCTGCTTCGCAGGCTGCCAATAAATCGTCGCGGGCCCATTTGTGTGTGGCTTCCGTTAGTATCTTTGCCAGTCGATCGCGACCCGCAATGCGGTCGGCATTGGACGCGAAATCAGGGTTATCGACCAATTCGGGCAATTTCAGCACTGCGCAAAGTCTGCGGTATTGCGCGTCGTTGCCAGTCGCGATGATAAGATGCCCATCGGCGCAATCGAAGACCTGATAGGGCATCAAATTGGGATGGGTATTCCCGGTCCGCACCGGGGCATCGCCGGTGGTCAGGTAGTTCATTGCCTGATTGGCCATAACAGCGACAGCGACATCAAACAGCGACATGTCGATCTGCTGACCTTTGCCGGTCGTTTGCCGCTGGTGAACTGCTGCCAGAATTGCGGTGGTGGCGTACATGCCCGTGAGTAGGTCGACAACCGCAACACCTGCACGCTGCGGCTGGCCGTCGGCCTCTCCGGTCACGGACATCAGGCCAGACATCCCTTGGATAATATAATCGTAGCCGGCGCGATTGGCGTACGGGCCATCCTGCCCGAAGCCGGTGATCGAGCAATAGATCAGGCGCGGGTTTACGTCTGCCAGACTCGCGTAGTCGAGGCCGTATTTCGCGAGGCCGCCGACCTTGAAATTTTCGATCACGATATCAGCATCGGCAATTAGATCGCGAACGCGTTGCTGACCCTCTGCGGTACGAAAGTCCACTGTGACACTGGTTTTGCCTCGGTTGGTACCATGAAAATAAGCTGCGGCGCGTTCACCGTTGTGGTCTACCCACGGCGGTCCCCAGCGGCGCGTATCGTCGCCGTCGGGGCCTTCTACCTTAATGACTTCTGCCCCTAGATCAGCCAGCGTCTGACCGGCCCAAGGGCCGGCCAGAATGCGAGCCAGCTCAATAACTCGCAGTCCTTGAAGGGGGCGCATCAACCAGCGATCGCGTCGTCGATGATCTTCTTCATGTCGTCATAGGACATGTTGGAATACTTTGTGCCGTCGATGATGAACGACGGCGTAGACGTGATGTCGTCCGCCTTGGCGTTCGCCTCGTACCAGGCAACAAGGTTCTGGGCTTTTTCCGCGTCGTTCAGGCATTCATCCAACATCGTGTCGGTCACACCAGCGGTCTTTGCCAGCTTGCGCAACGCCTCGGCAATCGTGGCCGGATCGCCGCTTGCTGTCCAGTCGCGCTGCTTATCATATATCATGTCGGCGATACCGAAATAGCGCATCTCGCCTCCGCAGCGGGCGATCATTGATGCCCAAAGTCCGAAACGGTCAAAATAGACTTCACGGTAGGTAAAGCGCACCTTGCCAGTATCGATGTAGTCGGCCTTCAGTTGCGGCCATACCGTCGCATGGAAGTTGGCGCAGTGCGGGCAAGTAAAGCTGGCGTATTCCATGATCTGGACCGGCGCGTCGGCGGCGCCCATGACCATGTCAGGGATCGCCGTTGCATCAGCCGGCGAATCGGTCTGCGCGTTGGCCATGCCCACCAGCAGACTGTTCTGCGGGCTGTTTAGGTTCAGTGCGAAAGCGCCGCCGACAAGGGCGGCGGCACCACCGGTGGCCAGAAGGGTTCTGCGTTTCATGGATCTACCTCAGGTTCGGTTTTTGGGTTTCGATAGGACATTGGCGGCTAGCGCCTCAAGTGCAGTCCTTAGGTCGTCATTCGCAACGCCACTTGCAACCGCGCGGGCGCGTTCCTGCGTGGCCGCGTCGGGTTGTTTCGGGGACTTGGGCGCAGCAGCAAAAGCAACGCGCCCTTCGGCAAAGCCCGTGGGTGCTGTCTGTGTGATTCGTACCCGTGCGATGGCGCGGTATCCATAGCAGGCGTTCACCTTTTCAAGGATTTGCACCTTTTGCATTTCCAGCATTGGCGCATTGGCCCCGGTTGTCAGAATTGTCAGGGTCGCGCCAAGCGCGCCGCGTCCGTAGCTGACGTTGACCGGTGTGGCGACAGAGGCGACCTGTTCACCCACGAATTCCGCCCAATGGGTCAGTAGACGCGTTTCCGCGAAACCACGCCCTTCGCTGCCCGCACGAATGCGGCTTTGCATCAGTGTGGCAGCGCGGGAAAAGCCGCGGGTCGAGGACGTACGGTGAGGCTGTTTCATCATCACCGTTTAGTCTATGTCACCCCGCACGCCAAGTCAGCGTAAGGGGCCATGAACAATGCGTGACCGATCATTGCAGTTATTGGACTGGTATGATGTCCATGCACGGTCGATGCCGTGGCGTGTACCGCCTTCCGAACGAAAAAATGGCGTCTTGCCAGACCCTTACGGCATCTGGCTGTCAGAGGTGATGCTTCAACAGACAACGGTTGCCGCCGTGCGCGAATATTGGCGCAAATTCATGGTATTATGGCCATCGGTCATAGATCTGGCTGCGGCCGATGATGCTGACGTCATGGCCGCTTGGGCTGGGCTTGGCTACTATGCCCGTGCGCGCAACCTGTTGAAATGCGCCCGTGCCGTTGTGGCGGATCATGGTGGCGTGTTCCCTCGTGATTACGCAGTTCTACTGACTTTGCCGGGGATCGGACCTTATACAGCCTCTGCCGTCGCCGCGATCGCCTTTGATAGACCGGAGACGGTCCTTGATGGCAATGTAGAACGGGTGATGTCGCGGCTATATAACCTCCACACGCCATTGCCCGTCGCAAAACCCGAACTAATGGTCTTGGCCAAAGCGCTGACTCCGGTTGAACGGCCTGGCGACTATGCGCAGGCTGTTATGGACCTTGGAGCGACGATCTGCACGCCAAAATCCCCCGCCTGTGGAATTTGCCCGTGGCGTGATGAATGCATTGGGCGGCTGGAAGGTACCGCGCCGAACCTTCCGAAGAAAACACCAAAGAAGGCCGTACCGGTACGACGCGGAATCGCCTATGTCGCCCGGAGAGCGGATGGCGCTTGGTTGTTGGAAACAAGGGCCGAAAAGGGTCTACTGGGTGGAATGCTGGGATTTCCGGGGTCCGACTGGTCCGAGGATCCGCAACCTGCGCCGCCTTTGGTAGCGGATTGGGCAATGCTAGATGCAACGGCGCGGCATACATTCACGCATTTTCATCTGGAGTTAGTGATTTTTTGGGTAACGGTTCCTGACAATGCGGTGCCGGATAGGGGCCATTTTGTGGATGGGGGTGTATTTTCGCCAGCCGCCTTACCCACAGTCATGCGTAAGGTGTATGATTTAGTCGCGGATTCTTTACTACTTCGCTGATAATTCGCCATGATCTGATGATACGTTGTCGGAAAGAGGACCTTATGACTACGACCGCAACCACACCCGCCATTGGACGCCTGTCGGCTGCGTTGCCGTTTTGGCTGTCGTTGCTACTGATCCCCATTGCATGGGTCAGTGCTATTTGGGGTGGCTGGGCAGTCCTGCTGCTGCCGATCTGCACGTGGTATTTGTTCGGTGTTATCGACATCTTTGCGGGTTTGAACGAGGCGAACGCCGACCCGTCCACCCCCGATGATCAATTGTGGTGGTATCGGGTCATTACGATTGTCTGGGCGCCGCTTCAGACCGCAACGCTCTTTGGCATCTTGTATTATGCCACCCACGCTGAACATCTGGGCGGATGGGAACTTGCCGGTCTGTTCTTCGGTATTGGCATTATAACCGGGACTATTGGCATCAACTACAGCCACGAGTTGATGCACCAGAAGCCCAAGATCGAGCGCTGGATGGGTGATATCCTTTTGGCAATGGTGCTTTATTCCCATTTTCGGTCCGAACACTTGCTGGTGCATCATCGCTACGTCGGCACGCCGCGCGATCCGGTGACTGCGCGATATAATGAAGGGTTCCACCGTTACTTTACGCGCGTTCTGGTTCAATGCTACCGATCAGCCTTCAAGGCAGAGGCGGCGATGCAAGCACGCAAGGATCGCCCTTGGCACGACCGCAGCAATCCGTTCTGGCGCTATTGGGCCTTGCAGGTGGGCTTTCTGGCGCTGGCGATGATTATCGGCGGTTGGCTGGGCTTGGCGCTATTTGTCTGGCAGGCATTCATCGCCGCATGGCATCTTGAACTGGTAAACTACATCGAACACTACGGGCTAACCCGTGAACATTTGGGCGACGGAAAGTATGAATACGTCAAGCCGCACCATTCGTGGAACTCAGCTCAGAAAGCGTCGAATTGGTTGCTGATCAATCTGCAGCGCCATTCGGACCACCATTATAAGCCCGACCGCCGGTTTCCGTTATTACAGAACCATAGCGCGGATGATGCGCCGCAATTGCCATATGGCTATTCCGTTATGGGGATCGTGGCGATGGTACCGCCGGTGTGGCGCCGCATGATGAATCCACAGGTGCGGGCATGGCGACGCCGATATTATCCGCAAATCACGGATTGGTCCGCGTACAAAGCCGCAACCAATCCGTGGCCTCGCTGACTTAGGCCGGATCAGCGCCGACACGTACCATCTGCTTGCCGAAGTTGCCGCCCTGCAGCATATCAAGAAATGCCTGCGGCGCGTTTTCTAGCCCGTCGGCTACATCTTCCTTGAAGGAAATCCGGCCATCGCCGACCATTGGGCCAACCTGCTCCATGAAGTCGGGGAACTTGTTGAAGTGATCGAAGATGATGAACCCTTCAACAAGCAGGCGGCGTGTCAAGATATTGCGCCATACCGCTGGTAGCGGCTGCGCGTCGGCAAGACCTTGTCCGGAATACCACGAAATCATACCGCATACGGCAATGCGCCCGTGGGTGTTCATGTTGACCAGCACTGCCTCAAGCGTCTTGCCCCCGACGCTTTCGAAGTAAACATCGACGCCGTCAGGCGCTGCATCCGCGATTGCCTTGGTCAGGCTTTTTGCGTCGTGGGCGTGATGGTCGAGGCAAACGTCATAACCTAATTCTTTGACTGCGAAGTCGCATTTCTCTGGTCCGCCCGCGACGCCGATCACGCGCATGTTCTTGGCCTTTGCCAGTTGCCCGACCATAGCGCCCACTGCGCCTGTCGCAGCAGAGACGACAATGGTTTCACCGTCCCTGGCGCGACCGATGTCGTTCAGGCCAACCCAAGCCGTTATGCCGGGCATACCCAGCACACCCTGCGCGGTAGAGATTGGCGCGACTTTCGGATCGACGATGCGGACGCCTTCGCCGTTGCTAATCGCGTGGCTGGTCCAGCCAAAGGACCCAGCGACAATCTTGCCAACTGGGAATTTATCATTCTTGCTTTCCATGACCTCGGCCACTGTGCCGCCTTCCATCACGTCACCGATCCCGACCGGCTTGGCGTAGGATTTGGCGTCATCCATGCGGCCGCGCATGTAGGGGTCAAGCGACAGCCAGACGACGCGGACGAGGAATTCGCCGTCTTTGATCGCGGGCAGGCTCGCGGTTTCATGGCGAAAATTGTCCAGAGTTGGTTTGCCTTGTGGGCGGCTGGCCAGCACGATTTGGGCGGCGGTTGTCATGGCATGTTCCTTTGGTATGTGTCGCATGACATTAGCCTGCGGCGGTGTCTTGGAAAGGCTTTCCTCAGGACAATGCGCGTCGATACAAATGCCAACTGGCATGCCCCAGCACCGGCAACACTGCAAGCAGGCCCAGCAACCATGGTACTAGCGCCAGCAGGGTCGACATCGCGATGATGGTTGCCCAGACCCACATTACCAGTAAATTTTTTTGGGTGACTTTGAGGCTAAGCAGCATCGCCGTGACAAAGTCCAACTCTCGATCAAGGAGAAGGGGTAGGCTGATGGCTGTCAGGCTGAACAGCAGAAACGCGGCAATCCCACCGACCACCAGTTCGACACCAATCATCCAAAGTCCGTTTAGGTTCAGGTAACTTTGTAGATCATCAGGCGGCCCTAACAGCGCTGATGGCCCCATGAATAAGGCAAACAGCATATGTGCAAGAAAGGTCCAGAATAGGAAAAACGTTACAATGATTGCGCCTGCCCAAGGAATCTGGCGGGTGCGTTCCTGCCAAATGATAGGCAGCACCTGAGAAAATCGCGGCATCTGACCTTGTTCCAAGCGGCGGCTAACGTCGTAAAGACCGACCGCAAGAATTGGGGCGATCAGCGGAAAGCCAAGCGACAGGATCAATGTCCATGTGAAGAATCCTGCGCCTATCTGGAACAGGATATTGCCGGTCACGACGTAAATCGCGCTGAAAAATAGGCCAAAAAGAGGGGTGGCTCGGTAGTCAGCCCAACCGGCCCTTAGGCAATCGGCAAGGTCTGAAAAGCCAAGGCGCATGACTTTCGGGGCTGGATCGCACTGTGCGGGGGGCAAGCTCATCGGCAGTCTCCATTCTTCGTGCCGGGTATAATGAGAGCTTAGGGGCGCGGTAAGGTGAGGACTTTGATCTGTATCACGTCAGACGTGACGCTTGGGAATGAAAAAAAACCCCGTCCTTCTTGCGAAGAGACGGGGCAAAGTTAGTGCCTGCGTGAAAGCCCATGTGGGACTATCACGTCAAAGGCACCGGCGGTAACTGTTGAAATCTATGCGTGTTTTGCCATTTCGGCGCGGACCTGCTGGCGCAGAAGGTCGATGGGCACGCGTTGCCCTTCGCGCTTGAACTGCCAGTACGTCCAGCCGTTGCAGCTGGGGGCGCCTTCCAGATGGGCGCCGACTTGATGGATCGACCCCTTGATGTCGTCACCAATCAGAGTGCCATCAGCCCGGACCTTTACCTTGTGGCGGCCGTTCATGGACCAAAGCTCTTCACCCGGACGCAGCATGCCGCGTTCGACAAGAACACCAAATGCAACGCGCGGCTCTGACCGCTTAGAGGTGCTGACTTCCAGCGCCTCTTTGTCGAACTTGCGGACCTTGCCGATGCGCTTCTCGGCGACCTTGCGGTACGCTTCCTCGCGCTCGATGCCGATGAAATCGCGGCCCAGCATCTTTGCGACGGCACCTGTTGTGCCAGTGCCAAAAAACGGGTCGAGGATTACGTCTCCGGGATTTGTGGTGCCTAGCAGGACACGGTGCAAAAGGCTTTCGGGTTTTTGCGTCGGGTGGGCCTTATCGCCGTTCTCGTCCTTGATCCGCTCGTGACCGGTGCAGATCGGCAGCATCCAATCGCTGCGCATTTGCACGCCTTCGTTCAACGCTTTTAGCGCTTCGTAGTTGAAGGTGTACTTGCTGGTTTCAGATTTACCGGCCCAGATGAGTGTCTCGTGCGCGTTGGTCAGCCGCTTGCCGCGAAAGTTCGGCATGGGGTTGGATTTGCGCCAGACCACATCGTTCAAAATCCAGAAGCCTTGGTTCTGCAGCTCTGCGCCCATACGGAACACGTTATGATAGCTGCCGATGACCCAAATTGCGCCATTCGGCTTTAGCAGGCGGCGAGCCGCCGTCAGCCACTCACGGGTGAATTTGTCATAAACTGCGAAGCTATCGAACTGGTCCCAATGATCGTCGACCGCATCAACCTTTGAATTGTCGGGGCGATGCAGGTCGCCACGCAATTGAAGATTATATGGGGGGTCTGCAAAGATCAGGTCAACTGATCCTTCCGGCAGACTGTTCATTACGTCGATGCAATCGCCGCCCAAAATTTGGTTGAGCGGGAGTGTTAGGCCCTTCTGGGCCTTTGTTTTTATCGTCATGCTCTGCCTCTATCCCGGTGGATTTTTCCACTCGTTGATTGAGGACAGCATGACCTTTTGTGGGATTCCGGAGCAATAAAGAAAATGAATTATCGCGTCGAGTTTTTTTCTTGCCACAATATCTTGTGGATTGGGGCAAAGGTCCGCCTGTGATGTGGTGTGACACCGTGACATTTCAGCCCATCGTGATGCTCGCGGGTGGGATATCCGGCGTTTCGTTCCCAGCCATAACCAGGATGCTGTTGCGCCAATCCCACCATGACGCGGTCTCGCCACACTTTGGCCATAATTGAGGCCGCCGCAATGGACAGCGAAATGGCATCGCCGCGCACAATAGTCCGCGCACTGCAGGGCAGATTGGGTGGCATACGATTCCCGTCGATAAGGGCATAGTCCGCTGGCTGCGCCAAATCGGCCAGGGCACGCTGCATTGCCAGATGGCTGGCCGCGAGAATGTTCAGCATCTCGATTTCCGCTACGCTGGCAGAGCCATAG
This sequence comes from Loktanella sp., assembly GCA_024635625.1. Classification (GTDB taxonomy): domain Bacteria; phylum Pseudomonadota; class Alphaproteobacteria; order Rhodobacterales; family Rhodobacteraceae; genus Loktanella. The sequence goes on along the minus strand of JAGXIQ010000099.1, from coordinate 2,186 downwards.
CCAACAGTGGCGACCTGCGGAATCAGATTAAACAGGACGTCCCGACGCTTTGCGCTTAACGTTTTGCTGTCGCCTAAGCCGGGCGGGATTTTCATGGGGTCTAGAATCACGGCACAGGCCATGACTGGCCCGGCCAATGGCCCACGACCGACCTCGTCTACCCCAGCGATCCAGGTGCGGCCATCGGCGCGGGCGGCATCCTCGAAGGACATGTCAGGAATTGTGCGAGTCATGCGGTATATAGTGGAGTATGCGTCCGTCGCGGAAAAGGGGCGACCAAGGGAATGCCTTGGCCGCCCGCTGACGGGCGCGTCGACTGGGGCATAGTCTGCGCCCGAACCTTATCTGCCTGAAGTTCGGAACCCCATGTCGCGCAGGCACGCGGGATCATATCCGTCGCGCGCGCCGTTGCGTGTCATTAGGCGTACGCGGCATGCTTCTGGTAGCCTTGCAGCAAGCGCCCGGTCGTCGCGTAGACAGGCCGCATTGTAGATTCGTTGCGATCCGTAGCGGGTATCGATGTTTTGCAGGCAGATGTTGGGAAGATGGCGCGCTCTGACGCGCGGCCGCTGGTAGGTGTCATAGTGGGGGTCAATCTCTACCAGGGGTGCTGTAAATGGGGCTACGCCATTTGTGCCACGATGTTCGAATAGATCCCGCCAGTTCTGGGCCTGTGCGGTTCCGGTCATCAGTGCGAAGGCCAGCAAGGCCGTGGCGATTGTTTTCATCATGGGATCATCCTTTCGGATCGCCCTTTGGAAGGGGCTTGCGACGTGCCATTCACAGCGTCACTTCATGGCGGCAAATTTGGTGCGGATATTGGCTGTCAGGCAATAACAGGCACTGGCGCCGATCCCGCCCAGCCGATAGCATTGCACGATATTGTATAACACGGGCCCGTGCGGTCAGATTGCCCATGATGAAAAAGCTGTTTCCCCTGATCCTTGTCATCCTGTGTGCTGCAAACGCGGCGCAGGCTGAGTGCTATGCTGACTACAAGGCTAAGCAGGATAATCCGCTGCGATTGCACTATGGTGTGGCAGAGGTTTCTGGGGACTGCTCTAAGGCCGATGCCGCTGCGACGCTTGCGCCGCGATTGCGGACGGATGGCTGGGCTCTGCTGACGATCGTGGGCGTGTTTGATGCAAACGGTTTGGACAGCAGAAAGGACAGCGCTGGTGAGTATTTCCTCCGCTACTGAGGCGCGAGAGATCGGCAATCGCATCATCATCGGCGGCATCATCGGTATCGTGGTCATTCTTGCCGCGGCGGCCGTGCTGCTATTTGTGAACTTGCCCGACGCAAACGCCTTTAACGCCCGTGTCGAACAACTGTTTGTTGCAAACGACAACCTGACCACAGGTGCAGAGATCAAGTTGTTGGAAATCCTTGCCGGGTCCGGCACAGCCTTTTCCGACACGTTGTCGTCTTATCGATTCGTTATCTTCGTTCTGTTGGTTTTTTCCACGGCGCTGTTGGTTGCTGCCATCGCTTTTCTGGTGATGCTGATTGGGCTGACGCGCCGGATGGGGCAGATCGAACGCAAGGGAATAGAGGTGAACAGCCTTCTAATCAGCCGCGATCAAGGCTCTGTTTATCTGAACAACTTCGAGTTCAAGCTGACGGCCGCTGCGATTGAGACTTTGTCCGTTCTTGCAGAGGCACGGATGGACGACGAGGTGCTGTCAGGCGCTGAAATAGAAGGCGTCATTTCTGGCCGCGACCCCTCTGACTGCGACGAGGCGGCGGGTGCCACGCGCATTAAACGGTTGCGCGACACGCTGGGCAATCAGATGGTCAGCGAACTGCTGGTCAAAAACATTGCCCGCAAAGGTTATATGCTTGCGATCGATAAGGACGTGATCCGCATGGTCTGAACCGAGCGGATAGTAGTATTTCCCAAGTGTTCGCCGAAAATGCAGCATGGGGTGACCTGTAGTAGGGCGCTAACACTCGCCTTCACTACTTAAATGTTGGCTGCCGGTAAGGATGCCATGCGGTAGGCGGCACGTATATCGCGGTCCTGATCAGCAATCAGCACCCAATGTTATACCAACCTGCACTGATCAGAACTCCTGCGCCCACTGGCGGCGTCCGATGGACACGATGCGCTCGGGCTGGCCGATAAGCTTGTTCCAAGCATCACAGCAATGATCGACGATGTCGTCGTAGGTTTCAAAAATGTG
>JAGXIQ010000098.1 GCA_024635625.1 Loktanella sp. | reverse complement strand
TTTATCTGGCGGGGGCTGATGCGGCCGGGCTTGTGATGGGGGCCAGCGTGCCCGTCATCCTGACCAACCCCGCCGACAGCGCATGGGCGCGGCTGGCATCCTGTGCGCTGGCGCGGCTTGTCATCGGCTGATCGCTGCTAGCGGACGGCGCATCAATCCACCCGTTCGGCACCGATCCTGATCCGCATCAGTGCGGCACTTTGTAAATCAGAACAAGGTGAACGCATCAGCCACGACGCCGGTCGCCAACGACATTCATATCAGCTGAAGAAACGCGCAGTCCGGGGTGCAAGGGCGGCACCCGCAATGCGAAGGAAACATACATGGACGCCACGTTAACTGCCGACAATCTGACCTGCCAGAACTGCGATCGCTTAACAGAGGCTGACCACCGCATTGCGAACCATCTGGCGATGCTGGCGGGCTATGCGCGCCTGAAATCGGCAGCGATGGTCAGCGAAGGGCGGAACATGACAGCGGCGGATGCGCTTTTGCTTCTAAATGCCGTGCATGTGCAGATTGACGCCGTCGCCGACCTGCACCGCACGCTTTCCAGACACGGTCCACGCGCACCTATTGACCTACCCACGGCGCTTGGGTCGGTCTGCGATACATTGCATGCGGTTGCGGGCGACGGCGTGGTCATTGTCCGCGACTTCCATCCGGGCTGCACTGTCTCTTCCGACGGCCTGTTACCCGTAACACAAATCGTGACCGAACTGATGACGAACGCAATCAAGCACGGGCGGGACGCCGCCGAGCTTATCCGCCTCAGCGTGTCCTGCAAGCCAATCGGCGACGGCAAGATCGAGATTGCGGCCCAAGACAGCGGCCCCGGAATGCCCAAGCACACCGCGCCTAAAGAGGGTAATGGTCTTGGTTTTCGGATCGTCGAGAGATTGCTGGCACAGGTTGACGGGCAGATCGCCTATCACCGCACGCAGGACGGCTTGACTGTGTGCCTGACCGTGCCGTCCGCGGGATAACAGTGCTGATCTATGTCAGTGCGGCCGCGCCGGGGGCGCGTCAAGATCGGGGTATTCCCTGCATTCGCCAGTTAACGCAGCAATGGCCCCTCATGGTCTAGGTATCCCAAATCGAATTCCGCGAGGGCCACCAGTCCGTTAAAATCAAGGATCTCGACCTGCCCCTTTTGAAACGTCAGCAGTCCTTTTTCACGCAGCTCACGCAGCACCCTGTTGACGTGAACCGCGCTTAGACCCAGCGCATCAGCCAGATGATATTGTGTCAGAGGGCAGTCAAATCCGGCAGTTGTCGCCTGTCCGACAAGCATCAGGCGCGCGTTCAGTTCGAGCAGAAAATGTGCCGTGCGTTCAAGCGCATTGCGCCGCCCGATGCCAACAAGGTGTTCCACCACCATCGCCTCGTCCCGCGACGCGGCCCACAGGACGGCCGTCGCGAGGCGCGGTGTTTGGGTAAAGGCTGTCAGCAGCTCGCTGTCCTTAACCTCTGACGCCTCAACGGTGGTGATCGGTTCAATATTATGGTCAGCGGTGCGAAACAGCACCGACCGCAGGCCAAGAAAATCGCCGGGGATCTGAAAGTCCACAATCTGCCGCGTCCCGTCGCGCAGCAGCTTGTACGAACAGACCCAGCCTTCAGCCAGAATATAGGCTGCCGACCGCGTCTGCCCTTGATGAACAAGGTCACGGCCCGCGACAAACCTGCGACGGCGCTGGTGCAGCCCGTCCAAAACCGCAAGCTGTGCCTCATCCAATGCGACGAACGAGCCTAATTTCCGCGCAAGCGGGCTGTGTTTGCTATTCATCTGGCGCCCTTCCGGTCACGGCCGAAGGCCTGCAAGACCTATCTAGATTGCGATTAACGGCTGCGCCGCGCCTCAATCCTGATGTGTATCAGCCCAGTCTAGATGCGATCTGCCACGTTGACGAGGAACCATTACTTTTTCGCGAACAAGAAGGTCTATTCTCCATGCCCAACGCACAAAATTTGTCCAGCGAAGCCCTTGCGACGGACGCAGTGTCAGGCGCTGCGGCCCTGTCGATCTGTGAATCCCTGCTGCTTGCCTTGAACGATCACGATGTTCTGCCCGAACGTGAAATCATCGGTATCCTGCACGACGCGGCCACAGCCCATGCCAACCACCCTGTGAATGGGCCCGGCGCGGCATTCCACGCCAAGGTCGCGGCGCTGATCAACAGCATCATCGACGGCGGAAATTCCGTCCGGCGCAGCGGCACTTAGGCACACCACCTATCGCAGGTGGATAAGACAGATGGCGCATGGCGCTGCACCCACGCATGACGCAACTGCATGTTTCCCTGCAATACGCATCACGGCAAGCGGCCCAAGCGGCGACCCTTCGTTACAGGCGAAATGCAGGTCACGCCGTTTAGGACGGCACGCGCGGTTTCGCAGAAGGCAGGGACAATGTGAAACTGCTCCCCACCCCGGCCGTGCTTTCGACCGTAAGTGATCCGCCTTGAAGCTCTGCCAGATTTCTTGAAATCGCCAACCCCATCCCAGTTCCCCCAGCCTTTCGCGTGGCGCTGGAATCGACTTGAAAGAAAACATCAAAGATACTTTCAATGTCTGATTGCCCTATCCCAGGTCCGCTATCGCTGACCTCGAACAAAACGTTTTCTTGGCTTGCAGTTACCTTCAATTTGACATGACCAGCTTCTGTAAACTTGATCGCGTTGCCAACCAAATTGAAAAGGATCTGCTGCGTTCTGACTTTATCCGCGTAGACTTGCCCTGTGTCGCGGACGACCTCAAAACTCAAGCCCTTCTTTTGCGAAAGTGTCTTTAGCTGAATAGCGACCGGATCCACAATTGTTGCGATATCGTACGCGGCGCTTTCCACCGTCAGGCTGCCAGATTCGATCTTTGCGATATCAAGCATCTCGTTGATCAGATACAAAAGGTGATCGCCCGATTGGATCGTCCGATCCATCAGGTTTGAAAACTGATCGAACATCTCTTCCATCATTATTTTAACGTCGGCGGGATCAGTATTGCAGTCTTCTATTGCAGCAAGCAACGTCTTGGATGACTTGAGCAAGCGCGGGTTCTTTGCGATACGTGCAACACCCAATATAACGGTCAGCGGCGTTCTTAGCTCATGGCTCAGCACACCCATGAAATTGGTTTTCGCTTCGCTAGCGGCCTCGGCTGCGGCCTTGGCATGACTTAGTTCAGTGACATCCACATATAGACCAACATAGCAGCCATCCTGCATACGCCGGTCAGAAACCTTAATCACCCGGCCATCTGTAAGGTGCTGTTCAATATCTAATGAACCGCCACTACGACGGGATTCGATACGATTTGCAATCCACGCCATTTCGTCCGCGGAATTGCTAAGCTGCATCGGGTGGTGATCGCCAACTTTGACATAGTCGGAAAATGGCGTGCCATAGTGAACCATTTCCTCAGAAAACCCATACATCTCGCGGTATCTGGCATTGCTGACAATAAGCCGATCACGCGTATCAAACATGACAAAGCCGTCGGCCAATGCCTCGATACCGTTATGCAAAAGCGCCTCTGCCCGCTTTCGCGTCTCTGAAAGCCAGATAATATAAAGCAGCAGTACCAACAGAGCTAGCGCAACAGCCACCATACCAATGCGTTTTTGCCATTGCGCCTCTGCCGCTGTTGGCCACCCGCCTTTTGTCGTCGCATACAGCTGCCAGTCTTCGAATTCGAAGTCAAAATCAAGAATAACAGGATCTTTTTCTTTTACAGCTTGGTCACCGTACAGAAAAACCCCTTCAATTCCCTTTCTTCTACCTGCAACGTCGATCGCTAGATCGTAGTCCTCATTGGCATCAGTCAGCCCCGCTTCGGCAAGGAATTCATCATAATCAAGAACAAGGGATACGATACCCCAAGGCGTCCTTACGTCCCCTGGCACCATCGCATTGCCATTGGCATCGCGTTCAGTCAAATAAACCGGGGCCCGCAGGATCATACCCAAACCGCCCTGAGCCAAATTGACCGGGCCGGTAATGATCTCTCCACCAGTGCTTAACATTTCTTGTATCATCGGAAATTGTTCATCATTTGTCCGATAGTCCAGCCCCAAAGCGTCTTCATTCCCGTCAAACGGATAGATGAGCTTAATAACAAGGTCAGGAGCCGCCGCGATACTTACGGTAGAGTCGTCAATACTTCTAATATTTTGGACTCTATTTAAAAATTGTTCCTGCGTAATGTTAGGATTATCAGAAATAAAGGTCGCTAACTCGCGAAGAACTAATGATTGAGAGTGGATAACCTCTTCAAAGGCTTCTCGGACATCTAGCAGTTCAAGGTACATTTCCGACTTCAGCTCACTCAGGTATTTTGAATAAGAAAGTCTATCAAATTGTATAATGGCAAATATACTGATCACAGATGCAAATACAAAATACACCCAAAGCCACTTGCCAACAGACGTGACCCAATCAAAAAATGATCTAAAAATATAAAGAATTCTACTTCCATAGACGGGCCGAACGAAATGATGATGCTAATGTTGCAGCAAAAACGCGGCAACAGCTTTGCTACAAAACCTACGCGATAGCATTTACGGCAACGAATGAGGCAACGATAGGGCTAAATCGGACGAAATAATTCCGAAATGACGCGGTGTGGCCTGCATATATCGGCGGGCTGCCGCACAGGCAGGTGGCAAAAATGCGCACTTGGAGCGGATTTATTGCGCCTCTCGTCTGTCATTCTGCAAAACCGGTTTTAGGGTTTCAATCAGAAAATCCATAAAGCACCGCACCTTAGGCGTTAGCACGTTTGATCGTGGATAGATCAACCAAAGTACTGACGCGTCATCTAGCCGCCAGTCAGGCAGGATATGGACAAGACGGCCAGCGGCAAGGTCCTTGGTAACGCTCCACTGAGAGTTAATCGACACCCCGCCCCCGGCAACCGTAGCGACCCGCTGCGATGTGCCATCGTCAAAAATAGAGCAACAAATCATTTGGTTAGGGTCAAAGGTCGCCTGCTGGCCAGCGCTATGAATAAGCGTGCGCGGCGCAGTATTGGCCCAGGCCAAAAATGCGTGCCCGGGCAAATCCTGTGGCCTTTGGGGCGTGCCGTGACGCGCCAAGTAATCTGGGGCCGCGCAAAGAATACGCCAATCGTCCGCCAATTTGCGGCCGCGCAGGCTGCTGTCCTCTAAGGGCGCGCTGCGCAGCGCAAGGTCGAAGCTGCCTTCGATCAGATCAAAACGCGTATCGGACAGGCGCAAATCCAGCGTGATTTTTGGGTATTTCGCATGGAAGGCAGGCAGTAGCGGCATGATGTGCAATTGGGCGAAACTGCTGGGCGCGGCGAACCGCAATGTGCCCGACGGCTCTGCCGCGTTCAGGCCAAGGGCCGCGCGCCCTGCCTCGGACTGCGCAAGGATCTCTCTGGCATAGGGCAGAAATGCCTCGCCCTCTTGCGACAACGACACCTTGCGGGTGGTGCGGTGCAGCAATTCTGCGCCCAGTTCGTGTTCTAACTTTGCCAGACGCGCGCTGGCCATCGCGGGGGCAAGCCCGAGGCTACGCCCCGCGGCCGAGATGTTCAGGCGTTCGGCAGCGGCCACAAACAGACGCAAGCTATCGGTGTCCATCCGGCCCTCATTATATCTAAAATCGGAATTCTGAAGTCCGATATGCGCCGTTTCTTCTGCTTTTCAAAGGTGTATTTTGCGTATCAAGCATCAATGCACAAACCTTAGGATCGCAGACATGAAAGCTATTGGATATACGCAGACCGGCCCCGTGGATGGCAGCGGCGCACTGCAAATGATTGATCTGGATCGCCCGCAGGTCGGACCGCGCGACCTTTTGGTTGCCGTGAAAGGCATCTCGGTCAACCCGGTCGATGTGAAACTGCGCGCCAATCGCGCGCCAGAGGGCGGGCCGGGCATCCTTGGCTTTGACGCGGCTGGCGTGGTTGTGGAAACCGGCGCAGAGGTGACGGGCTACACCGTTGGCGACGCGGTATTTTACGCCGGCGACGTGACCCGCGCCGGCACCAATGCTGAATTTCACGCGGTTGACGAACGCATCGCCGGGCGCAAGCCTGCGTCGCTGGATTTCACAGAAGCTGCGGGCATGCCGCTGACGACGATCACGGCGTGGGAAATGCTGTTTGACAGCTTTCGCCTGACCGAAGGCGGCGGCGCAGGGCAAAGCCTGCTGGTCATTGGCGGCGCTGGCGGTGTCGGCTCTATCCTGATCCAGCTGGCCAAACGGCTGACCAAGTTGACCGTCATCGCGACCGCCTCTCGACCCGAGACGCAAGATTGGGTGCGCAAGATGGGCGCCGATCATGTGGTCGACCACCGCGGTGACCTTGCTGCGCAAGTAAGCGACCTTGGCCTTGCGCCGACCTATGTGGCTGCGCTGACGGCGACCGACCAGCACTGGGCCGCCATCGTGGACCTGATTGCGCCGCGCGGCCATGTCGCGCTGATCGACGATCCCGACAACCTGAACATCGGACCTGCCAAGTTCAAAGCGCTGAGCATTTCGTGGGAGTTTATGTTCACACGGTCGATGTTCGGCACCGCCGACATCGCGGTGCAGCGCGATCTGCTGAACCGTGTCGCCGACATGCTGGACGACGGCACATTGGCATCCACAGTGACCGAACGCGCCGATGTGTTGACGGTCGACACCCTGACCGCAGCACACAAACGTCAGGAAACGGGCCGTGTGATCGGCAAGCAGGTTTTGCCCGGCCTGTCCAACGAAGAATAAAGGAGAAACACCAATGACGGCCTATTCAATTCTTGAAGTCACGCCCCTGAAGGACGATTGGATCCCCGACTATCTGCCAGCCACCAACAAGGTGATTGCACGCCACGGCGGCAAATATCTGGCGCGCACGTCGAGCCACGAACAGCTTGAAGGGCCTCAGCGCGGTGCCGCCCTGCGTGTCCTGATCGAATGGCCTTCCGAGGACGCGGCCAAAGCGTTCATGCAGGACCCAGAGTATGCACCGCATCTGGACGCGCGGCAGGCGGGGTCAGACAGCTTTCACTGGCTGATCAAGGGGCAAGACGATTTAGCCTAAGCCATGCGGGCTGTCCCCTAAGGGGCGGCTCGCAGCCCATCCATCTGGGGGCGGCATTCGGTGACATCCGCGACACCACGGTGCCGTCAATGTGCGCTTGAACCGCGCGCGTACCGACACACCTTTTTCCCGGCTTGCACGCGACGTGCTGCCCGCATCCAGCTAAGGCCTCATCATGAAAAAGATCATTCTTATCACCGGTGCGACAGACGGTATTGGTCGCGCGGCGGCCGAGGCACTTGCCAAGCAGGGCCATGACTTGATCATTCATGGCCGAAGCACGGGCAAACTCGCCACCACGGCAGAGGCCCTGCGCAAGACGGGGGCCGACATCACGACCGCATTGGCCGACCTTTCGGACCTGTCGCAAGTGGCGGCAATGGCGAACCAGATTGCAGCATCGCACCCCCGGATTGATGTGCTGATCAACAACGCTGGCGTCTTCAAAACAGACCACACCATCACCGACGACGGGTTAGACGTCCGTTTTGTCGTCAACACCTTGGCCCCTGCCCTTTTGACGTTAAAACTGCTGCCCACGGTTCCATTGGGCGGCCGCATCATCCACCTATCCTCTGCCGCGCAGGCCCCGATGGACCTGCAGGCATTAGCTGGCGCACGCCCGATGCAAGACATGGACGCCTATGCGCAAAGCAAGCTTGCCATCACACTCTGGAGCCAGCACTTCGCAGCGCAGCATCCTACGGGCCCCGCATTTATCGCGGTCAATCCCGGCTCTCTTTTAGCGACAAAGATGGTGCGCGAAGGGTTTGGCACGTCAGGGAACGATCTGAACATCGGCGTCGACATCCTGACCCGCGCCGCCCTTTCTGACGCATTCGCAGATGCCACAGGCCGCTACTTTGACAACGATGCACGCCGCTTCGGTCCCCGCTATCCTGAAGCGCTTTGCGCTACAGTTGCCGGTGCCGTGGATAAGATGTTGAAGCCGTTATTAGCGCTTCACTGAACGCCGTGAGATGTATGTAGTAAAGTCCGGTTCGAGCCCAATGTGCCTGATGCGACACTGCACGATAAGTCTGCACAAAATCCGATACAGACGTGGCCGGCAAACAATCTTCGCCGGCACCAAAGGCAACGGACCCTAACAGGACACGGCCCTGAAAAAGCCATTAGGTATCAGTTTTTTTTGCACACAAGAACGGGCGATGACGGGGGCCTGCGGCATCCCATCTGCCAAGGTTGCCACAAAATTACCTTAATTCGCGCCCGATTTGCCTCAAAAGATACCTAAACTAGAGCAATAAATCTCCTCAAGACCAACGTTCTAAGGGTATAAGCAATGGCAGATTACACCTTCAATGTTTACCTCGAGAGCCCTTACGCCAGCGGATTCGATTCCGCGCCGGGCGTTTTCACTTACTCCCCCCTCACCGGAAGCACCGGTACCGCAGTCATTACCGACAATGAAACAGGCGTCGACGGATTGACGCTGGATGACAATGTTGGTGGCAGCCAAGAAACGGCGACGGCAACGATAACGGTCGACGGAACCGTGACATACCAAGACATCTCGGTGAATGCGGACGCAGGTTGGACCATTTATGACCCGATCGATGACGTCACTTTCGAGGTCATTCTGCTTAACGGCAAACAGGGCAAACAAAGCTTTACCTACACGTTGTCAGAATACCCTTTGGTCGAAGGGCGCGCATACGAGATTATAAACTTCGACAATCAGCCCGACGCACAGGTCGCGGGCGAGCCCGTATTTACCTATGCTGACTATGTCTGTTTCACGCGCGGCTGCATGCTTGAAACCCCAAACGGCATGCGATCGGTCGAGGAACTTGCAGTTGGCGATTTGGTTGAAACGCTCGATCATGGGCCGCAGCCCATTCGGTGGATCGGATCGAAAAGGCTAATTGCCCGCGGAAAAAATGCGCCAATACAAATCCCAAAGGGTGTGTTTGGGTGCCATAAAACCTTCGAACTTTCACCCCAACATAGAGTCCTGCTGCGCGATACTTTGAACGAATTGCACTTTGGCAATTCCGAATGCCTTGCCGCGGCAAAACATCTTGTGGGCGATGCACCGATCACCCAGGGCGCGGGGGGATATGTCGAATACTTCCATATCCTTTTTGACCGTCATGAAATCCTGAATTGTAACGGGGTCGATGTTGAAAGCTTCCATCCGGCCAAGCAGGGTGAACTTTTGTTGTCAGATGATGACCGCGCTAAAATCGTGGATATATTCCCAAGTCTGGCTGATGGTTTCGAAAATTACGGATCAACAGCGCGGCCCGTCCTCAGAGGGTACGAGACGCAGGTCATACGCAGCGCACTCGCGCAGCAGATGGAAGCGGCTTAACTGAGCTACCAGCGGCATCGATGACGTGTTGTAAAGAGCGGGTTAAGACAGCGCGCGTCATATCCACATTATCCGCCGGTTCCATTTCTGGAAGACCGGAAATCCATTTAAGAAAACGGCGATTTCGGTGAGTGTGAAGTCTATCCGGCCGATACCGCCGCCCGGCGTCGCAATTGGATTAATTGCGACGCCGTGGCAAAGGCTCTCGGCCTACGACTTGGTACAGCCGATCTCTCGCGGTAGCTCAAAGAGAGGAACAGCAGACACAAGGTCACGGCAAATCCGTTCTGTAACGGCAACGGGAAATACCAAACGGTTGTAGGCGAGGTCGCCACAATTGTTCGGGGCAATCCCAAGCCTGACAAGTATTTTGCGGTGCCTCTTAGGGTGCAACGTTGTCGCGATAAAGAGAGAATAGGCTGAGTGTATGCGCCTTTTTGCCCAAGCACCATGTCACCTAGGTCAACGGCTGCTGTCTGCAGGATATGTTCGCGCAACAGAAAACGGATCGGACCAGGATCGATATCGCCACCCGTTGAACGCACCCACTCGTAAAAATCTGGACTTCAGATTCAGATCGATTCATCCTAAATCCGATCCACCAAATGCCGGGACTAGACACCTAGTCGATGTGATCAAACGGCGTCTCAGCGCGCATATCACGCGTATTAAACCAAGCTTGATAGTATTGCATGATCGCGGCCTCTAATTGGCGTAAGATTTTATAATCTGTATCAAGCGGTTCCCAGCGGACATAGACAAATCGCAAACCCTAAACGGCGGGTTCCATTCCAGCCAAGCCATCCAGTCAGCTTTTCCATTCATCCGATAATCCTTAAACCGACATTTTTCAATTAGAAAGCCGACCGGTTGAGGTTGCAGCCGTTTTGTACATTGATCAAGCCACTTGGCGGAACTGTGCCGTGGTTCGGACAACAGACGAGAGATTTGCGCACTCTTTATGGCAAAGAGAGTGACATTTTTAAATTGCTCATCGGTGATATTTTGGCTTTGGGGCTACATAATTTGTTGCAACTATCCGAAAATGTCACCCGCGTACAAAGCAGGCA
>JAGXIQ010000097.1 GCA_024635625.1 Loktanella sp. | reverse complement strand
CTCAAGAATTTTCCCAGCTTCAAAAACTGCCAAGTCTCGCAACCCGTCCGTCCCGTCCGCCGCCCCGGCACCGCATCACTGCGCCTCCGGTAAAAGGGCTAATACGGATAGTGACCGACGCCCGCAAGTGAAAAATATTAGAAATCGCCTTCTGGACGACATTTTTTCAGGACATGCCCCTGCCCGTCATACTGGGGTCATGCAAACCTGCCTGATCATCCCATGCCCATCGAACGTATACCACCAGAGGCCAAAAATCGGGACCATAGGGCGTTAGCCGTACCAATTAGTATGGCACCAAGCTTGCGATATACTTTCGTGATCGGCAGCTTAGCCCTTATCGCTTTTGCATGATCCGTTCACACAACTACGACAGACGCCGCGACCATCGGGCCTTACAACCCAGGCAGCCAAAGGGCGAGCTGGGGGAAAATGATCAGCAAGGCGACGAGCAACATCGAACACCCCATATAGGGGAAGGCCGACAGATAAATTTCTCTCATCGAGGTGTCCTTTGGCGCCACGCCTTTCATCACAAATAGCAGCAGTCCAAACGGCGGCGTAGTAAAACTGATCTCTAACGCCAGCAGAATGATCAGGCCGAACCAGACCGGATCAAACCCAAGGGTTGCTGCCAACGGAAAGAAGATCGGCACAGTCAGCAACATCATCGAAATCTGTTCCATGAACATCCCAAGGAGCAGGAGCACACCAAACATGACTAAAAGCATCGCGACTGGGGCCAGATCGAAAGACGTTGCCCAGCGGATCAGGCCGGATGATGCACCAGAGAAAGCTAGTAACTGGCTGAACGTGGCAGACCCAAAGACGATCAGATAGGCCATCAACGTCACGCGCAGTGCGCCAATGACAGACTTCTTCATCGCTTCCCACGTCAAGCAGCGGAACAGCACACCCAGAATAAGCACGCCCAGCGCCCCGAAAGCAGCAGCTTCGGATGGTGTGATCAGACCACCCACCATGCCAAACACAATCAACACCATGACTGACAGCATCGGCACGACGTCGCCTAACAAAAGCCGCATCTTCTGGCCTATACTCAACGTCTCGACTTCGTATGCGGGTGCGGCAGTCGGGTCGATCCGCGTCTGAATGTAAATCGTCGCGATGTAGAACGACGCGAGGATCAAGCCGGGGATAATGCCCGCGATCAGCAGCGCGCCGACATCAATCCGTGCCAGCGTTGCAAGCAGTACAGCCAGCGCTGAAGGGGGGATGATAATCGCAAGTCCGCCGGTTCCAAGAATCGGACCAATGGACATGTGCTTCTTATAGCCGCGCGCCGTCATCTCAGGGACCATCAGGCTACCCAACAGCGCCGTCGATCCCATCGACGATCCTGACAGGGTCGAAAACGCCGTACCGCCCAGCACCGTTACGTAAGACAGTCGTCCGGGCAACTTACCCAACAGACGGTCAATGGCATTGAACATGCGCCCGCCCAAACCAGTGTGAAAGAAAATCTCTCCCATCAACAAAAATAGCGGGATGGGAACCAGCGCGTAGTTCGTCAGCCCACCAAAACCGTTATTTAGAAGCAGGGTGATCCCCTTGCCCCCCCCATAAAGAACCAAGCGCCCACAATATTGGCGGCCAAAAAGGCCAGCGCCACGGGCATACCGACAGCCATCAGCACAAGGATCGAGCCCAGCAACAACGCCAGCGATTCAAACCATAACATTATTCGTGTATCCCTGCTTCGCCGGAGTGCATGAGGTCATCGCCAACGACGAAACGTGAAAACTCGATTGCCATCAGACCAAAGCTGACCGGGAAAGCGATGGTGAGTATCCATTTCGGAAAATAATAAGAACGTACGTCCAGATCGTTGCGAGCGATGTTACCAAGACACAGCTCTGCTCCCTTCCACGCAAGGATCAACGAGACCAGCACACAGGCCGCAGCGACACAACGGCTGACGATGCGGCGCACCGGCGTAGGCAAAGCCGCCGTAACCAGTTCGATATGAACGTGCCCCTTTTCGCGCACCAGCCACGGCGCGCCGAGCATTGTCATATATAGAATCGCGTATTCAGACGACGTGAACAGCCATGCAAACGGCTGCAGTCCTGCGTTGCGCATCACAACCGACAGAATGACAGAGATCATCAACCAGACCAGCATCGCCGCAGCGATGCCGGCCATCGCATAGAGGAACCCCCGATAAAGTTTGCCGACCAGTTCCATCTACCGCCCCTTTTTCACGAAAAAACGGCGCGCCCGATCTTGGACGCGCCGTGTCTTTGCTTATTGCGTTTTCGATTTGTCGTAGAACAGCTCGATCAGCGTGTCGTAGTTTCCGTCGCCTTGCGGGCTGTCAGCCATCAAACCCTTCATGCGATCCCAAGTGCTTTGGGTTGCAGCGGCCAGATACGCTTCTGCCGCATCACCTTCTAGCGTGACAATCTGCATGCCTGCAGCTTCAAGTGCGGCAAAGTCTTCGTCACGCACAGCAACCAGCTTAGCGGCACTTTCTGCCTCGTGGGCGATTGCAACGTCCTGCAGGATTGTCCGGGATTCCTCGGTCAAGGAATTCCACTTATCGAGGTTCACGATGACACCTAGATCGGTTGAAAAGAAGCAGGGCTCGATCCGGTAGTTCAGGAACTCGTTCCATTTCAGGTCGATCAGGCCGATTTGCGTCCAGCCCGTCGCATCCACGACGCCACGCTCTAGCGCGGAATATACCTCTGTCGTAGGCAGGTCGATAACCTGTGCGCCAAGATAGTCAGTAAAGAAGGCATTATAGACAGCGTTGCCACGAAGCTTCAGACCAGAAACATCCAGATTGCCACCCTCGTCCAACTTCGGCTCGTTCCGGCTCCACAAGTTATAGCAGACGCCAGAGTCGAACCAGCCAAGGTATTTGACCCCCATCTTTTCCTGATGGATCTGATCCAGAAGCTCTAGCCCGCCATTGGCGCGGGCTTTGACGGCGGTCAGGTTAGACGTAACGAGCGCGTCTTTTTCCGGCAAAGCACCAGCGTAAAAGCTACCGGGGGTATAGACCATATCAACGACGCCCGACCGCACTGCGTCAGGCTGCTGGGCGGTTCCAATAGCTTCGGGTCCACCGCGCACTTCAATCTGCAAAACGCCTTCACCGGCGGCATTCACCTTGTCGACGAATTCTAGAAACGACTTGGTATAGACCAGCGACTCAGGAAAGGCATGGATGGCGGTGACCGTATCCTCGGCATAGGCAGCCGTCGTCAGAGCCGTCGAAGCAAGTATAGCACTGATAAGCATATGTTTCATTATGTCGTACTCCCGGTTGGTGGGATGCCTTTTGGCACCCCTATTTTTGATTTTTCCGAACCACCAAATGCAGCGATGCGGGTCTTAGGACGCAGGCAAGGCCCACGGGTGCGCCGCAAAACGGGCGGCGCGAAAAGCTTTAATCTGGTCGCGGTGCTGCGCAGTCAGGTCGATGTCGTCCCAACCATTCACCAGCTTCTGCTGCCAAACAGGGTCTAGATCAAAAGACACCGTCTGCCCGGCGATGGTGGCGCTGCCAGTGGCCAGATCGACTGTTGCTTCAGCGTCATTTGCGCCAAGAGACGCAATCAACATCTCGATCTGGTCGCCTGTCAAACGTGCCGGTAGCAGACCGTTGTTGACGGCATTGCCCTGAAAAATATCGCCAAAGCTTGGGGCAAAAACGGCGCGAATCCCAAAATCAACTAAGGCATAAACTGCGGCTTCTCGGCTGGATCCGCTGCCGAAGTTGCGGCGCGTGATTAGCACATCGGCCCCGTCAAAGCGGTTCAGGATGTGATCCGCCTGATCCTGCCGCGCATCGTGCAACAGAAAGGCACCGTAGCCTGCGCTGCGCGGGGCAGACATGAATCGCGCAGGTATCAGTTGATCAGTATCGACGTTCGCCTGCGGCAGCGCGACAGCGCGGCCTGCAATAGTCGTCCAGCCGCTCATGTCCGCCCCTCCAACAAAGGACGCACGTCGGTCAGGTGACCTGCGACGGCGGCAGCGGCAACCATGGCCGGGCTCATCAGATGGGTGCGCGCACCGCGACCCTGACGCCCCCGGAAATTGCGGTTGGTAGACGACGCACACCGCTTACCCGCCTCGACCCGGTCGCCATTCATGCCTACGCACATGGAACATCCCGACGCGGCCCATTCCAGACCTGCTTCGGTAAAGATACGTGCCAGACCTTCGGCCTCTGCTTGCTGCTTTACAGCCTTTGACCCCGGCGAAACCAATCCCGGCACCCGGGCCTTGCGACCTTTCAAGACCTTTGCAGCTAATCGTAGGTCTTCGATCCGGCCATTCGTGCAAGATCCAATAAAGACTTGATCGACGGCGATGCCATCCAGCGGTTCCCCCGCGTCCAATGCCATGTAGTCCAGCGCCGCAAGCGCCTGTTCGCGCTTAGCCCCCGTCATATCAGCGGGATTGGGCACGCATCCAGTAATCGGTAGCGCGTCCTCTGGCGAAGTACCCCATGTCACCGTTGGCGCGATATCGGCAGCGTCTATCCGGACTTCACGATCAAAGGCAGCATCTTTGTCCGACTTCAGTTGCGCCCAATCCACAAGGGCCGCGTCCCACGCCGCCCCCTTTGGCGCGAAAGGACGGCCAGCAATGTAGTCAAAGGTCACCTGATCCGGGGCCACCAACCCCAACCGCGCACCGCCCTCGATGCTCAGATTACAAAGTGTCAGACGACCTTCCATCGACAATGCCTTGATAGCACGGCCGGCGTATTCGATTGCATATCCGCGCGCACTGTCAGCACCCAAAAGGGCTATCCAATGCAGCGCCAGATCCTTGGCGGTCACTGCTGGCCCCAAGACGCCATCGACAGTCATTCGCATTGTCTTGGGCCTACGTTGCCAGATCGTCTGGGTCGCCAGAATATGTGCCACTTCCGTAGCACCAACGCCAAAGGCCAAGGCCCCAAATGCACCGTGCGTAGAGGTGTGACTATCGCCGCAGTTGATCACCAGACCGGGCAGCGTTAGGCCCTGTTCCGGTCCTATGACATGAACAATCCCCTGCCCCGGATCGGTTAGATCAAATAGGTGAATACCTTGCGCGCGTGCGTTGTCGCCCAGCGTCTCTATCATCCGTCGAATGTCTGGCGAGACGTCCCCCGCACGGGTCGGCGCATAATGATCCACAACGCCGAAAGTTATATCTGGGCACGCGACTCGCAGCCCACGCTCTGCCAGTTTGGCAAAAGCATGATGAGAGCCTTCGTGCACCAAATGACGATCCACCCATAGCAACGAGGTGCCGTCGTCGCGTTGCATAATTTCATGCGCTGCCCAAAGCTTGGCGAAAAGGGTCTGTGACGCGGTCATTCGGCACCTTTACGGGCAGGATTGATCACCGGCGCCCAATGCCGTGCGGCCCCGGCGCCCACATGGTTCAGTGTCATTTCCAATTTGAACATATCCGGGCGATACAAAGCAGATAAGTATTCGACCCCGTGACCATCCGCGTCGCGCACCACGCGGTCCAGCGACAACAATGGCGCACCAATGCTGACACCCAGCGCTTCTGCCACATCAGGAGAGGCGAGCGTCGCGCTAACGGTTTGGTGCGCGGCATCTACCTTGACGCCAGAGCGTTCTAACAGGCGGAACAGAGGCGTGGTGGCCAGCTCTGCTTCGGTATAATTCTGGGCGATCTGTTCAGGCACCCAAGTCGTCAGATGGGAAAACGGTTCTCCCTCAACCAGACGCAGGCGGACAGCAGCCTGTACGCGGGCCTGCCCACCCAACCCAAGCGCACGGGCCACAGTGGCTGGCGCGGCACCATAGCTAAACGACAAAAGTCGCGCGGTCGTGTTCTGCCCCATCTCAACCAGTTGCGGCATAAGAGTGCTGAAATCGGCGGCCATCGACGGCTGCGGTCGTGGCGCGCAGACGGTCGTACCGGAACCGGCCCGCCGTTCAATCAACCCATCGCTTTCCAATGCATCTAGCGCACGGCGCACAGTGACGCGGGATACATCAAGGGTCACTGCTAATTTCTGCTCTCCCGGCAAAACCGTGCCGGGGGCATGGACGCCACGGGTGATTTCTTCGTGCAAGTGCAAGTAGACGCGCCGCGCCTTGCCGCCTTCAGGCAGCCCCTTTGTCTTGGGCAATACGGAGTCCTGCGTCATTTTCACCCCTTCAATACCAGCCGAGCCTAACCGCGGATTTTTCAAAAGCAAGAAAACTAGTTTACAGAAGAGAATTTATTTGACCTATGCACATCAAATAATCTGTATTACAAAAAATACAGCTTTAAAGGGGACGCCTGTGCCGGTCATCGAGCTTCATGTGATGCAAGGGTATGACGACGACGCAAAATCCCGCCTTTGTGTTTGTCTTTCAGAGGCGGTGCGCCTTGTGGTCCCTGCCCCGGCAGAGGCAGTCACCGTAATCATCCATGATCTTGCCCCCTCCGGTTACATGCGCGGCGGACAGCACCGCACACCGGCACCGGCACTACCCGACCCCGTCGCAATCGTGCGCGACTATCTGGCAGCGATGAAAATGCGTGATCTCGACGCCGCAAAAAGCATGCTTGGTGCTGATTTCAGCATGACCTTCCCCGGCACGGGTCCCATGACTGAATTACAGCAACTGATGGACTGGGCCACGCTGCGCTATCGCTTCGTCACAAAAACCTACGACGGGTTCGAGGTGCTTCAATCCGCCGGCGCCGCAGCCGTGGTTTATTGCAGGGGCACCCTGTCAGGTGCCTGGCTCGATGGCGCACCCTTCGACGGCATCCGCTTCATCGACCGGTTCGAGGTCACAACGGGTTTAATTACCCGGCAGGACGTCTGGAACGACATCGCAGAGACAAAGGCAAAGCCATGACCCAAGACATCGACCCCATCACGCTCGCCGTCCTTGCGGGCCGGATGGAACAGATCGCGGACGAAATGGATGCGACCCTGTTCCGCGCCGCCTTTAATCCGATCATCGCAGAGGCCCACGACGCGTCCCACGGTCTATATCACGCCGTATCCGGTGATACGTTAGTACAGGGTAAATCGGGACTGCCAATCTTTGTTGGCGTCATGTCTTTTGCCGTGAAAGCGGTGATCGACAAGGCGGCGGAACATGGCGATTTAGAAGACGGCGACATATATATCTTCAACGACGCCCATCTCGGCGGCACGCACCTTAGCGATATGCGCCTTGTGCGACCCTATTTCCATCAGGGCAAACTGTTCTGCTATCTCGCCTCTGTCGGGCACTGGCACGATGTTGGCGGCGCTGTCCCCGGCAACTACAACCCAGCGGCGACAGACGCCTTCCAAGAGGCTTTCGTGCTGCCCCCCGTGCGATTGGCCAAGGCTGGCACCATCCAGACCGACATCATAGATATCCTGATGCGTAATACCCGCTTGCCACAATCGGCGCAGGGCGATCTTAACGGCCAGTTGAGTGCCTTAGATCTCGGCGTGAAACGGCTCGACGAACTACTAGCTGAATACGGCGCTGAAACGGTCCACGCAGCACTTGATGCACTTCAGAACCGTGCAGAGACGCTGATGCGGGCCGAGCTGACTGACCTGCCTGATGGCCGGTGGGAGGCGGAGGATTTCTTGGATAACGACGGCATCACCGACGTCCCCCTGCGGATCAAGGTCGCGCTGGAAATCTCTGGCGACCGCATGACATTGGACTTTGCAGGGACAGCCGATCGTTGCGCGGGGCCTGTGAACATCGCACTGCCCACTGCCGTTGCCACCGCCTATGTCGCGATCAAGCATATCTTTCCAAGCTTACCTGCGAACGCTGGGGTGATGCGCCCGATTGACGTGAAAATACCCGAAGGTTCGCTACTGTCAGCCCCTTTCCCCGCACCCGTCGGCGGCTATACGGAAACGATCCTGCGCATGATCGACGTGATCTTTGCGGCCGCCTCGCAGGCAGCGCCGGATCGCGTCGTGGCCAATGCATATGGCACGATAAATGCCCTTTCGATCGCAGGCAAGCGGGCGGACAGCAAGCCATGGGTCATGTTCAGCTTTTATGGCGGCGGCCATGGCGGGTCGAGTGAAACTGACGGCT
>JAGXIQ010000096.1 GCA_024635625.1 Loktanella sp. | reverse complement strand
GCCAATCTTCTGCATCGACACGATGGTGAAGACCGTGCCAAACGCGTCAATTTCCTTTTCATAGACGTCTCGGTGCGCCTCGACCGTCACGTCGCGCCCGGTCAAGCCCGTCCCCCCGGTCGAGATGACGACGTCGATGTCAGCGTTAGCACACCAGTCGCGCAAACGATCCGCGATGGTACTGCGGTCATCGCGGACGATATCGCGAGCGGCCAGTGTATGGCCTGCGTCTTGCAGCCGCGCGATAAGGGTATCGCCAGACTTGTCGTCGGCCGGCGTGCGCGTGTCGCTGACCGTTAGCACCGCAATGCGCACGGGGATAAAGTTGCGGGTATCATCGATACGGCTCATTTCTGGCCCTCCGTTCTGTAAAACTGGCGCAAGGTTGCGGGGACGTCCATGCCTGCCACCTGCGGCAAATGTGACAGAGCAGGATGGATGCTGGGCCGCAAGCGGCAAGATGTACCCCTTGCACCGGAACCTCTGACGCTTACGTTATTGCCAACCCCAGACACGGACAGACCCCATGCGCTATTCAATCCTCGACCTATCTTCGGTGCCCGAAGGCAGCACCACGGCAGAGGCACTTGCCGCGACCGTCACCCTTGCCCGCCGGGCAGAGGAATTAGGTTATCACCGCTATTGGCTGGCAGAGCATCACAACATGGCGGGAATCGCCTCTGCTGCCACATCTGTGCTGATTGGCCATGTTGCTGGTGCCACCAAGACGATGCGCGTCGGTGCAGGCGGCATTATGTTGCCAAATCACGCCCCGTTGGCGATTGCCGAACAGTTTGGCACCCTAGCCACGCTTTATCCCGACCGTATCGACCTTGGTCTGGGCCGCGCGCCTGGCGGTGATGGCCATGTGATGCGTGCGATGCGGGTCGACCGGCGTGGCGATACCTTTCCACAAGATGTCGTAGAGCTGATGAATTATCTGGGCGACGGCGACCCCGATTCACCCGTGCAGGCCCACCCGGGCCAAGGCACGCACGTCCCGGTATGGATGCTGGGATCATCGCTTTTCGGCGCGCAACTGGCGGCCTACCTTGGCCTGCCATACGCGTTTGCGTCACACTTCGCCCCTGATGCGCTGGAGGATGCCATTGCCACTTATAGGGGAACTTTCCGCGCGTCGGCACATCTGGACAAGCCACATTTCATGTTGGCCGCCAACGTCATCGCCGCTAAAACAGACGCGGAAGCGGCGCGTCTACGCACATCCGTCCAGCAAGCCTTTGCCAATCTGCGTAGTGGAAAACCCGGTAAACTGCCCGCACCCGTAGACGATATCGACGGCCTAATCGGCGCTGGCATGCGCACAGCGGTGGATCATGCACTACGGATCACAGCCGTTGGCAGCCCCGCTACAGTCAGCAGCCAAATGGCCGAACTGATCGCCCGATATCAGCCGGACGAAGTCATCCTGACAGGCCAGATCCACGATCCCGCAGCCCGTATACGCAGCTTCGAAATCGCGGCAGAGGTCATGCAGGACAAGGCACTGGCGGCTTAAACCGGTTCTCCTGCATCCAGTCGGGCAAGGATCGCGTCACCTTCTGTCACGATGGTGTCGCGCTTGCCTTGGTCCATCCGGTCCCAGACCGCATACATGTTGCCCATGCGGGGATTGGCGCTGAACGCCTCGCGATGGCGGTTTAGGAAATGCCAATACAACAAGTTAAATGGGCAAGCATCCTTGCCCGTTTTCTGCGTCACTTTGTAGGTGCAAGAGCCGCAGTAGTTCGACATCTTATGAATGTAATTGCCGGAACTGACGTAAGGCTTACTTGCGATGACACCGCCATCAGCGAACTGGCTCATCCCAATGACATTAGGCGCTTCGACCCATTCGTAAGCGTCGGCATAGACGGCCAGATACCATTCATGCACCTGCCCCGGATCAATCCCCGCTAACAGTGCAAAGTTACCCGTCACCATCAGCCGCTGGATGTGATGCGCGTAGGCCTCTGTCTTGGTCTGATCTACGGTTTGCTTCATGCAGCGCATAAAGGTCGGTCCGCCCCAATAGACAGCAGGAAGGTCGCGGGTGTGTTTCAGACCATTGCGCTGTGTATAGTCAGGCCCTTCCATAAAATAGATACCGCGCACGTATTCGCGCCAACCTATGATTTGGCGAATAAATCCTTCTGCGGCGTTGATTGGCACGTCCCCCGCCTGCCAAGCGGCCTCAACGGCTTGGCACACTTCTAAGGGGTCCAATAAACCTGCGTTGATATAAAGGCCGACGATCCCGTGATAAAGAAAGCGGTTATCGTCCAGCATCGCGTCCTGAAAATCGCCGAACTTCGGCAGACCCTTCGTGACCCAATGGGCCAAATGCCGTCGCGCCTGCGCCTGATCTGTGGCGAACCAAAAATCATCCAAATCGCCAAAATTGTCGGCAAATCGGTCGGCAACCAAGGCTAGCACCTCTTCGACGACGGCGTCCGGCTTGAACCGCATGGGGCCGCTATAATCGACCTGATCGGGTGCTGCCTTGCGATTGTCGTGGTCATAATTCCACTGGCCGCCTGCGGGCTTGCCGTCCTCCATCATCAGCCCGGTCCGCTTGCGCATTTCGCGGTAAAAGAACTCCATCCGCAGCGTCGTGCGTCCTTGTGCCCACGCGGCGAAGTCGCCGTGAGACGCGATAAAGCGATCGTCGGGTCGTTGTTCAACGGTGATGGGGCAATGGGTCAATGCATTGATCAATCGCCATTCGCCGGGTTCAGTTGCGATCACACGGTCAGCGCCATGCCTTTCCGCGGCAGCAAGCAGAGCACCACAGACAGAGGTTTCGCCATCCCCTAGCTTTGCGTAATCGACAGTCCACCCATCATCACTAAGCCTTTTGGCAAACTTTCGCATCGCCGAGAAAAGGAAAGCAATTTTCTTAGGGTGATGCGGAACATAGCCCGCCTCGTCTGCGACCTCTGCCATAACGACGACATCAGCGGTCTTATCACCTGCCTGTAAGGCAGAGAGGGTGTCCGACAGTTGGTCACCTAGCACAAGGATCAGGTTCACCACGGGATCGAGTCTCCTGCATAATCGTAAAATTGCCCAGTCTGGTCTTGGGTCAAGGCGTCAATCACACCCAGCAGATTTTGTGCTGCAGTATCGGCTGTCACCGTTTTGTGGTGCCCTGCGTAGGCAGCAGTGAAAGGCGTTTCCACCGTGCCAGGATGCATGGCGACGACGATGCCGTCCTTATGACTGCGACCTAGTTCGATGGCAGCCCCATGAACGATCTGGTTCAGCGCCGCCTTTGAGGCACGGTAAGAATACCAGCCGCCGATCCGGTTGTCGCCGATCGACCCTACACGCGCCGACAGGACTGCACACACGCTGCGCCCCTTGCGTGGTAGCAGCCGGGCGGCGTGGCGCAGGATCAGTGCGGGACCGATGGCATTGATGGCCATGACATCAGCCATGGCCTGCGCGTCGATGGCATCCAGCGACTTTTCTGGCGTTCCCAAGACACCTATTGCTAGGAAGATTAAGTCGAATGGCCCCTCTACAGCGC
The DNA here is from genome assembly GCA_024635625.1 of Loktanella sp. Classification (GTDB taxonomy): domain Bacteria; phylum Pseudomonadota; class Alphaproteobacteria; order Rhodobacterales; family Rhodobacteraceae; genus Loktanella. Next base: position 9,568 of record JAGXIQ010000096.1, on the reverse strand, counting down.
CAAGCACAGCTTCGACTGAGGCAGCGTCTGTGACATCCAAATGATCAGCAGTGCGCGACAGGGTCACGACGTCAACTTCACGGTCTTGCAAAGCTTGCGTAACCGCCTGTCCGATCCCGCCAGAGGCACCGATAACGAGCGCTCTACTCGACATAAATCATCTTTCGCGTCATGCCGCCGTCAACGGTCAACACCTGCCCGGTGACGAAACCAGCACCAGCCAGATAACGCACTGCGTCTACGATATCATCGACCAGTCCAGCGCGGCCGACCGGGTGCTGTGCGTGATCCACGGCGCGCAGATCGTCCCATCCGTCGGTTACAATCCAACCGGGTGCAATTGCGTTGACCCGCACATCAGGCCCAAGAGAGATCGCTAGAGCATGCGTTAACGCCACGATGCCACCCTTGGCAGCCGCATAAGCCTCGCTATTCGGTTCAGACATGGCAAACCGGGTCGAGGCGATGTTGACGATTGCACCCTTGCTGCGACGCAATGCGGGTACGGCCGCCCGCGTCATCAGGAAAGCGCCGGTCAGGTGACTATCTGTGACCCGACGCCAATCGGCTAACGAAAGGGTTTCAATCGGGCCACGATGCGGATCGGCGATGCCAGCGTTGTTTACCAGCAAATCAACCGCATCGATATCGACAAAAGCGGCCGCGACGCTGCCCTCGTCGCCCACATCGCAGACCATACCAGTCACGCCGTCCAGCGCGATTGTGTCAACGTCCAGCCCAAACACACGCCACCCGGCGCGGGCATAATCCACCGCAATGGCCCGCCCGATTCCAGACGCAGCCCCTGTCACAACAATTGTTTTCATTTCCATACGACCGGACCTAGCCCCCGCGCGCCTTCGGACCATCTGTTTTGGCGTCAAAAATATCCGGTCTACGGCCACCGTGTGCGGCCAAGGCAAACGCGATAGAAAAACGCCCCTTCCCTCTTGAGAAACGCGCGTTATAGTCGCACCCATGACGACGCGCCGCATCATACCGGCCCTAGGCCTGCGTAACCTACGCCTGCACCACGCCTGAGCGTGCCCTTCGGCGCGACCGCTCGATAGGTGACAGCGCCGAATACCCCCCACAGACCAGTTCAGGACCAAAGACCATGACCGACCGCGTTCTAATTTTCGACACCACACTTCGCGATGGCGAGCAATCCCCCGGCGCCACGATGACCCATGCAGAAAAGCTGGAAATCGCGGCCATGCTGGACGACATGGGCGTCGATATCATCGAAGCGGGGTTTCCAATCGCCTCTGAAGGTGACTTTGCCGCCGTCGCGGCCATTGCAAAAGCTTCGCGCAATGCCACGATCTGCGGGCTATCCCGCGCCAACTTTAAGGATATCGACCGCTGCTGGGAGGCCGTGAAGCACGCAGCCAAGCCGCGGATTCACACTTTTATCGGCACCTCGCCACTGCATCGGGCAATCCCGAACCTGACCATGGACCAGATGGCGGAACGCATCCACGACTGCGTCACCCACGCCCGCAATCTTTGCGAAGACGTGCAATGGTCGTCAATGGACGCGACACGTACCGAATGGGATTTCCTGAAGCGGACGGTGGAAATCGCGATCAAAGCCGGTGCCACCACGATCAACATACCCGACACCGTGGGTTATACCGCGCCCGTCGAATCTGCAGACCTGATCCGTCGATTGATTACTGAATGCGAGGGGGCGTCCGACGTCATCTTTGCCACGCACTGCCACAACGACCTTGGTATGGCGACGGCGAACAGCCTTGCGGCTGTCGAAGGTGGTGCGCGTCAGATCGAATGTACGATAAATGGTCTGGGCGAACGGGCGGGCAATACGGCACTGGAAGAGGTCGTGATGGCCATGAAGGTCCGGTCCGACATCATGCCGTTCCATTCGAACGTGGACAGCAAAAAGATCATGGCGATCTCTCGTCGGGTCGCGACGGTGTCCGGCTTTCCGGTGCAATTCAATAAGGCCATCGTGGGCAAAAATGCCTTTGCACACGAATCTGGCATCCACCAAGACGGCATGCTGAAAAATGCCGAGACGTTCGAGATCATGCGCCCAACTGACGTGGGTCTGACCGAAACCTCGCTTGTCATGGGCAAGCATTCGGGCCGCGCCGCCTTGCGGTCTAAATTGTCAGACCTTGGGTTTGATCTGGCCGACAATCAGTTGGCCGATGTCTTCGTGCGGTTCAAAGAGCTCGCCGATCGCAAGAAAGAGGTGTTTGAGGAAGATCTGGTTGCGCTGATGCGGCAGAACGATGCGGTCGAAGATCGGATCAAGCTGAAATCCCTGCGCGTTGTATGCGGCACCGATGGCCCACAGACAGCGGATATCAAGCTGGAGATTGACGGCATCGAACAGACCGCCAGCACCACGGGCGACGGCCCCGTTGATTCCGCTTTTAACGCGGTCAAGGCACTGTTCGAGCATAAGGCCCGGCTGCAGTTGTACCAGGTCCACGCGGTCACCGAAGGCACTGACGCCCAAGCAACCGTGACCGTCCGACTGGAGGAAGAAGGCCGCATCGCCACTGGTCAATCAGCGGATACGGACACGGTCGTCGCCTCTACCAAGGCCTATATCAACGCGTTGAACCGCCTGATCGTGCGCCGGGAAAAGACGGCACCAGACCATGACACCAAGGGCGTCAATTACAAAGACACAAGCGCGTAATCTTGGAAATATCGCATATGTGAAAGAATTGGGCGGGTTGCATGTCGATCCGCCCCAACTAATATTGATAATGTGCACGTGGCAGAAATGCGCCACTTAGCCTCTTACAGGGGGCTTTCATTCTGCTAGGGCTTGTCCCTATAAGGCAGCAACCCAGCGGCAAGGGGAATCGCCGGGTTTTTTGCTTTATACGACTTGGGGAAGGCCACTACACATGGCGATCTGGCACAGCTTGTTTTCATCCGATATGGCGATTGACCTCGGGACGGCGAACACGCTGATCTACATCAAGGGGCGCGGCATCGTGCTTTCGGAACCCTCTGTCGTGGCGTATCACGTCAAGGATGGCGTTAAAAAAGTACTCGCCGTTGGCGAAGATGCTAAACTGATGCTGGGCCGCACACCGGGCAGCATCGAGGCGATCCGCCCGATGCGTGACGGCGTCATAGCCGACTTCGACGTCGCCGAAGAGATGATCAAGTATTTCATTCGCAAGGTCGCGAAACGCTCTACTTTTTCCAAGCCCAAGATCATTGTCTGCGTGCCCCACGGCGCAACCCCGGTTGAAAAGCGCGCGATCCGCCAGTCTGTCCTGTCCGCCGGTGCACGCCGCGCAGGCCTGATCGCAGAACCAATTGCTGCGGCCATTGGTGCTGGCATGCCGATCACAGACCCGACCGGCAACATGGTCGTCGATATCGGTGGCGGAACGACAGAAGTCGCCGTTCTGTCCCTTGGTGATATTGTCTACGCCCGGTCCGTCCGCGTCGGAGGTGACCGCATGGACGAGGCGATTATCAACTACCTGCGCCGTCAGCATAACCTGCTGATTGGTGAAAGTACCGCAGAACGTATCAAGACCAGCATTGGCACAGCACGGATGCCCGACGATGGCCGTGGTGCGTCAATGCATATTCGGGGTCGCGACTTGCTGAATGGCGTGCCGAAGGAAACAGAGATTTCACAAGCACAGGTGGCCGAGGCCTTGGCCGAACCCGTACAGCAGATTTGCGAAGCCGTGATGACCGCGCTGGAAGCAACTCCGCCAGATTTGGCGGCCGATATCGTCGACCGTGGTGTCATGCTGACCGGCGGTGGTGCGTTGCTGGGGCAACTCGATCTGGCGCTACGCGAACAGACGGGTCTTGCGATTTCCGTAGCAGACGAGTCACTGAACTGTGTGGCTTTGGGTACTGGTAAGGCGCTTGAATACGAAAAGCAGCTTCGCCACGTCATCGATTACGACAGCTAAGGTCCAACCAGAAAGGGTGCTGACCCGTGGCGCGTGACCGCAACACCCACGACGAATTCATCGCCCCGATTCGGCGTCTGCTGATCGGGGTTGGCGTCGTCGTACTGTTGGGTATCTTCCTAGTCTGGCGCATCGACAGTCCGCGTGTGGAACGTTTCCGCGCCGCCATCATCGACCGCGTCGTGCCGTCGTTCGACTGGGCGATGGCCCCAGTGACGGGCATGGTCGAACTTGTCGCAGATTTTCGGAGTTATTCCGCCTTAAGCGAGCAGAACGGCAACTTGCGCCGGGAACTGCAGCAAATGAAGGCGTGGAAAGAAGCAGCACTGCAATTGGAGCAGGAAAACGCCCGCCTGCTAGAGTTGAACAATGTCCGCCTTGATCCGCAACTTACCTTTATGACGGGTGTTGTGATGACAGATAGCGGATCGCCTTTCCGCCAATCGGTGCTGCTGAACGTCGGTCATAGGGATGGGATCGTAGATGGCTGGCCCGCGATGGACGGGATTGGCCTTGTGGGCCGGATCAGTGGCGTGGGCCGTGGTACAAGCCGCGTGATCTTGTTGACTGATACTTCCAGCCGCATTCCTGTCACGATCCAACCTTCGGGCCAAAAGGCCATCCTTGCGGGTGATAACACGCTGAATCCACCGATCGAGTATCTGGAAAACCCAGATACGGTACGCCCCGGCGACCGAGTCGTCTCCTCTGGCGACGGTGGCGTTTTTCCTGCGGATTTACTGGTCGGTCAGGTCGCTCTTGGCAGCGACCGGCGGCTGCGGGTGCGTCTTGCGGCAGATTATGGACGGCTGGAATTCCTGCGTATTCTACGCGCCCACCCGCACGAGGACATCACCGACCCAGGCGGCCTGCTGACGCCAGAAAGTGGCTTGATCGGCCCGGTTCTACCGCAAACGGCACAGGCCGGCGACGATGGCTGAAAATCCAACCGCAAGGGTCTGGATCGGTCGCGCCGTTTATCTGGCGCTAGCGCTGGCGATAATCTTTGTGCAACTCATGCCGCTCGACACGGCACCACCGGGCTGGGCGCCGCCGGACCTGTTGCTAGCGCTTACGCTGGCTTGGGTCGCGCGGCGGCCCGAATTTCTGCCGTTCAGCGTTGTCTTCTGTGTCTTCTTGCTGACCGACCTGCTGTTCCAACGCCCACCAGGACTTTGGGCGGCTCTTGTCGTGATCCTGACAGAGGCCGTGCGATCACGCTCTCGTGGTCTACGTAACGTGCCTTTGGCGTTGGAATGGGGTACGGTGGCAACAGGGATTGTTGCGATCACGCTAGCCAACCGATTAGTGCTGGCGGTGGTTATGACACCGCAAGCGCCGCTGACCTTGACGTTGACCCAGATGGTGCTGACCATCTTGATCTATCCGGTCGTGGTCGGGGTCGCACAACTTCTTTTTGGACTGACCCGGCCCGCGCCCGGTCAGGTAGATAGTCTGGGGCACAGGTTATGAAGAGACCGGTCAAGGATCTTGAGCAATCCTCTCGTAGGATCAGCAGGCGCGCCCTGCTGCTCGGCTCGGCGCAATTGGGCGTCGTCGGTGTTTTGGGCTGGCGTATGCAATCGATGCAAGTCGAACAAGCAGATCAGTTCCGCCTTTTGGCTGAAGAAAACCGCATCAACATTCGACTGTTGCCTCCAGCGCGGGGTCTGGTCTTTGACCGCAACGGCATTCCGCTGGCAGAGAACGAACAAAACTACCGCGTCGTCATGGTGCGCGAGGATGCGGGCGATGTGGACGAGGTACTAGCACGCCTGCAAACCATTGTTGCCATCGATCCCGAAGATATCGAGCGCGCCCGCGAGGACATGCGCAAGCTGTCGTCCTTCGTGCCCGTCACTATTGCGGACCGTTTGCGCTGGGAAGACGTCGCCAAGATCAATGTCAACGCCCCCGCCCTGCCCGGTGTCAGCGCCGAAGTCGGCCTGTCTCGTCGCTATCCTTACGGTGCGGATGTTGGACATGTCGTCGGCTATGTCGGGCCGGTCAGCGATTACGATTTAGCCAAGATCGATGATAAGGACCCTCTGCTGCAAATTCCAAAGTTCCAGATCGGCAAAACTGGCGTGGAAAGCAAGCTGGAACATACGCTGCGCGGTTCAGCAGGTACCAAGCGTATCGAGGTCAATGCATTAGGCCGGGTGATGCGTGAGTTGGATCGTCAAGAAGGTGTCGCCGGTAAAGATATCCAGCTGGGTCTGGACGAGCGGCTCCAATCCTATGCGCAGGCCCGCATGGATGGCGAAAGCAGCGGTGCCGTCGTGATCGATCTGGAAACCGGCGATCTGCGGGCCATCGCGTCTGCGCCGTCGTTTGACCCGAACCTGTTCGTGCGTGGCATCTCGGTCAAGGATTGGACCGACTTGAACGAAAACAAGTATCGCCCGCTTGCCGCCAAAGCCGTACAAGGTTCGTATCCGCCGGGATCGACATTCAAGATGGTCACCGGCCTTGCCGCACTTGAGGCTGGTGTCATTAGCCCCGAGGATACCGTCTATTGTCCCGGCTACACCAATGTTGCGGGCACCCGGTTCCACTGCTGGAAGCGGGCCGGCCACGGCAACATCAACTTTCACGATAGCCTCAAGCATTCATGCGACTGTTATTACTACGAGGTCAGCCAGCGTGTCGGCATCGACAAAATTGCCGAAATGGCACGGCTGCTTGGAATAGGGGTCCGACACGACTTGCCGCTTTCGGCGATTTCGTCCGGCTTGGCCCCTGATAAACAGTGGAAATCCGAAGTGCGCGGCGAAGACTGGCGCATCGGTGATACAGTGAACGCGTCAATCGGTCAGGGTTATGTTCTGGCATCACCCTTGCAGCTGGCAATCATGACGGCGCGGATCGCTACCGGTAAAATGATTACACCCCGACTGATCAAATCTATCGACGGTGTCGAACAGGCTTCTGGTTTGGGCGAGTCGCTGGGCATTAACGAAAATATGCTGCGGCGCTGCCGCCAATCGATGAATGCCGTCGTGAACGACAAGCGCGGCACCGGCGCGCGGGCCAAGATCCTGACAGCAGGGTTCGAGATGGCAGGCAAAACCGGCACAAGCCAAGTGCGCCGCATTACCGCTGAAGAGCGGGCACGCGGGGTCATCAACAACGCCGACCTACCGTGGGAACGGCGGGACCACGCATTGTTCGTCTGCTTCGCGCCAGTGGATAATCCAAAATACGCCGTCGCGGTCGTTGTCGAACACGGCGGCGGCGGATCGACGGCTGCATCGCCCATCGCCCGCGATATTATGTTGCAGGCTCTTTACGATGGTCCGCCCCCCCTAGAGGCGTACCCCTCTGCAGAGCGGGGCCGTATGGAGGAGCAGCAAAAGCGTATTGCCGCGCGGATAGCCCAGATCAAACCTGCACAGGACCGCGTCTGATATGAGCTATCTGGCCCACAATACCCAATTTGTTCCCACCGGGTTTCGTAAGATACTTTACCTGAACTGGCCTGTGATCATCCTGCTTTGCGCCGTCGCATCTGCCGGTTTCATCATGCTTTATTCCGTGGCGGGCGGGTCTTCCACTCCGTGGATGGCACCGCAGGTCAAGCGTTTCGCATTGGGACTGGTCCTGATGGTTGGGGTTGGCATGGTGCCAATCTGGTTCCGGCGCAACATGGCCGGATTGGCATTTGCGATTTCTGTCGTGCTGCTGGTTGCGGTGGAATTGTTCGGGGCCATCGGTATGGGCGCACAGCGCTGGATCGATCTTGGCTTTATGCGCCTACAACCTTCAGAGTTGACGAAGATCACGCTGGTCCTGTTCCTTGCGGCCTACTACGACTGGTTGCCCACAACAAAGACGTCACATCCACTCTGGGTTGTGCTACCGGTTATCTTCATACTTGTGCCGACGGCGCTGGTGCTAAAGCAGCCCGACCTTGGTACGGCGCTGCTGCTGTTGTTCGGTGGCGCGTCGGTAATGTTTCTAGCGGGTGTCCACTGGGCCTATTTCGCGACTGTCATCGGCGCCGGCGTCGGTGGCATCTATGCGGTGTTCGTGAGCAGAGGGACGCCGTGGCAATTATTGAAGGACTATCAGTTCCGGCGGATCGATACTTTTCTGGACCCGAGTAACGATCCATTGGGTGCTGGTTATCATATCACACAGGCCAAAATCGCACTTGGGTCAGGCGGCTGGACCGGGCGTGGGTTTATGCAGGGGACACAAAGTCGATTGAACTTTCTGCCTGAAAAGCACACCGACTTTATCTTCACCACGCTGGCAGAGGAATTCGGCTTTGTCGGCGCCTTTTCTTTGCTGGTGCTTTACGTCCTGATCATCGTGTTCTGTGTGGCGTCCGCCATAAATAACAAGGATCGTTTCTCTGCCCTGCTGACGATGGGAATCGCTATGACATTCTTTTTGTTCTTTGCCGTGAACATGGCGATGGTGACAGGCCTTGCGCCAGTCGTCGGCGTGCCGCTGCCGCTGGTCAGCTACGGCGGATCGGCTATGTTGGTTCTACTTGTGGCTTTCGGTCTGGTGCAATCAGCGCATGTGCATAAGCCGCGATGATCAATATCCTGTTTTCCGCCAAACCATCGGTCTGGGGTGTCTATGAGGCGCCACTGCGGCGCGCCCTCGACGCCGAGGGGTTCGCCTATGACCTGTCGCGCGATCACGCACCAGAGGCCGTCGATTATATAGTCTTCGCCCCTAACGGCCCTGTGAAGGATTTCCGGCCCTACATTCATACGCGGCTTGTCATGGGGCTTTGGGCCGGCGTCGAAACCGTGGTGGGCAACGCCACGCTAACGCAACCACTGGCGCGTATGGTTGACGACGGCCTGACGCGCGGCATGGTCGAATGGGTCGTTGGACATGTCATGCGCCATCATTTGGGGATGGATGCTCATATACAGGGACAGGACGGTGTTTGGCGCGATGGTATCTTTCCACCGCTGGCACAGGATCGTCCCGTGACAGTATTGGGCCTTGGCGCTTTAGGTGCCGCATGCGGTAAGGCGTTGGCGCATTTGGGATTCCCAGTTACCGGATGGAGCCGCAATCCAAAAACCATAGAAGGGTTACGTTGCCTGTCAGGCGAAGACGGCCTGACAGAAGCTCTGCGCGATGCGCAAGTGGTCGTATTGCTGCTGCCGCAAACCCCAGCGACCGAAAACATTCTTAACGCCGAAACACTGTCTTTGCTGGCTGCAGGGGCCTTCGTCGTCAATCCCGGCCGCGGGCCCTTGATAGATGACGCCGCCTTGTTGGACGCGCTGGAAAATGGGCGTCTAGGTGGCGCAACTCTTGACGTGTTCCGAAGCGAACCCCTAGCAAAAGATCATCCTTTCTGGGCACACCCCCGCATCACAGTCACCCCACACATCGCGTCGACAACACGACCCGACACCGCAGCGCAGGTCATCGCGGTAAACATCGCACGCGGCGAAAGGGGCGAAGCTTTTGAACACCTCGTGGATCGCAACGCTGGATACTAAACGCAGTATCAAAAACTTAGGCTCAATTCGCATTAGCTATGCACTCCCCAATGATATAGAACAAAAAGTGAACACAGGAGGCGCACATGGACCATCACGACTATCTGGCCTGGCTGTCTGAGATTGATGATCTGTCCCCGTACCAGCGGATTGCAACGG
>JAGXIQ010000095.1 GCA_024635625.1 Loktanella sp. | reverse complement strand
CTCAAGAATTTTCCCAGCTTCAAAAACTGCCAAGTCTCGCAACCCGTCCGTCCCGTCCGCCGCCCCGGCACCGCATCACTGCGCCTCCGGTAAAAGGGCTAATACGGATAGTGACCGACGCCCGCAAGTGAAAAATATTAGGTTTTCCATTTTTTTTGCAGCAAACAGCAAAACGCCCAACAAATAGGCGCATGCTAGTGTTTGCATCTGCTTTGCCTTCAGGGCTTTCCCTTCAGTGCAGCGTTCAGCGCCTGAGCTATGGCGGAGTTGCCAGCACTACTCGCGGAAGAGGCAGAGGTAGGCGCCCCCTTGCCTTGCGACATGCGGCCGTTACTCGCAGCTTTGTCGCGTGGTTTCGGCGCGGCTTCGCCCGCGTTGTCCTTGCGCATCGTTAGTCCGATGCGTTTGCGGGCGACATCCACCTCGGTCACGCGCACACGCACGACGTCTCCCGCCTTGACCACCTCGTGGGGATCTTTGACGAATTTGTCCGCCAGCTGGCTAACGTGTACCAGACCGTCCTGATGCACGCCAATATCGACGAACGCCCCGAAGGCCGCCACATTGGTCACCGTACCCTCCAAAGACATCCCTGGCTTAAGGTCCGTAATGCTTTCGATTCCGTCTGCAAAGGTTGCGGTCTTGAAGTCCGGTCGGGGGTCACGACCCGGCTTTTCCAGTTCTGACAGGATATCCCGGACAGTGGGCAATCCAAAGGCTTCGTCTACGAAGTCCTCGGCCCTAATGCCGGACAGCGTTGCGCTGTCCCCCATGATGGCCCGGATATCGCAGCCGCAGGCCTTCACAATTCGCCGCGCGACGCCGTAAGCCTCTGGGTGAACCGAGGACGAGTCCAAAGGTTCACTTCCATCGCGCACCCTCAAAAAGCCTGCGCACTGCTCGAACGCCTTCGGGCCCAGTCCGCCGACCTTCAAAAGTGCTTTGCGGGATGGAAAAGCCCCGTTCAAATCGCGGTGGGTAACAATCGCCTGCGCCAATGTCGGCCCAACGCCCGCAACCCGCGCCAGCAAAGGGGCGGAGGCCATATTAAGGTCCACCCCAACGGCGTTTACCGCATCCTCAACTACGGCATCCAGCGACTGCGCTAGGCGGCGCTGGTCAACGTCGTGCTGGTATTGCCCCACACCGATGGCTTCTGGTGCAATTTTGACCAATTCCGCAAGCGGATCCTGAAGTCGCCGAGCGATGGATACAGCGCCCCGAATTGACACATCAAGGTTCGGAAATTCCTTTGCAGCCAGTTCTGACGCGGAATAGACCGAAGCTCCTGCCTCGGAAACGATCACCTTGGATGGCCGTGGGCCTGCAGGAAGGGCCTTGATGACTTCGTCCACCAGACGCTCTGATTCGCGACTGGCGGTACCATTACCGATCGCCACCAAGCCAACGCCGTGTCGTTTGATCAGGTCCGTGAGCGTGGCAGAAGCCCCGCGCAAATCATTGCGCGGCTGAAAAGGATAGATCGTCGCCGTATCCAGCACCTTGCCTGTCTCGTCCACGACAGCGATCTTGCAACCGGTTCGTATACCCGGGTCGAGGCCCAAAGTTCGCTTGGCGCCTGCAGGGGCAGCCAGCAATAAGTCGCGCAAGTTGCGAGCAAAGACGTCAATGGCAGAATCATGCGCGCGTCTGCGTAGATCACCCATCAGATCCATAAACATCGTCAGGCTTAGCTTAACCTTCCAAGCCCAGATGGCCGCATCCCGTAGCCAGATATCGCCCGGAGCATGCCCAAGAATCCCGACCAGGGAGGCAATGATATCGTTGATACGCGGCAGAACCGTTTTAGGGTCAGGCGCGATATCCACCGTCACGATCTCCTCTTTCGAGGCGCGCAATATCGCCAGTGCCCGGTGCGCCGGGATCTTCGACCACTTCTCGCGGTGATCGAAGTAGTCGGAAAACTTTGCTCCCGCGTCCTCTTTACCTGCAATCACCTTTGCGGTGATGTCAGCTTCTTCCTGCATGACCTGCCTTAAACGGCCCAGCAGGGTCGCATCCTCGGCCAATTCTTCGATCAGGATGTCGCGGGCTCCGGTCAGGGCGTCCTTGGGTGTCGAGACGGTGTCGCTCAGATAGCTCTGCGCCAACACGTCCGGCTTGGCCGAACGGTCCGCCATGATTGCGCGTAGCAAGGGATCAAGACCGTTTTCACGCGCAATCATCGCCTTCGTGCGCCGCTTGGGTTTAAACGGCAGGTACAGGTCCTCAAGCGTGGCCTTTGTATCCGCAGCGTTAATGGACCGGGCCAGCTCATTGGTCAGTTTGCCTTGATCCTTGACCGACGCGGTAATTGCTGTCCGCCGCTTTTCCAGATCCCGCAAATACGCCAGTCGTTCGTTAAGATTGCGCAACTGCGTGTCGTCCAGCCCCCCGGTCACCTCTTTGCGGTAGCGCGCAACGAAGGGCACAGTGGCACCTTCGTCCAGCAGAGCAACGGCGGCGTTCACCTGATCGGGACGCGCACCGATCTCGGTGGCAATGGTGCGGCTGATGCGGTCTGTAACAAGGTCCACGTGGGCATGCTCCTAAATGTTGGACCCTTGTGATAGCGGCGCCTGCCACTGCCGCCAAGGGCGGCTGTCCGTTCGACGTGCTTGGGCTAGATCAAAACGTATCACGTAAGGAGAGACGGAATGGAACTGAACTTAGACTGGGAATTTGTGGCCGATACGGTCATGGGCGGCGTGTCACAGGGCCAAATCGAACATAGCATATATCAGGGGCGTCCCGCGACCCGACTGACCGGGCAAGTGTCGCTGGAAAATGACGGCGGCTTTGTGCGGATGGCAAGCGATCTGACGCCCGACGACGATTCCTTTGACGCCAGCGGATTCAGAGAAATTTCAATCGATGTCTTTGGCAACGGGGAATCCTATGATCTGCGCCTGCGCACCACCGACCTGAACCGTCCGTGGCAATCTTTTCGAACGAATTTTACAGCACCCTCGCAGTGGACCACCCACCGTTTCGCGTTCACTGATTTCGAAGCCCACAAAACCGATGTGGCCTTTAACCCAAGCCGTTTACGACGAGTCGGAATCCTCGCCATCGGCCACGCCTTTGCTGCAGATGTCGCCGTGTCCGATGTCAGGCTTTACTCGTAACGGCTTTTTCGGATGCAGACAGGCGTGACCAAGACTGACGGCACTGCCCTGCGATCAGATGCCTTCTAAAATCCAGCGGGCCGCTTTTTCGGCAATCATCATAATAGGTGCGCTCGTATTGCCGCTCGTGATCGTCGGCATCACGCTGGCGTCCACGACACGAAGTCCACCAATGCCACGCACCCGCAAGTGCGAATCGACGACTGCATCTTGGTCGTCATCACGCCCCATCTTGGCCGTCCCAACCGGGTGAAAGATGGTACTGGCAATATCACCTGCCAGTCGAGCCAGCTCTTCGTCAGTCTGAAACTGCACTCCTGGCTTATATTCCTCGGGCTTATACCGCGACAGCGCGGGTTGTCCCACGATTTCGCGGACCTGTCGCAGGCTTTGGGCTGCGACTTTACGATCTGCATCCGTCGCCAAATAGTTCGGCGCGATCAACGGCGCGTCTTGATACTGCGCGGATTGAATCTCGACCCGGCCCCGGCTGGTCGGGTTCAGATTGCAGACACTGACAGTGATCGCCGGAAAACGATGCAGTGGATCGCCGAATGCCTCAAGCGACAGGGGCTGGATGTGATACTGCAGGTCCGGCCAGACCTTGGACGAGTCAGAGCGCGTGAACGCACCCAACTGGCTCGGTGACATACTCATCGGGCCAGTGCGGCGCAAAAGGTATTCCAAACCAATCAAGCCCTTGCCGAACAGACTGCTTGCCATCGTGTTCAACGTCTTCGCGCCGGTCACTTTAAAGATCGCCCTAATCTGCAAATGGTCCTGCAGGTTCGCCCCTACCCCCGGTGTGTCCTGCACCACAGCTATATCATGAGCACGAAGCAAGGCAGCCGGGCCGACACCCGAAAGCTGCAAAATCTGCGGTGACCCAATCGCGCCAGCGGATAAGATAACTTCTCGCTGCGCTGTCACGTCTGCGCTTTCGCCAGCCCGCCGTATGCGAACGCCGATACAGCGCACGGGCCCTTCTTCGGCCCACAGCAACCGTTCTGCTTGCGCTTCAGTCCAGACAGTCAGGTTTGGCCTGTTTTTGGCTGGCCGTAAAAAGGCCTTGGCCGTATTCCAGCGCCAGCCATTCCTTTGCGTGACATCGAAATAGCCGACGCCTGCATTATCGCCCGCATTAAAATCTTCGGTCTTATCGATCCCGGCCTGCGTCGCTGCGGTCGCAAAATCGTCAAGGACATCCCAGCGCAACCGCTGCTTTTCGATTCGCCACTCGCCACCAGACCCATGCAGATCGGAAAAGCGCATGTTGTCACCGACGGCCGCATCGGCGCCACCGTCAAGCTTGTAATGGTCCTCGTGCGCTTTGAAATCCGGCAGCGCGTTATCCCACGCCCAGTCGTCGTCACCTGTCGCCCGCGCCCAACTGTCATAGTCGCGCGCCTGTCCGCGCATGTAGATCATACCGTTGATCGACGAGCACCCACCCAATGCTTTGCCGCGCGGATAACGCAAGACCCGTCCGTTCAGCCCCGGCTCTGCCTCGGTTTGGTACATCCAGTCAGTGCGCGGATTGCCGATACAATAAAGGTATCCGACTGGAACATGAATCCAGTGGTAATTGTCGCGCTTACCCGCCTCTAGCAACAGCACTCGGTTTTCAGGATCGGCGCTTAGCCTATTGGCAAGCAGACACCCGGCAGAACCCGCCCCAATGATGATATAGTCGAATGCTTTTGACATTATGGCCGCCCCCTACCGCCCGTGATGGCGGGTTGGACACCCAGTGGCAAGTCAGCGCGTCACCGCCGCCACGATCCCGGCGTCAGGAAAGCAGGTTGCGGGCTGGCCGCGACTCTCTTGCCAGCGCCCGATAGACCGTCGAGTCTTGAACCCGGCCAACCCATCTGCGCCGCCGACGTCGTGGCCCTGCGCCACCAAGGCTCTCTGCAGCGATGCGACGTCCGATCGAAGAAGGCCGCCCACACTGCCCCAACGTCCGGCAAAATCCCCAACGCGGTACTGGATGCGGTCACCAACATGCCCGACAAACAACGCGTATAGGTCAGAGGTGTTGTAGTCCTTCAGCACATAAAAGTTCGGCGTCACGATAAAGGCCGGGCCGTTGCGCCCTGCAGGCATCATTAAAGATCCCGCACCCCGCAATTCTGCCACCGGGAACGCCTTGCCACCCACCCGCGTCACACCCATCGCTGCCCAATCCGCAATGGTTCGGGCCTGATACGGCCCCTCTAGTCCACAGGACACCGACGCGGGCACCCTGACCTCGAACCCCCAGTCGCGGCCCGGCACCCAGCCATGACGGTTAAGGTAAGTCCCGATAGAAGCGATGGTGTCCGCGTCGGACCCCCAAATATCTGCGCGCCCATCACCATCGCCGTCGGTCGCATATGCCAGATAATTCGACGGCATGAATTGCGGCTGCCCAAGAGCACCTGCCCAACTGCTTTTCATCCCGCGCGGGGCGGCACCACGCTGCGCAATCTGTAGGGCGGCGATCAGCTCGTCGGTAAAATAGGGCGCACGCGTGGACATAAAGCCCTTAGTACCCAGCACCTGAAAAACGTCGTGCGGAATATCAGCGCGTCCGTAACCACTCTCGCGTCCCCATATTGCAAGGATGATGCGTCCGGGTACTCCAGTCGCTCGTTCTACCCGCGCGAGTGTCTGCGCATGGCGCTGCGCCATCTGCCGCCCAACGTTGGTTGCCCCGTCTACGCTGCCCCGATTGAAATACTTGCCCGGCGCCCCGAACTCGCTTTGCCGCTGCAGCTGCCGCGCGGGCGGTGCCATGCCCGGCGGCACCAAATCGGGCAGGTCCCAATTCAGGGTCACGCCGCTAAAGGCCGCCTCGAATGTGCCGCGATCGACACCCTGCCCAGCCGCACGCGGCCAGACGACCTGTTCCAGCCAGCCCCGAAACTGCCCTTCCACCTTCGCGCGATTTTGAGCCACAGCAAGAGAGGGCAATAAAAGCAGGATCAGCAAAAAAATACGCATGGGCCATGCTGAGCATGCCCCATGCGGGTTGTCAAAGGCCTCAGGCGACAGCCGGCGTGGGATTGCGTATGCGCTCCACCGCCTCGAACTGGGACAGAAAGATGTTGCCAGTCATGTGTTTGATAAAGTGACTGCGCTTCAAACGGTCCATTACCGGACCTTTCACCTCTGACATGTGCATCTTGATGTTCATGTCAGACAGCCGGGCGGACAGCGCCTCAAGGCTCTCTAGCGCGCTAAAGTCGATATCGTTCACAGCCGAACACATCAGCACAACGTCGCGAATTGCCTTGTCGCGGGTCACGCGGTCCAGAACGTAATCTTCCAGATAGCGAGCATTCGCAAAATACAGGCTTTCATCGATCCGTAGGGTCAGGATCGCGGGTTCAGTGCGCACGTCGTGGCGCTTGATATTGCGAAAGTGCTGCGTACCAGGGACGCAACCGACCTCTGCAATATGCGGCTTAGACGTCTTGTAGAGATGCAGCAGCACCGACAGGATCACCCCCGACGACACGCCTACCTCGACCCCGAACCACAAAGTCGCAAGGATCGTTACCAGCACCGCAGCAAAGTCGGCGCGGGAATAAGACCAGCTTGTGCGCAGGATGCTAAAGTCCACAAGGCTTAGAACCGCTACGATGATTGTCGCCGCCAGCGTCGCGGTCGGCAGAAAGTAGATCAACGGCGTCAGCGCAAAGGCAGCAATGGCCAAACCGACTGCGGTATAGGCCCCAGCCGCAGGCGTTTCGGCCCCGGCATCGTAGTTTACGACCGACCGGCTGAACCCACCCGTCACCGGAAAACCACCCGTCAATGCAGATGCGACATTGGCCGCACCAAGACCGATCAGTTCCTGATCAGGGTCAATTCGCTGGCGCTTCTTCGCGGCAAGTGTCTGCGCAACGGAGATCGATTCCACAAAGCCGATAACCGAGATCAGAAGTGCCGGCAGCAACAACTGCCCCACCAGCGTAGGTGAAAACGATGGCAGCGTCAGCGGTGGCAGACTTTGCGGAACGCTACCGACAATCTTGACGCCCTGCTCCGACAACCCGAATAGCCAGACAGCAACGGTCGTGACGACGACGGCCAGCACAGGCCCCGCCTTCGTCAGAGCACCGGCCAGCGCAGGCTTGATCCCCCAGCCGCGAAGTAAAGGATTCAGCCCTTTGCGCACCCAAAATAGAAACGCCGTGGCCGCTACTCCGATGACCAATGTGATCGGATTAACCTCTCCTAAATGCTCGAAAAGCGTCGTCAGCAGCTCTGGCAGGGTATCGCCGGACGCGCTGATGCCAAGGATATGCTTAAGCTGCGACAATGCGATAAGTATGCCTGACGCCGTGATGAACCCTGCAACGACCGGATGTGACAGAAAGTTGGCAAGAAATCCCAACCGCAAGACACCCATCAGCAACATCATGACACCCGACAACCCCGCCAACGTCAGCGCTGCAACCGCATAGCCCATGGTGCCTTGATCCGCGACGTTGCCGATTGCTGCCGCAGTCATCAACGAGACCACCGCCACCGGCCCCACCGCCAGCGCGCGGCTGGTGCCAAAAATCGCATAAAGAATGATCGGCGCGATGGATGCATAAAGCCCCGCCTCTGGCGGAAGCCCCGCCAGCATCGCATAGGCCAGCGACTGCGGGATAAGCATGATCGTAACGATCACGGCAGCCACGAGGTCATTGGACAGGTTTTCGCGATTATATGTTCGACCCCACGACAGGATTGGCAAATAGCGAGCAAGCGAGGCGGTGGTCATGAGAGGCTACTTTCGCATAAGAGGTCGCGGCCCGGGTGCATCCCCGGCGCGTAGGTCAATGTCAGGCGGGCAACTTTTCGGGATGGGCCATCCATTCGCGCCCTTTAAGCATGCCGTGCCAGTAGACCTGCGGCAGACCCTGCGCCTTAAGCGTCCAAGCCAGACGGCTAGGTTTTGTGCCATCGATCAGCCAACCCGGAAAGCTCGGCAGCAGCTTGCCGCCGTAGCCAAACTCGGCCAGCACGATCTTGCCCCGCTCTACTGTAAGCGGGCAGGACCCGTATCCATCATAAGCAGACACAGCAGACTTACCTGCAATATCGGCGATGACGTTGTCGGCAACGACAGGCGCCTGCTTGCGCGCAGCAGCCATCGTCTTGGCATTAGGCGCATTCATCACGTCACCCAAGCTCCAGACGTTGACGTAGGTCTTGTGGCGCAGAGTTGCCTGATCCACATCGACCCAGCCCGCCGCATCGGCGAGGGGGGAGTTACGGATAAATCCCGGCGCGCGCTGCGGCGGGCACACATGAATCATATCGAAATCGACTGTAACTGACGTTGCTTCGGCATCCGCCGCCTTAACGGCAAAGGTCGCGGTCTTGGCTTCACCGTCGACAGCAGTCAACGTGTGAAAGAAATTCAGGTGCGCGTCATATTTTGCAACATAATCCATCAGGGCCGGGACATACTCTTTCACGCCAAACAGGACGCCGCCTGCGTTCATGAACTGAATATCGATATCCTTCAGCACGCCACGCCGGAACCATGCATCACCAGACAGATACATCGCCTTTTGCGGTGCGCCAGCGCATTTGATTGGCATCGGTGGCTGCGTAAAGATCGCCCTGCCGCGCTTCATCTCTTGCACCAATTTCCACGTATACGGCGCCAAATCGTAGCGATAGTTAGAGGTTACGCCATTCCGGCCCAAGGTTTCTTTCAACCCCGCAATGCCGTCCCAGTGTAATTCCAGCCCTGGGCAGACGATTAGGCGTTTGTAGCCAACCACACGCCCGTCGCCCAAAACAACCGCATCTGCGTCGAGCGAAAATTGCACGACTTCCGCCTTTATCCACGTGACCGCATCAGGAATCAGCGGCCCCATTTTGCGTTTTGTCTCTTCGGCATCGAAGACGCCACCGCCTACCATCGTCCAACCGGGCTGATAGTAATGCACCTCTGACGGGTCGATGATCGCGATATCAAGATTGCTGTCGCGGGCCAAAAGGCTTGCCGCAACGGCCACCCCGGCCGATCCAGCACCGACAATTACGACGTCCGCCCGCACGTCGGGCGCGGCAAGCGATTTTTCCGTCTTCGCTGCAATCTGTGCCACGGTCGCCATCATGTCATAACCGGCGGCCTCCGTGCGCGCCAAAAGGTCTGCCATCGGGCGTTTTTTACCTTGGCTAAGCGTCCACAGCGTTGCCGACCGCGTTCCAGATTTGCAGAACGCTAACACAGGCCCCGGTAAATGATCCAGCGCAGCGCCAAAGGCTGCGACATCAGCGTCGGTGATCTGACCAGACACGACAGGCACATGGGCGACCTTCAAGCCAACCGCCTCTGCCGCTGCCTTGACGGCTGCAAAGGACGGCTGATCTGCGGCCTCGTTATCCGGGCGGTTGCTGACGATGCTGGCAAAGCCGGCAGCCTTGATGGCACCCATATCGTCAATCGCGATTTGCGGCGCGACCGAGATTTGATCCGTTAGTTCCCTGATATTCATGACGCAATTCCTTTCCAACCCACCCTCAAAGACCGTTGAGCGGCACCTTCAGCATCAAATTGCCATCCTTGTCGCGCGGCAGCTCGCCTGCACGCATGTTAACCTGTAGCGACGGAATGATCAGCTTGGGCACCGCCAGCGTGGCGTCCCGTTCGGTACGGAACTTGACGAATTCCTCTTTTGTAGCGCCTTGGCCTACGTGTATATTGTGAGCCTTCTCGTCGCCCACGGTGGTTTCCCACTGAATGTCGCGACCATTGGGGCCGTAGTCATGGCACATGAATAGCCGCATATCGTCCGGCAAAGTCAGCACGCGTTGGATACTGTCGTAAAGAGTCGCCGCATCGCCACCGGGAAAGTCGGCGCGGGCCGATCCGCCGTCGGGCATAAACAAAGTGTCCCCGACAAAAGCGGCATTGCCGATCACATGCACCATGCAGGCGGGCGTGTGGCCCGGCGTATAGATCGCAAATGCATTCATATTGCCGATCGTATAGGTATCGCCATCCTTGAAAAGCGCATCAAACTGCGACCCGTCTCGCTGGAATTCTGTCCCTTCGTTAAAGATTTTGCCGAAGGTTTCCTGAACGACCATGATCTTGTCGCCGATACCGATCTTGCCGCCCAGCGTCGCCTGAATGTAGGGCGCAGCGGACAGGTGGTCAGCGTGCACGTGCGTTTCGATGAGCCATTCCAGCGTCAGGCCTTGATCGCGCACGAAGGCGATCATCTTGTCGGCATGATCATATGTGATGCGACCAGCAAAGTAGTCGATGTCCATCACACTATCGATGATCGCGCAGGCCGTAGATGTAGGGTCTTTCACCACATAGCTGATGGTATTGGTAGCCTCGTCAAAGAAGGCTGTGACCTCGGGTGTGACGGTCATGTCTACGGGGAAATCGGTCATGGTCTTATTCCTTTCAAGTCACACTGTCGCGGGACGCGGCGTGCGGGATACACTGATTGCGCGTGCCAGTAGGATACCTGCAATCAGCGCACCGACGAAGATGAAAACAGCGGGCGATCCGGTGCCTAGCGCTGGCAGCGCACCACCGGGACAGAAGCCTGCAATGCCCCAGCCGATACCGAACACGGCAGAACCACCGATCAGACGCGTATCAATCACGCGGCTGGTGGGCAGGTGAAAGCGGGCCTCCATGACGGGCATGGGCCGTTTTAGAACAAAGCGATAGCCAATAAAGGTGACGATCACAGCTCCGCCCATGACGAAAGCAAGGCTTGGGTCCCATGTTCCGGCAAGATCAAAAAAGTTCAAAACTTTAGCCGGGTTTGCCATGCCCGAAATGGAAATGCCTGTGCCGAAGACTAGGCCAATGAGGTAGAGGGACAACAGGCGCATCTTACGCTCCGATCACGTGACGAATGATGAAAACGGTGGCGGCGGTGGCCGCCATGAAGGTCAGAACGGACGCCAGCGAACGTGGTGAAAGCCGCGCTAAACCACAGACGCCGTGCCCAGAGGTGCAGCCAGAGGAAAATGTCACACCGACACCAACCAAAAATCCACCAATCAGCAAAGCGACAAGCGAGACTGGAACGTCAATGGCGGGCATTGACCCTGTGACGGCCAGCACCAAAAGCGGACCGCTGACCATGCCCAAAAGCAGCATCGCCCGCCAGATAAAGTCTGGCCTAGAGGTCGGGGCAATCAAACCGGTCAGGATACCCGTCGCGCCAAAGATGCGCCCATGCAGGCCCATCAACAACACAGCGGACAGCCCGATCAGCGCGCCGCCGCCCAAAGATTGCCAAGGTGTGAATGCGGTCTCCATTATTTCACCGCACAGGTATTCATGCCCAGCATGCTATAAAGCGGGCAGACGCGCAAAAAGGCGGTCACAATCAGAACAAGGCCGATCACCGTCGCGATCGCGACAGCGGCGGTACCGTGAATGATCGCCACGGGGGCAATCCAAGCAAGTGCTAGTAGAACAAGACCCGCGACGATGCGCAGTGTCCGATCTATCGTGCCAATATTATGGGTCATCGGTCTGATCCTTCTAGGTGTGTCGACTCACCGATAAAGTATCAGCCCGTGCGGTTCAGTGACGTTGTCACCCTGCAGAGACAAATGTAAAAATATCTGCTATGCGGCCTCGGCTAAATGGGCGATTGCGCCGCGATCCAGCAGTGAGACCCGCCCCCGCGACTGCGCGATCCAGCCCCGACGCTGGAATTCCTGCAACTGCCTCGAAATGACTTCGCGCGCGGTTCCAAGCTCTACTGCCAGTTCCTGATGAGTCGTGCGCACCTCGTCGGCATCGCCAGCGAGCGTTCGCAGACGTTGCGCCAGACGAATATCGAGACGCTGAAAAGCGATCTCTTCGATCACGTGAAACAGGTCTGTAATGCGCTGCGAATAAGCCGCAAAAACAAAGTTACGGAATGGGATCGAACGCGTCACAAGATCGTCGAAGACTTTGCGCGGAATGGCAACGGCCCGCACGTCCGTATCGGCCAAACCTTCGGCTGAATAATCCTCGTGTGCCAGCATACAAGCTGTCGTCAACACACAACTTTCGCCAGCGGCAACGCGGTAAAGGACGATCTCTCGCCCCTGTTCAGAGGTCTGATGAACCCGCACCGCACCGTCCAGCAACAGTAGTAAATTTTCGGGTGACTGGCCGGGGCCAAAGATTCGCGTACCCTTGGGCACTTCGACAACGGCACTGTCGCGCACCAGCGTCTCGCGCACATCGGGCGAAAGCGCGGCAAGGCCGGGAAAGCGGTCGATCCAGTTCTCGGTCATCGGGCGTCCTTTGCAGTCAGGTTTGACCAAAACTCATAAGGATCATATTCATGAAACGCCATGAAAACAAAGAGCACTTGATCTACATGGCCTGACCTTAGCTTTGCCGCGCAAAGGGAATACAGGCCAGCGCCAGTGCCGTCAGCAGCGCCATCATCAACCAAGCGTCATTGATCGCCATGGTCAGTGACGCTTTTTCCAACAGCGGCGCCAGAAAGGCCTGCTGCGCTGCGGTTGGCGCGGTCCCCGTCAGCATCGCAGGCGGAATGCCAATGAAGGTCGCGGCATCAGTATCGCCAGCCGCCAGCCGCGCCATCAGGTCGGTTCCATGCCCGGGTGCGCGCGCATAAATCACCGTGTCGATCAGCGCGAGGCCGATGGCCCCACCCAGATTACGCATCAAGTTGAACACGCCACTAGCGTCAGGCACCTGCGCGTCCGACAAATGACCCAGCGCCATGCGGGTTGGGGGCAGCAGGCAGAACATGATCGCAAGTCCGCGCACAATTTGCGGCCAAAACATCTCGTCGAAATCGGTACGCGGGGTTTGAAACACGCTCATCCCTAGACCTAAGGCAAAGAATGCAAAGCCGAACGCCGTCAGCAACCGGGCAGAGACCCGCTTTTCCAGCAACACAGCGACGGGGGCCACCAAAAGCTGCGCCACGCCAGTCACCAGCATGATTGTGCCGATTTCCAGCGCAGAATGATCGCGCACAAAAGCAAGGAATACCGGCATCAGGTAGACTGATCCAAATAGTCCGATCCCCAATACAAAGGACAGGATGCAGGCGATGCTAAACCGGCGATCTGCAAAGCTGCGCAAGGCCACGACGGGTTGGGCATGACCAAGGCTGCGGCGCACGAACCCCGCGCCGCTGACCAGCGAGACTACGAACAGTCCCAGCACAAGACCAGAAGTCCAGCCCCGTGTCGGCGCTTCTTTCAGGGCGATTTCCAATGTCGCCAGCGCCAGCGCCATGCCTGCGAGCGATAGCCAGTCCACATTGCGGATCTGGCGCAATTGTGTGGCGGCGCCTGGCACCAGCATGGTGGCGACCAAGACGGCAACAACCCCCGGCACGACATTGATCAAGAACAGCCAGTGCCACGAATAGGTCGACGTGATC
Source organism: Loktanella sp. (assembly GCA_024635625.1). Lineage (GTDB taxonomy): Bacteria > Pseudomonadota > Alphaproteobacteria > Rhodobacterales > Rhodobacteraceae > Loktanella. The sequence continues at coordinate 11,482 of JAGXIQ010000095.1, read as the reverse complement.
CAGCCACCGATGATCGGCCCCACCGTGGGCGCCAGCACAGCAACCACGCCTGCCAGCGTCGTGGCAAGCGCCTGACGCTTTGGCGGAAACAGCAGGAAAACAGCAGCAAAGACTGCTGGAATCAACGTGCCCCCCGCAAAGCCTTGCAACACCCGCCACGCGATCAGGCTGCTGAACCCCTGCGACATCGCACACCCGACCGAAGCAATCGTGAACACGGTCGTAGCAGCCACGAACAGCCAGCGCATCGATAGTGCCCGCATCAGTAAGCCCGTCAGGGGGATCGCAATCACCTCGGCTATCAGATAAGCGGTCTGCACCCAACTCATCTGCTCTGGTGCGATGCCCAATGCACCTTGGATATCTGGCAGCGATGTCGCGACGATCTGCACATCCAAGATCGCCATAAACATGCCAAGACACATTGCAGCAAAACCCGCCCATGTGGCAGCGCCTGCGCGTATCTGTAGTGTGGTGGTTTGCGGTATCACATGAACCCTCTTGCTTGGCGTCCGCCCCGTGCCTGCCGCAACCTAGTACGCTGCCCAAGGTGGACAAAGACTTTCATGCATCGCAGAATTACAGGCAACGGAACCCGCGCGCAGAAGGAACGTTCACATCGGCAGCAGCACACTTCGAGGGACACCGATGCCGACCGACGCGCCGCACTTCTGGGGTGCCCGCCCCATAAACAAGGGCACATGGGCCTTCGCCATCTGGTCACCCGATGCCGCTACGGCCAGTGTCATTCTTGGCAAACAGACTGTCGCTTTATCAAAAGACGCGGATGGCGTCTTTCGAGGAACAGCACATGCGGTAGTCGGTATGCCGTATCAGTTCACCGTAGACGGACAAACCGTCCACGATCCTGCCTCGCGACAGCAGCAGGGTGACGTCCATGGCCCATCCCTCCTGACAACGACACGCATTATCGCAATCGATTGGGTCGGCCGCGACTGGCGTAGCAGCGTCATCAGCGAAATCCACATTGGCACTTTCACGTCTGAAGGCACCTTTGCAGCGGCAGCCCGTCGTCTAGCCGACCTTGCCACCCTTGGCATCAATACAGTCGAGGTTATGCCGATTGCACAATTCGCAGGTGACCGTGGTTGGGGCTACGACGGCGTATTGCCCTATGCAGTTCACCCGGCCTATGGCAAGCCGAATGACTTTACCGCTTTCGTGCAAACCGCACACGATCTGGGCCTCACGGTCATCCTTGATGTCGTCTATAACCACTTCGGGCCAGAGGGCGCTTATCTCGGCGGCATTACACCCAAATTCTTTGATGCGGATCGCGACACACCTTGGGGCCCTGCGATTGATTTCACCCAAGAACCAGTGCGTGAGTTTTTCATCCAGAATGCGATCATGTGGGTTCGGGATTACGGCGTTGACGGTTTGCGACTAGACGCGGTGCATCAAATCAAAGACCCCTCAACCCCCGAATTCCTAGAGGATTTGTCAAGCCGCCTCCTCGCGTTTAACCTATCCCGCCCCGTGCACCTGATCGCCGAGGACGAGCGTAACCTACCGCACCACCGCGATGCGGGGGTGACAGACGCGCAATGGAATGACGATTATCACCACGCCCTGCACTGTCTGCTGACAGAAGAGTCAGATGGCTATTACGCCCCGTTTTCCGTCGACCCCATCAGCGACCTTGCGACAGCCCTGACCGAAGGCCATGTCGCGCAAGGCCAGCCGCGCCCCAACGACCCTCATGACGGCCCGCCGCGTGGCGCCCCAAGCTTGCACCTGCCGCCAGAAGCTTTCGTGAATGCCAATCAGACTCATGACCAGATCGGCAACCGCGCATTAGGAGAGCGACTGATCGCGCTTTCAAGTCCAGAGGCAATGAAGATCGCCCACGCGCTGTTACTGACGTCGCCCTTCATCCCGATGCTGTTTCAAGGTGAGGAAATTGGTGCATATACGCCTTTTCCCTTCTTCTGCGACTTCAACGGGGATCTGGCCAACGCGGTCCGCAAAGGCCGCCTGTCAGAATTCTCGGTGTTCAGCGGTTTCGACGGCGAGCTGCCTGATCCGCTTAATGCCCAGACCTTTATCAACGCCCGTCCTTATGACCTCGCCCCACAAGACGCCTCTGATTGGCGGGCACTGACCGCGCGGCTTTTGGATTGGCGGCGGGCGCAAGTCATCCCACTGGTGCACAGCGGGCAAACCGGGGGGCATGCCACGGTGATCGGTCCAAAGGCGCTGGCGGTCACGTGGACCTTTGCTGCAGGCGACCTGCACAATGTCGTGCAGCTTGGTCAGCCTGTCGCCCCGCATCATTGGCCGGGCGATGCTGACAGCCTGCACCTGGGTGCGCCAGAAATTGATTTTGCCTTTTGCACATGGACGGTACCCAGATGATCCCGCTCACTTCCACTTATCGTTTACAACTGCGTAACGGCGTCACCTTCAACACAGCGCAGGAATTCCTTCCGCATTTAAAGGAAAACGGGATCAGCCATCTTTATCTCTCGCCGATCTTTGCTGCGCAAACAGGATCGACCCATGGATACGACGTCGTCGACCCCAATGTGATCGAAGCTGAGCTTGGCGGCGATTCTGGCTTCACAGCACTGGCGCAAGCCGCGCAGGCGGCAGGCATCGGCATTATTGTCGATATCGTGCCAAACCACACGGCTTTTTCACTAGAAAATCCTTGGCTGCGTGATGTGCTGCGCCACGGGTCCGACAGCGCTTTTGCCCCACATTTTGACATTGACTGGTCCGAACGTCTGTTGCTGCCGTTCTTGACAGACAACTTCGACGCGCTTGTGATCGACGGTCAGGTCAGCGTCGACAGAGAGGCCGACGGCCCCGTACTTCGTGTCGGCAACCTAGCAGTGCCGCTCGACCCCGCCACAGTAACTTCAGGTGTCACACTGGCCGCCCTGCACGACGCCCAAGTCTGGCGACTGACGCCATGGCAGCGAGAGCGTGACAGCATCACGCATCGCCGCTTTTTCAATGTCACAGGCCTCATTGGCATGCGTGTCGAAGACGACGCTGTGTTCGAGGATATGCACCGAAAGATCTTTGCCCTCGTCGATGCCGGGCTGGTGCAAGGCTTGCGGCTAGACCATATCGACGGGCTGGCAGACCCTGCGGCCTACCTTGATCGCCTAAAGGCACGCGTCGGCAATACACCTATTTGGGTCGAAAAGATTCTGACCGGCGACGAAGCTTTGCCCGATTGGGGCATCGCTGGCACCACTGGGTACGAGGCTGCCCGCCAGATTGCACGCCTGTTGACCGATGCCGACGGCTACGCGCGACTGCTGGCCGAGTGGCTGGCCCAGACGAACCGTGACCCAACATTTCACGCTGCACTCATTACCGCCAAGAACGAGGTCATCCGACAAGACCTAGCTGCCGAACTACAACAGATGATCGGGCTGGCCGACGCCGCCGCGCGCGCTGCAGGGGACGAACAGGGGCAAGAAGCCCTCCGAGAGGCGGTCATCGCCTTATTGATCGCCTTCCCAAGTTACAGAACCTATTTGGTCGGCACCGATAATCATCCGCAAGACGTCCAACTGATGCATGCCGTCGCCGACGCGGCTGCCAAAAACCTGCGCACCGATCACGTCGTCCGCCTGCTGACCGACTGCATCCTGACCCCAACCACGCCAGAGGCACTACGCCTTCAAACTCGATTTCAGCAGGTCACCGGCGCTTTGTTGGCAAAATCTCATGAAGACACCGCCGGGTTCAGGTGGAATGCATATATTGCCGCAAACGAGGTCGGTGCGGACCCGGATGCGGTCACAATCAGTGATAACGACATGAACTGTTGGCTCGACGCCCGATTACCCACGGCACTGACACTTACGTCGTCACACGATACTAAGCGGTCAGAGAATGCGCGGATGCGCCTTGTCGCGTGCAGCCATAGCCCAGACGATCTGCTGGCGCTGATTGCAGATGCGGCAACTGTCGCTGGTGCCGACAAGGTGAAACCGAACACGCGCTGGTATCTGGTACAAAGCACTCTGGCACTTTGGGGCGCGTCAGATGATCTTGACGACCGCCTTCGCGACCACATGATCAAAGCGATGCGGGAAGCCAAAGTTGTCACAAACTGGACCTACCCTGACGAAGACGCCGAAGCGCGCGTGCTGGACCTGATCCCACGATTGACGGCTTATTGGCGCGACACGGCCCCTGCGGCACTCATGCGGTTGATGCAGCAGGGCGAAAATATTTCACTGATCCAGACCGCGCTCAAACTGACGATGACGGGCGTGCCAGACATCTATCGCGGTTGCCTTGGCCCGCATTTTGCGCTGACTGACCCGGATAATCGCCGGCCGGTCGAACTGCAAAAGCTGATGCAGTTGAACAAGGCGCATGGCTTTGCCGGTGACAAGGCGCGCCTGTCCGGGCGACTGCTGCGCCTGCGGCATGCGCACCCGGCCTTTTTTGATGCCGCGACGTGCCACATCAGGCGCGAAGGTGATGGTACAATCGTTCTGACCCGGTCGATGGATAATGCCCGGCTTATCCTGCACTGCCATCTTGCCGCAGACCCGGTCGTCAGCATCGATGCAGATACGCTCGATGCCTCATTTTCAGGCTTTCAGGCGTGAATGAATCAGACACCTCACAGGAAGCGCCTGTTGCCGGAACTGTCTTCAACAGGTCGCGTTGTCGACCTGACAGCTTCGGCTACTCCCGTAGCCTAAAACGCCCATAATTCTGCCGCCCCTGAATGGCGGCACCACAAGGACTGACCAGATGACAAAAAAACCCTCCACGGAGGTGACATTCGATTTATCGCTGGCGCGCCCCGACAAACTTGGCGCGGACGCCCGCGACGGCGGCACCAACTTTGCGCTATTCTCTAACAGTGCCGAAAAAGTGGAAATTTGCCTATTTGACGAGGCTGGCAAGACAGAGACTGCCCGCGTTGCCCTGCCCCACATGGAAGGCGGCGTCTGGCACGGTTTTGTGGAAAACGTAGGCGTGGGCCAGCGCTATGGCTACCGGGTCCATGGCCCCTACGACCCTGAAAACGGACACCGTTTCAACGCCAATAAGCTGCTACTGGATCCCTACGCCCGTGCCCTGATGGGCAAGATCGAATGGGACGATGCCCTGTTCGGCTATCAAGTCGGAGAGGATGACCTAACCTTCGACGACCGGGACAGCGCGGCGTTCATGCCCAAAGCCGTCGTCGTGGATGACGAATACCAGTGGGACGATACAAAGGCCTTGCGGACGCGTTGGGACGAGACCGTAATTTACGAGGCGCACGTCAAGGGTCTGACGATGCGCCATCCGGGCATCGTCCAAGCCGACCGCGGCACGTTTGCTGCGTTGTCGTCCGATCCGGTATTGGACCACCTGACGAAACTTGGCGTCACAGCAATAGAGCTTTTGCCGATCCATGCTTTCGCCAACGACCGCTATCTGATCGATAAGGGACTGTCGAACTACTGGGGCTACAACACACTGTCGTTTTTTGCCCCGCATCAAGGCTACATGAAATCGTGGGATATCAGAGAAGTTAAGCAGGCCATCGACCGCTTCCATGCGGCTGGAATAGAGGTGATCCTCGACGTGGTTTACAACCACACCTGCGAAGGCAACGAGATGGGTCCGACCTTGTCGTTCCGCGGGATAGACAATGAATCCTATTATATGGCTGGTGACGATAAGCGTCACGCTTATGACACGACAGGCACTGGCAACACGTTGAACGTCAAGCACCCGATGGTATTACGAATGGTGATGGACAGCCTGCGCTATTGGGTCGAGGTGATGCATGTCGACGGCTTCCGCTTCGACCTTGCCTCTACGCTCGCACGGGACGCAGATGGGTTTGATCGTAGCGGCAACTTCTTTGCCACGATCCGACAGGACCCTGTGCTGTCGGCGGTCAAGCTGATTGCAGAGCCGTGGGATATCGGCCACGGCGGTTATCAGGTCGGTGGCTTCGTCTGGCCTTTCCGCGAATGGAACGACAAAGCCCGCGATGATATCCGTGCTTTCTGGCGGCGCGACGACGGCATGAACGGCCCGCTCAGCGAACGGCTGTCCGGGTCCCCCGTTCAGTTCAACCACGACAAGCGCCCTGCCACATCGTCTGTGAACTTCGTCGCAGCCCACGACGGTTTCACTCTTTGGGATACCACCGCATATAACGACAAGCATAATGACGCCAACGGCGAAGACGGTAACGACGGCCACGACAACAATCTAAGCGACAATCTGGGCGCCGAAGGCCCAACAGACGACCCCTCCATCATGGAAGCCCGCCGCCGCCGGGTGAAGGCAATGCAGGCGACGGTGCTATTGGCACAAGGCGTGCCGATGCTGCTGGCTGGCGACGAGTTCGGCCAAACTCAGGCTGGGAACAACAATGCTTATTGCCAAGACAACGAAATCGCTTGGCTGGACTGGGAAAACGCTGACAAAAGCCTGACCCGCTCTGCCATCGCGACGATTGCGCTGCGCAACGAGTTGACTGGTTTCGTCGATACCAACTTTGGTAATGCCGACATATCCGACGGCAAGGCGACCCGCTGGCATCATCCCGAAGGCCGCGCAATGTCAGAAGACGACTGGCACGACGGCGGGCTGCGCTGCTTTGCCAAACGCATCACGACAGCAGCCGATTGTGACATCCTGATGATTTTCAACGCAGGCGACCCCGCAGATTTCACCCTGACAGAAGGGGACTGGATTCAGCGATTGGACACCAGCGCCAAAGACCCGGCGGCCATAACAACCCACGCAGGTTCTATCACGGTAGACTGGCAGTCGGTTGTCGTCCTGACCCAAAACTGCGCGCCCGACTAACGAAAGACCCCGCCGATGGCAGTCGGCGGGGTCTTTCGTTATGCTTTCCAAACGGTGCCGTACCAGCCTTTTGAAACCAGATTGGGACAAAGGACATTTGCCGTCACTACTGGATCGCCCGTCGGAGGGTCACGGAAATCGCCTGCCCCATGGCTGAATAGTCCGCGATAGGTGTAACCGTTCGTGGCGCAGATTGTCAGGTCCAGCAGATCGCCGATGACGGTACATTCCGTGACCTTAGCCGTACCCCAACCAAGGTCACGTCTGAGACCGACAATCTGACGATAAAATGGTGACAGCTGCGCCTGTGCGCGCTGCAGGTCCGCCCGATCCCAGTTCATCGGCAACCACGGCGTTCCAGCGGTAAAGGCATAGCCATCCGCCACCGCATCCCACGGCATCGGCACGCGCGCGCCTTCGCGCCCCGGGCCGTCGGGCCAGTACAGCAAATCCAGTGGGTCGCTGACGTCTTCGCGTGCCAAATCTGGCTGAGGCAGTCCATATTCCTCGCCTTGATAGATGATCCAAGGTCCCGGCAGAAACGCCATTTGAAGGGCCAGCACCGGGTCTGAAGCATCGCCGCGCCCATGTCGCGGTTGATCGTGACTGGAAAGCCAACCTGCGATACGTTGCAGACTGTCGGATCGGTCCACCATATCCTTAACCGTAGCAGGGTTGCCGCGATTTTCAGGTAGGTCGGTGGTATAGACTGAATCCAGCCGCCCCGGTTCGGTAAAAGCCATAGCAAGCTCGATAGAGCTGTTGCCAGATGTGTTTTCTCCGAACAGGTAGGCATCATCACCGGCCCATTTACGCAAATTCTCTGCATAGGTCGCGCCGTCACCGGGAAGCATGTCGTAGACATGATCCTGATAGGTGTAGGGGTTAAAAACCTCTCCCGCGACTTTGCGATGTACTTCTGGGGTGGCAGGTGGATTGTCCTTTAGGGACTCGTCCCAGAGAAAAGCAGTCACCACATCAAAACGGAATCCGTCGACGCCTAGATCACGCCAACCTTTCATCTGTGCAGCGATCAGATTTTGTACAGATCCGCAGCGCAGGTTCAAGCTAGGCTGTTCCGGCAGGAACTGGTGAAAGTAATACTGCCGCCTTTTGTGGTTCCATTTCCACGCGGGAAGGCCGAACTGCGCCAGCCAGTTGTTCGGTGGGCCGCCGTCAGGCCTTGGGTCGCGCCAAAGGTAGTAATCAGCCTTTTCGTCGTCGCCGTCGATAGCGGCCTGAAACCAAGGGGCTTGATCGCTGGTGTGGTTTAGCACCTGATCTAGGTAAACATGCAATCCCAGCCCATGTGCCTTTTCGATCAAAGCCTCGAAATCAGCCATCGTGCCGAAACGTGGATCAATGGCCGTATGATCGACGACATCATAGCCACCGTCGACCATCGGAGAGACGTATATCGGCGACAACCAGATTGCGTCGACACCAAGGCCCGCAACATGGTCGAGGCGCCGGATGATACCCTGCAAATCGCCAACACCGCTGCCTGTCGTATCCTGAAACGAACGTGGATAAATTTGATAAATCGCCGGTGCAGAACTACGCGCCAACGATCATCCCTCCGTTTGGATGTAGCGTCTGACCCGTGAAATAACTGCCGTCAGAGGATGCGAGGAACAGAAATGCTGTCGCGACCTCCCACGGTTGCCCCGCACGGCCCATTGGGGCGTCAGAACCAAAGTCCTTCACCATGTCTGCAGGCATAGAACCGGGGATGAAAGGCGTCCAGATCGGGCCGGGCGCTACAGCGTTCACGCGGATACCCTTGTCCACCAAGTTCGATGCCATCGATCGGCTGAACGCCAAAGATGCGCCGCGTGTGGTGGAATAAGCGATCAGGGAGTCGTTACCTTTGAACGCATTAACCGAGGTTGTGTTCACGATACACGCACCTTCTTTCAAATATGGAAGGGCGGCCTGCGTACAAAAGAAATAGGACATCACGTTGCTGTCCATGGTGCGTCTCAGACGTTCTTCTGACAGTTCGGTCAAGTCTTGGTCGATCCATTGCATCGCGGCGTTGTTGATTAAGATATCAAGCTGCCCGAACTGCTTGACAGTCTGCGCTACGGCGTCAACCGCATTGGCCTTTACGCCCAGATCGCCGGGGATCAGTAAGACTTCGGACCCTTCTGCCTCGACCAGACGCTGAGTCTCCTTGGCGTCCTGGTCTTCGTCGAAATAGGCAATCGCAACTTTCGCACCTTCGCGAGCAAAAAGCACCGACACGGCGCGCCCGATCCCGCTATCGCCGCCTGTGATAAGCGCGACTTTGCCCCTTAGCTTCCCGACACCCAGATGGCGGGGCATGTAGTTGGGTGCAGGGTCCATCTTGTATTCGTCGGCAGGCATGGAATCCTGATGCTGCGCTGGAATTTTTGGGGCGTCCGTCATGATCGCGTTCCTTGCGTTTTGTAGTTGGCCCAAGGCCGGGCTGTCGCGTGATAACAGCGACCTTGCCAGACCGGTTCCCACCTGTGGCAAAACGTCAATCACGGAACCGGATCGCCCCCGCTCTTGTTGGACGCCGATACATTCAAACAGAAAGACACTGGCATGGATCTAGGCATCAAAGGCAAACGCGCACTGGTCACGGGCGGCTCGGGCGGCATTGGCATCGAAACTATTAAGCGTTTTATCGAGGCGGGCGTGACCGTCACGGCCACCGACCTCAAAGACGAAGATCTAGAACCCGTCCGCAAGGAATTCGGTATCGAATGCATCGCAGGCGATCTTTCCAGCAAACAGGGCGTCGATGAGTTCGTCGCCAAGGCTGGCACCGATTTTGACATCTGGGTTCATGCCGCAGGCGTCACCGGTGACAAAGGCGACCCTCTGACAATGAGCGAAGAAGCTTGGGAAGACGCACTGAACATCGACTTTCTGTCGGGCGTCCGCATGGCTCGCCACCTTTGCCCGCCAATGATCGACCGTGGCTGGGGCCGCGTCGTATTTGTGGCGTCGGAAAACGTTGCGCAACCTTATCCAGAGGAAACCGTTTACAACTCTGCCAAGTCCGCGCTTTTAAGCCATGCGAAAAGCATCGCTATGGCCCATTCCGACAAGGGTTTGCTGGTCAACTGTATCGCGCCAGCCTTCATCGAGACACCGATGACCGACGGCATGATGGAAAAGCGCAAGGAAGAAGAAAACTGTTCCTTCGACGAAGCGGTCGAAAGCTTCTTAGAGGAAGAGCGCCCCTATCTGGTACTCAAGCGGCGCGGCAAGGTAGAAGAGGTGGCCCCAGTGATCGTTTTCCTGTGCAGCCAGCTGTCGTCTTTCGTCACGGGTTCCAACTGGCGCATCGATGGCGGTGCTGTCGGATCTATAAACGTGTGAATGTATGATGGACCGTACGGCGCTGGAACGGCACATCCGAAACACGCCTGTAGAAGGGTCGCCTGCACAGATGCGGGCGTCCTTTCTGCGCTTGGCGCACCCGGGCGGCACACCTGACCTACCATCGATAGAAACCGTGGGTGGCTGCAAAGGTCGCTGGTTCGGCACCGGATCACGTCCTATTATCTGGCTGCACGGCGGCGGATACGTCTTTGGCGGTTCTGACAGCCATGCAGCCCCGGCACTGGCGTTGTCTAAAGTTAGCGGTCGGCCCGTGTTTATCCCAGATTACCCGCTGGCCCCCGAACAGCCGTGGCCCGCGCAGCGCGACGCAGTGACCAGCGTTCTGCATGCCATTCCCGAATGCGACGTTGTTGGCGACAGCGCTGGCGGCCATCTAGCACTGGTGTTGGCGGCAATGCATCCAGGCAAGATTCGTCGACTGGCTGTCCTTTCGCCCAATACCGATCGAAGCGGTCTTAGCACGACTCGAAAACTCAACAGCGCGACCGACTTAATGAATGACGATGCTCAGGACCGACGACTATCCGACATGGCGCTGGGTGCATTACCGAGCACGGACCCAGAAGCGTCACCACTATTAGGCAATCTATCAAAACTTCCCCCTGTGCTAATGACCGCAACAACCACCGAAGTTCTGATGGATGACACACTTTTGTTTGCGTCCCGTGCCGCACGCGCCGGGGTTCCACTGACACTTCAGGTACTGCCGAACCTGTTCCACATGTGGCACCTTTGGCCCGATGCACTGCCACAAGCCCACCAGACGCTAAAGGCGGTTGCTGATCATTTGACCTAAGGTCCGCTTGCTTGGACCCGCGTGATCCAAAATCTTCGTCATCACGTCGATTTCAGTCCGAAAACTAGTGAAATTCGAATTACAAGGGCTGGTCGTTCGGTTCGGTGTCCGCAATAAACAATCCATGTCATTGTTCCTTATCGTCGCCCTGCCCTTCCTTGGTGCGTTACTGCCCGGCCTGATGATCAGAGCCGGACGTCAGGCGTGCTTTATCGCAACCTTCACGGTATCGGCGCTGGCCATCATCGGCCTGATGACCCACTTGCCTGCCGTGCTGAGAGGAGAGGTCGCAACAGCGCGCCTCGACTGGCTGCCGGGATTGGGGTTGAATGTGAACCTTTTCCTCGACCCACTCGGGTTGATGTTCGCGGGCCTCATCCTTGGGATCGGGCTGCTCATCATTACCTATGCTCGCTGGTATTTGTCGCGCGACGACAACATGGGCGAATTCTATAGCTACCTCCTGCTGTTCCAAGGCGCGATGGT
>JAGXIQ010000094.1 GCA_024635625.1 Loktanella sp. | reverse complement strand
ATTCTGGCCGCCTCAAGCAACAGTCTGATTTGCCTACTTTCAGCACGCTGCTTGGCGATATCTTCAGGGGCCATTGCGTCGGTCACATCGTCAACTTGTGTCATCGTCTTGTCCTAAGGCCGCCAACATCGGGGCCGTTACATACTTGTCGCGTCTGCCGTTCTAAAGACCCTCAACAAGGCCGTCTGCTTGCGTTCCAGACTGTGTCCGCTGCCATAGTTTGCCTGAGAGCCGGACCCTGTGGAATGCCCAAGGATAGCTTCTTGAAGGTCCAATGGCACCTCAGCGTCACGCAAGGCATCTTTGAGGTTGTGTCTGAGGCTGTAGAAGCTGTGCCTCGTGTCTTTGGTATGCCTCCGGAGTCGTTTCATCATGTTCGCGCTGAAGAGGTCATGCCTGTTGGTCTGAGCGTACTTAGGGAATGCATACTGACGTCCTTCAGCTTGCGACACGATGCGCTGGGCAGCCTCTAGAGCCTTGCCGACCAATGGCACCACCCTCTTACGCCAACCATCCTTTAGCGACCTCGTATCGGTCGCCTCAATGACCACATGGGGCACCTTGTGATCAACTTTAATGTGTCTAATTTCAAGGGAAAGCAGTTCAGCATTCTGAGCGCCCGTGTGGTGTATCAGCGTCCAAACGTCCAAGAGGTCAGCATCCCGTTGCAACTCGACGTACATCGCATCAATGATGTCATCTGGCAGCGGCAAGCGTCTCTCACGGTCCTCCACTGCCTCCTTCGGATAGGTCATGTTCATGAAGGCGTCATTGAACGGCAATTGGAACTCACGACAGCCGAACGCCATGACAGCCTTAATGTTGTTCAACTGACGTTTTGCCGACGAAGGCTTCATGCGGTCCAAGAGGCTGTTCCTGAGGGCCTTAGCGTCCTGCCTTGTGATCTTAGTGAGCGGTAGATCGACGCGCCAGACAGCCAACGCCTCTCTCTCAATGCGCCCAAAGTTGGTTAACTGTTGCTCACGCTTGTACGGGTCAGGATTAACGTTCTCTTTGAGGTACACCTTGAAGGCGTCCGTAATGGTCGGCTCAGCAGGAACGGCCTCAATGCCACTTCGGAGTGCTGTGACCATCGCCTTATCAGCCATCGTTATGTCCTCAGGATAACCCGTAATGGGGTCACGCACGTACTTATTGATGATCTCGTCAGCATACACGTCACGCGCGGTCTCTTCGTCCTCAGTGCGGCCACCACTGAACTGGTCAAGCTGATGGGTCTGAAAGAAGGTCCTCAAGTCCTCCTTAATCTCGACGAGGGACTTTGTGTCACCGCCGCACTTCCCCATGTCGATCTGACGCTCAACAAAATGATGATAGGGTCCATACGCAGCGATAGCCTCGCGCTCCGTCTTGCCCAGCACTTTGATAAACTCTGTGACGCCAAGCGTTGCCTGAAGGGCCTGAGGGACACGACGTCGATAGCGATACCGACCATTAGCGTCGATCTTAACATGCTTGAGCGTCAGCTTGGCCTTCATCTCGAAACCCCAATGTGGACCTACGTGTGGACCTATTTAGGTCTACGATAACCTTACAGCGTTGTAAATAAGGGGTATGATGACGGCTTAGTGGTGCCCCCGGCCGGACTCGAACCGGCACGGCCTAAGCCAAGAGATTTTAAGTCTCCGATGTCTACCATTCCACCACGGGGGCACGGCGTTTTCGTAACCGCGCGCGCGCGCGGGGGCAAGGGTCAGCTTGTGGGGGCGACGGGGGCTGTGCCCTCTTCTTTGACCGCTTGCATCGCGACATAGGTCGAAGTCCCCGCCACATGCGGCAGGGTCGAGATGAAATCAGCCAGCACTTGGCGGTAGTCGGTCATGCCTTGTGTGCGCACTTTCAGCAGATAATCGAACGATCCGGCGATCATATGGCACTGCTCGATCTGCGGCACGGTCAGCACGGCGCGGTTAAAGGCCTGCAACGCGACTTCGCGGGTGTCTGATAGCCGCACTTCGACAAAGGCAACGTGGTCGCGGCCCAGCCGGATTGGATCGAACAGCGCACGATATCCGCGGATGACACCGTCCGCTTCTAGCCGGCGCAGACGCGCCTGCGTCGGCGATTTGGACAGGCCGATTCGGTCAGCCAGCGCGGTGACGCTGATGCGGCCATCCACGGCCAAAACGTCCAAGATTTTCGCGTCGAAAGAGTCTAGTGCTGCAGTCATTCTGACAACTCGCCACGTTAAAATGCAGACGGATATGCCTGACACTTGCTATTTAGCGGGCAGATCGACTTTGAACAAGACGCTAGAATGTGGCAACCTCAAGGAGTGTGCCATGCCTCTCGATCCCTCTACAGACCTGCGCGCGAGCATCGATATGCAGATGTATGCGCCAGAGATGACGGTTGTCCAAGACCTTGCCGCACGCGCTGGGCTGACAGCCGCCGATCGCGCCCGGATTACCGCCGCCGGGGCCGATCTGGTGCGCCGCATCCGCGCCAGTTCAGAGCCGGGCTTGATGGAAGTTTTCCTCGCCGAATACGGCCTTTCTACGGACGAGGGCATCGCCCTGATGTGTCTGGCAGAGGCCTTGTTGCGCGTGCCTGACGCCGACACCATCGACGCACTGATCGAGGACAAGATCGCGCCAAGCGATTGGGGCAAGCATCTGGGGCACTCTGCGTCGTCCTTGGTGAATGCCTCAACTTGGGCCTTAATGCTGACGGGGCGGGTGCTGGACGACGAAAAGCCCGGCATCACGCGGCATCTGAAGGGCGCGATCAAGCGCTTGGGCGAGCCTGTGATCCGCACCGCCGTTGGCCGCGCCATGCGCGAGATGGGGCGTCAGTTCGTGCTGGGCGAGACCATCGACAAGGCGATGAAACGGGCCGAGGGGATGCAGGCCAAGGGCTTTACCTATTCCTACGACATGCTGGGTGAAGCCGCGCGCACCGACAAGGACGCGCGCACCTATCAGCTGGCTTATTCCCGCGCGATTTCCGCCATTGCCGCGCATTGTGTGCATGACAGCGTCGCGGAAAACCCCGGCATTTCGGTCAAGCTGTCAGCCTTGCATCCGCGCTACGAGGTCGCGCAGGCGGACCGCGTCATGGCCGAACTGGTGCCCCGCGTGACGGCGCTTGCGATCTTGGCCAAGGCGGCGGGCATGGGCTTTAACATCGATGCAGAAGAGGCGGACCGCCTGTCCCTGTCGCTGGATGTGATTGGCGCTGTGCTGCGCGAACCTGCTTTGGCGGGCTGGGACGGCTTTGGCATCGTGGTGCAGGCTTACGGGCTCCGCGCAGGTATGGTGATTGACCACCTGCATGCACTGGCCGAAGACCTAGATCGCAAGATCATGGTACGACTTGTAAAAGGTGCCTATTGGGACGCAGAAATCAAACGCGCACAGGTTATGGGGATGGACGGTTTCCCAGTATTTACCGCCAAAGCCCATACCGACGTCAGCTATATCGCCAATGCGCAAAAGCTACTGGGCATGACGGACCGCATCTATCCACAGTTTGCGACGCATAACGCGCATACCGTCGCGGCGATTCTTGACCTTGCGGGGCAGCTGGATCGCAACCCCTCTGATTATGAATTTCAGCGCCTGCACGGCATGGGGGAAACCCTGCACACCATCGTGCTGAACGATCAGCATACCCGCTGCCGCATCTATGCGCCTGTTGGCGCACACGAAGACTTGCTGGCCTATCTCGTGCGCCGCCTGCTGGAAAACGGCGCGAATTCTAGCTTTGTGAACCAGATCGTAGACGAGGATGTCACACCCGAGGCCGTGGCCGCTGATCCGTTTGACCAGATCGGTGTGCGCCACGCGATCCGCAACGGGCCAGACCTGTTCGGTGCAGAGCGGGCGAATTCCAAGGGTTTCGACCTGACGCATGAACCCACGCTGGCGGCGATCGAAAAGGCGCGCGCACCGCACAAGGATGCGGTGTGGGATGTGACGCCGCAGGTGGCCGGATTTGTAGGCACCGGTGGGGCCGCGCCTATGGTGAACCCCGCCCGCCCCGGCGACGTGGTCAGCCGCGTGATCGCGGCCTCGCCTGCGGCAGTGACGGCAGCGTTTGATGCCGCAACGCCATGGGATGCGCCAGCTGGCGCGCGCGCTGATATTCTGGATGCAGCGGCAGGTGCCTTCGAGGCGCACTACGGTGAAATCTTTGCGATCTTGACCCGCGAGGCCGGCAAAGGCCTGCCCGACGCCGTGGCGGAATTGCGCGAGGCCGCGGATTTCCTGCGCTACTACGCGTCAGAGGCGCGCCGCATGCCGGACGCCAAGGCACGCGGCATCTGGACCTGCATCAGCCCGTGGAACTTTCCGCTCGCGATCTTTACCGGCCAGATTGCCGCCGCCCTAGCCGCAGGCAATGCCGTCCTAGCGAAACCTGCGCAGCAATCGCCCGCCATCGCGCAGCTGGCCGTGCGCCTGATGCACGAGGCAGGTGTGCCAACCGCCGCGCTGCAATGCCTGCCCGGCGGCGGCGATGTGGGTGCTGCCCTGACAGCCGACGCCCGCGTCGCTGGTGTCGCCTTTACCGGATCGACCGCGACCGCGCGCAAGATCGCGTCCAGCATGGCCGATCACTGCGCCCCCGGCACACCGCTGATCGCGGAAACCGGCGGGCTGAACGCGATGATCGTCGACAGTACTGCCCTGCCGGAACATGCGGTGCGCGACATCGTCAACGGCGCGTTCCGGTCCGCTGGTCAGCGCTGTTCGGCCCTGCGCTGCCTGTATGTCCAAGACGACATTGCGGATAAACTGCTGACCATGCTGAAGGGTGCAATGAATACGCTGACCTTGGGCGATCCGTGGGATCTGTCCACGGACATCGGTCCAGTGATCGACGCTGATGCACGCAGCGGGATCAACGCGCATATCACGCAGGCCGCAGGCGAAGGCCGCGTTTTGCATCAACTGGCGGTGCCCGGCATGGGCGAATTTGTTGCCCCGACAATCATCGCGCTAGACAGTATTGCCCAGCTAGAGCGCGAAATCTTTGGCCCCGTCCTGCATGTCGTGCGTTTCAAGTCGCAGGATCTGAACAAGGTCATCGATGCCATCAACGCGACGGGTTACGGCCTGACCTTTGGCCTGCACACCCGCATCGACGACCGGGTAGAGACGATGGTCAACCGCATCGACTGCGGCAACATCTACGTGAACCGCGACCAAATCGGTGCCATTGTCGGCTCTCAACCCTTTGGTGGAGAGGGGCTTTCCGGCACCGGACCCAAGGCGGGCGGGCCGCAATATCTGCCCCGCTTTACCGCGCCAAGGCCAGCCACCGCGACGCCGTCCGAATGGGACAGCCAAGACAGGCCAGCGCGCCTGACGCAGGCTTTGAAGGACGCCCCCGTCCCCCCCGCGATGCAGCCGCGCGATATGCCCGGCCCGACTGGGGAATCGAACCGTCTCACCCTGCACCCACGCGGCCCTGTGCTGTGCCTTGGCCCCGGCCCTGCCGCTGTGGCGGCGCAGGCCAAGCAGGTCGAACAATGGGGCGGGCAGCCAGTGATGGCCCAAGGCACTGTGGCCCCCGGCGTTTTGACAACGCTTGCACCGCTTGCGGCCGTCATCTGGTGGGGCGACGCCGATCAGGGCCGCACCTATGCGCGTGCGCTGGCCGACCGCGATGGTCCGATCACCGCACTGATCACAGCGACGCTGGATATCGCCCACGTCATGCATGAACGCCACGTCTGCATCGACACGACAGCCGCAGGCGGTAACGCCGCGCTGCTGGCAGAGGTCGGCGTCCTGACACCCTGACACCGCCAAAGGGGGCGCTGCGCGATTGCGCCCTCTTGACCCGGCCGACTCCTCAACACGGCCCCGCCCCTTGACCCGGCCCCGCCCCGCTGCACCTATGGGCCATGTTTCCAATCCGCGATCACAACCCGTCCCGGCGCACGCCCTACGTGACCTATGCCCTGCTGATCGCCAATATCGCGGTCTGGCTGTGGTCAGTCGCGACCATCACCGACGATAACGCGCTGAATTGGTTCTACTATAATTACGCCCTGATCCCCGCGCGCCTCACGGGCGGAGAGGGTCTTGCCGGGCTTGTGACGTCGATGTTCCTGCATGCAGGCTTTCTGCACCTCGCCGGTAACATGCTGTTTCTGTTCATCTTTGGTGACAACATAGAGGACCGGATGGGCCATTTGCCCTTTGCCGTCTTCTATACCTGCTGCGGCATCGCGGCGGGATTGGCCCAGGTCATGACCGACCCCTCTTCGGCCGCGCCGACCGTCGGTGCGTCCGGCGCGATCGCAGGCGTCATGGGAGGGTATTTGCTGTTATTCCCCCTCGCGCGCGTCGATATCATCCTGATCCTGATCGTATTTTTCAAGATCTTCCCAGTGCCGGCTTGGCTGATGCTTGGCCTGTGGTTTGCCATGCAAGCCTTTGGCGGGCTGGGGCCGCGAAGCGATGGCGACGTCGCCTATTGGGTACATATCGGGGGGTTTGGGGCCGGGATTATCCTGACCGTACCGCTTTGGTTGCGGCTGGGCGGCGTGACCTTCTGGCAGGTCACCCACGGGGTGCCGCAAAACCCGCCCATGACCTACATGGACGGATCAAGCCGCATCCCAACAGTGCGCCGCAAGCGTTAAGCTTTGCGGATCACCTTGGCAAAGGTCGCAAAAATATCGTTGTTCGCGCAAAGCACGGTGCCATCAGCCAGCGGGTCGCCATCCGGCGTGATCGATTCGACAATCGCGCCGGCCTCTTTGGCGATGATCAGGCCAGCGGCCATGTCCCAAGGCTTCAAGCGACGTTCCCAAAAGCCGTCATAACGGCCAGCGGCGACGTAAGCGAGGTCGAGCGAAGCCGCGCCAAACCGGCGCACACCCGCGCAAGTCGGCAGAATACGCGCCAGATCCTGTAGCGTTTCCGGCAGGTCGCTGCGCCCTGCAAAAGGCAGGCCGGTGGCGAAGATGCTGTCGATCAGACGGTGACGGCCCGATACGCGCAGACGGGATTCGTTAACGAACGCACCGCCACCTTTTTCCGCGTAGAACATCTCGTCCTTGACCGGGTCATAGATGACGCCAGCGACGGCTTGACCCTTATGTTCAAGGGCGATGGACACGGCCCAGTGGGGCAAACCGTGCAGGAAATTCGTGGTGCCATCCAGCGGATCAACGATCCAGCGACGGGTCGGATCTTCGCCCTCGATCTCTGCACCTTCTTCGCCCAGAAAGCCGTAGCTAGGACGCGCGTGCATCAGCTCGTTGCGGATCGTTTCCTCGGCCTGACGGTCGGCGCGGCTTACAAAATCGCCGGGGCCCTTGGTGCTGACCTGCAGCTGCTCGACCTCGCCAAAGTCCTTGAGCAAGGCGCGGCCGACCTTGCGGGCGGTTTTCATCATTACATTGAGGTTCGCACTGCCAGCCATCGGGGCCTCCGTCCATGGATCAAGGGCGGCGTATAGGACGGGAGGCCGGACCATACAAGGTGCGGCGGCGCGTTGATGTTAAGGGAATCTTCGCAAGAAGGCGCGATAACGCTTTGGAACAGGGAACCAAGGTATGAAATGCTGGACCGTCTGAAAGAACGATTCATCTTGGAAACGCAGCTGACAGCGCACATCGTGCGCCGTGATCGCTTGTCCCGGATGAGCGTTATTCCTGTGGTCAGCGCCATTCTGGCCTACTGTGAAGATCATA
Organism: Loktanella sp.; assembly: GCA_024635625.1. Classification (GTDB taxonomy): domain Bacteria; phylum Pseudomonadota; class Alphaproteobacteria; order Rhodobacterales; family Rhodobacteraceae; genus Loktanella. The sequence goes on along the minus strand of JAGXIQ010000094.1, from coordinate 2,352 downwards.
AATCTGCCGCCATCGTTGCGCTTATGGTGGTGGTGTCGGAATCGGCTGCATATCTGGCAGGTGCCGGCGTGGGCATCGACGGGCCGCGGCCATCCCCGCGGCGCTGCGTTACCATCTGGGTCGCGGCAGTTTCGACGACGTCTATCTATATGACAGCTGGCGCATTATTTGGGGTAAGCGGGACGACTGCGACCTTAATTTGCGCGTTTATCTGGATGTTTGGCGCACTTGTTCATGTGTCTAATTCATTCGTCGCAGTCCCAATCTACAATTGGTCGATGCTGCTGCCGTCATATGTCATTGTCGCCGTTATTATCAGTGATCTGTTTTCTCGTTCTTTCACCCCGTCTGAACCTATAGACGCCATAGCCGTCGCAGGCTTGCTGCTGGTCTATTTTGCCAACTCGGTCCAAACGACCCAAAATCACAAAGACTCGTTGTCGGCCTATGAAAACATGCGCGAACTTGCCAATCGCCGCCTTGTGGAGCTTGAGGATCTGTCTTTACGCGACACATTAACGGGTCTGCCAAACCGGCGTGCGTTCGATGACTTAGCAGGCGAAATTTTATGCAGTGATCGCAATGACAAAGCCGCATTGGGCGCGTTGTTATTGATCAACATAAATGGGTTCAAACCCATTAACGACAGCTACGGCCACGCTGCCGGCGATGCCCTTTTGAAAGAAATCGCACGTCGGCTTAGCTCTGATATCATCGGGGCAGACGTTATCGCGCGGCTTGGTGGTGACGAATTTGCGATTGCCTGGCCCGGCCCTCTCAACACATCCGAATTGCACCGAATTGCTGAAAGCATACTCGACCATTTGCACCAACCAATGCGCTATAGCCATCGCAAGCTGCAAATCACGGCCAGCATTGGCATCGCACCAGCCCACATGGGGGCAAGCGTTGGTCAACTTTTGAACGAAGCGGATCAGGCGATGTATCACGCCAAAAACGGCCTCGAATCGCGGGTCGTCATTTATGATCGACGCAGCATTCCAAAACGGTCGAACCTGAATGATCGGGCGCGCCTGCTGGCAGCAATGCAGCAAGGTGAAATTTGTCCATTCTACCAACCGCAAGTGGATATCGCGACGAACCGCATTGTCGGGCTTGAAGCATTGGCGCGCTGGGTGCAGCCCAACGGTGAAATGCGCACACCCGGCTCTTTCATCCCCGCCATCAACGAGGTGAACCTGCAAGCAGAATTTCAAGATCACATCCTGCATGCGGTCCTGAAAGATATGACTGCCTTGCAAAAAATGCAGCTATTGCCTGACCAAGTGTCGATCAATCTGTCCGAAGTGACGCTGGCAACAACGACGGGCCGCGACGCCCTGATCGAAGTTGTGGCGCAACATCCGAACCTGCGCGGTCACCTGATGTTCGAGGTGACCGAAGATATCTTCATCGCACGTGCCGGACAGACGATTAAGGATTCCATCTCAATGCTCCGCCTGGCCGGAGTGCGCATCTCGCTTGATGATTTTGGCACCGGCTTTGCGACGTTCCAGCATTTGCAGGAACTGGAATTTGACGAACTGAAACTAGACACCGGATTTGTCAGCAAGCTTGGTACGGACCGGGCGACAGATGTGCTGGTAAAATCCTTTTTAGACATGGGCCGCGGGCTTGATGTCTGCATCGTAGCAGAAGGGGTCGAAACAAAAGCGCAACTAGACCTTTTACGGGACATGGGATGCGAAACGGTGCAGGGCTACTTCTTTTCGCCCGCACAGTCCTACGACAATATCTGCGCGATGCTGCAATCCGGGGCTGCAACCGTCGCCGCCTAGGGGCGTTGCAGTTTGACCGCCTCTTGCCGGGCCAATCGGATCACATGACTAAGGTATGGCAGCCCATCATCAGCCGTCCGCGTAGCCGCATAAAGCCGTTTTGTTATTCCTTTGGCCGTCAAAGGCCGCGTCACGTAGTCAGAATTATAACGCACCTGTCGCACAACCCAATCAGGCAGCACGGCCACCCCCCTATTAGACGCGACCAACAATAAGATCATCGCCGTCAGCTCGACCTGCCGCACCGCCGCAGGTTCGACTTTGGCAGGGGTCAGCAATTCGCTAAAAACATCTAGCCGGTGACGATCGACCGGATAGGTAATCAACGTTTGGCCACGAAAATCTTCAGCCTCGACAAACGTTTTTTGCGCTAAGGGGTGAACAGCAGCCGCAACAAAAACGGGTTCATAGTCAAAGATGGGCGTAAAGGTGATCCCTTCCAGCTCTTCCGGATCAGAAGACACGACAAGATCGACCTCCTCTCGGCGCAGTGCTGGCAGCGCATCAAAAGCTAGACCCGGACGAATATCGACATCGACTTCCGGCCACGCCT